>DATDBK010000104.1:0-6486 GCA_036524935.1 Lysobacter sp. | reverse complement strand
GTGGTCGGATCGACGAAGGATTTGAAACCGGACAGCTTGATCGTTGACAGACGCATGCGGCTGGGTTGCCTCTTGGCGGCGTGGCGGGACGCGGCCGTGATTACCGACTGGGATTAGGTTCGCCTCCCAATCCATTGATTCTTATAGGAGGCGCACGGCTCGGGAGCCGTGTTTTCACAGGGAGTATAACGGGCCCTCAGGCCCTCAGGCTGACCCCGGTGTCCGGGTCGAAATAGTGCATCTGCGCGGCGTCATACCCCAGATGCACGGTGTCGCCGATCTCCGGCAGGTTCCGCGGCGCCAGCCGCAGCACCAGCTGTCGGCCGGCGCAGGCCAAGTCGAGGAAGGCCTCGTTGCCGACCGGCTCGACGCCTTCGACCGTGGCGGCGAAATGCCCCGGCCCCGCGGCGGCCAGGTGCATGTCCTCCGGGCGCAGGCCGACCGTCAGCGCCCGGCCCAGGTAGCCGCGCACACGCTCGACCATGTCCGCCGGCGGACGCAGCGGCAGCTCGACGCCGTCGCCCATCCGCAGATGCAGGCCGTCGTGCTCGACGACGTCGCCCGCAAGCAGATTCATGCCCGGGCTGCCCAGGAATGTCGCGACGAACAGATTCGCCGGCCGGTTGTACAACCCCATCGGCGAGTCGATCTGCTGGATCCGCCCCTTGTCGAGCACGACGATGCGCTGGCCCAGCGTCATCGCCTCGATCTGGTCGTGGGTGACATAGATCATGGTCGTGCCCAGCTGCCGGTGCAGGCGCGCGATCTCGACGCGGGTCGAAGCACGCAGCTTGGCATCGAGGTTCGATAGCGGTTCGTCGAGCAGGAACACCTGCGGTTGCCGCACCAGCGCCCGGCCGAGGGCGACGCGCTGGCGCTGGCCGCCGGACAGCGCCGCGGGCTTGCGATCAAGCAGCGAGCCAAGCTCGAGCATCGCCGCGGCCTCGCCGACGCGGCGCTCGATCTCGTCCTTGCCGGCACCGCGCAGCTTCAGGCCGAACCCGAGATTCTCGGCCACGCTCATGTGCGGATACAGCGCGTAGCTCTGGAACACCATGGCGATGTCGCGGTCTTTCGGCGCGACCTCGTTGACGAGGCGTTCGCCGATGCGCAGCTCACCACTGCTGATCTGCTCCAGTCCGGCGATCATCCGCAACAGCGTCGACTTGCCGCAGCCCGACGGGCCCACCAGCACCAGCAGTTCGCCGTCGGCAATCTCGAAGCTCGCGTCGTCGACGCCGACAAAGCCGTTGGGATAGACCTTGCGCAGACGATCGAGCGTGACCTTCGCCATGAATTCTCCAGAGACGTCCCCGAGGCACGGGGATCGTTTCACTTTCGCTGGCTGCTTTGCCAGTTGATGGAACGCGAGCGATGGTTCCCAATGGGCACCGCTGTCCGCTATCCTGCCATGTAACCGTTTTCACGCCTATCCATCCCCTTTCACACCCTGCCCCCGAGGCCGAGCCCATGAGCCGAGCACCTGGCGCCGACCAGTTCGTTTTCCCCGAAGGCTTCCTGTGGGGCGCCGCCACCGCCGCGCACCAGATCGAAGGCTCGCCGCTGGCCGACGGCGCCGGCCCGAGCATCTGGACCCGCTTCGCCCACACCCCGGGGATGATGCTCAACGGCGACACCGGCGATGTCGCCTGCGATCACTACAACCGCTGGCGCGACGACGTGAAGCTGATGCGCAGCCTCGGCCTGCAGGCGTACCGCTTCAGTGTGTCCTGGTCGCGGATCCTGCCCGACGGCACCGGCCGGGTGAACCAGAAGGGCCTGGACTTCTATTCGAACCTGGTCGATGAGCTGCTTGCCAACGACATCGAACCGCTGCTCACGCTGTTCCACTGGGACCTGCCGGCAGCGCTCGACGACCGCGGCGGCTGGCTCAACCGCGAGATCGCCGACTGGTTCGCCGAGTACGCCTCGGTGATGTACCGCGCCCTCGACGGCCGGGTGAAAAAGTGGGTGACCCACAACGAGCCGTGGGTGGTCACCGATGGCGGCTACCTGCACGGTGCGCTGGCCCCGGGCCATCGCAGCCGGTTCGAAGCACCGATCGCCTCGCACAACCTGATGCGCGCGCACGGTGCGGCAGTAAAGGCCTACCGCGAGATCGGCAAGCACGAGATCGGCCTGGTGGTGAACATCGAGCCCAAGTACCCGGCCAGCGACTCGGCCGAGGACCAGGCCGCGGTGCGTCGCGCCCATGCCTACATGAACGAGCAGTACCTGCACCCCGCCCTGCTCGGCCACTACCCGCCGGAACTCAAGGAGATCTTCGGCGAAGCATGGCCGGACTGGCCTGCGGAGGATTTCGAGCTGATCAGGCAGCCGCTCGATTTCGTCGGTATCAACTACTACACCCGCAGCGTCACAAAAGATGCGCCGAGCTACCCGCTCAATACCGGCGTGGTGCGGCAGCCGCTGGGCACCTACACCGAGACCGGCTGGGAAGTTTTCCCGCAGGGCCTGACCGACCTGCTGCTCTGGTTCAAGCAGACCTACGGCGATCTGCCGGTCTACATCACCGAAAACGGCGCTGCGTTCTTCGACCCGCCGACCGCCGATGTCGACCCGGTCACGGGCGAGCGCCGCGTGCGCGACCCGCTGCGCATGGATTACCTGCGCAAGCACATCAGTGCGATCCACGACGCGATCCAGGCCGGTGTCGACATCCGCGGCTACATGCTCTGGTCGCTGATGGACAACCTCGAATGGTCGCTGGGCTACTCGAAGCGGTTCGGCATGATCCACGTCAACTACGGAACGCAGGAGCGCACGCCCAAGGACAGCGCGCTGTGGTATTCGCAGGTGATCGCCACGCACGGGCGCAAGCTGGCCGATCCGCTGCCGTAGGGATTCGTGGCTGCTACGCGTATGAGGTATGAGGCGGCTCTGATTCTGCTGTGATAACTGCGTGCGTAGAGTGGGACACGCTTCATTCCCCCTCATGCTCGTGCAGGTATTCATATGCGTAGTCGCAACGGCAGGACCCTCCTCCGCATCTCACTTTCCAGCATGGTGTTGCTGGCCGCAACGACGGCCAGCGCAGCACCGTCCGATGCTCCGCGCTATCACGACCAGGCGTCGGCGGAGCAGATCGAGAAGGGCAACTTCGTACTGGCCCGCAGGCCAGACGCACAGGCCCCGGACTATTGCCTGGAACAGGAAGCCATTTACGGCTACTGCGAAGTCGCCGAGGAGGACGTCGAGTCGCTCTTCTACAAGCAGGCGCCGTCGCAGGCACCACGCCTGTGGGGCTGGTAAAGCAGCAAGCCCCCTATAACCCCGCCCGTCCCATAACAATGCAAGGAGCACACATGCGCTACTCCATCAGGAAGTCCCTCTTCAGCGCCGCCTTCGCGGCATCGGCGCTCGTCGCCGCCACCGCCAGCCACGCGCAAACCACCAAAGTCCCTGACGCGTTCGACTACGCGTCACCGGAGCAGGTCCAGGCTGGCTACTACACGCTGGAACGCCGGCACGATGCCGTGCTTCCGGACTACTGCATCGAGCAGGAAGCCCTGTACGGCTATTGCGACATCGCCGAGGAAGACATCGACGCCTTCTACTACAAGAAGGGCATCAGCTTGTCCCCGCAGTTCCAGCCGCTCGGCCCGTAACGCCGCCGCACTATCCTCATTGCCATGCCACGGAGCGGGCGCCGAAAGGCGTCCGTTCTGCTCAGTACGGATGGCAAATGCTGTCCCGAGGCCAACAGAGGCCGGGCACTGATTTCGTTTTCACCTTCTGCCAGGCGACCGGGCCCCGGCAACTGCAAGACATCGCCCTTGGACTGCTTTACCCTCTCGGCAGCCCGGGCGCGCGACCGCGTCCGTCTGTCTGCGATCCGATCGTGCGGTGGTGATCCTTGAGTGTTCCCTCTTCCGCGGCAGCCGCTCCGGCCGCCGATGCCCTGCTGGCCGATATCGGCGGCACCAATGCCCGTTTCGCCCTGGCCCGCCAGGACAAGCGGACGCCGCTGCTGATGGAGAGCGTGCGCGAATTCGCGGTTGCCGAGTTCCCCTCGCTGGCCGACGCAGCGCGCCACTACCTCGACACCACCGGGGCGAATCCGCGCACCGGCGTGTTCGCCGTGGCCGGCCGGGTCGATGGCGACGAAGCGCGGATCACCAATCATCCGTGGGTGATATCGGCGGCGCGCACGCGTGATGCGCTGGGCCTGGAATCGGTCGAACTGATCAACGACTTCGCCGCGCAGGCCATGGGCGCGTCCCTGCTCCAGGTCGAGGACGTGGTCGCCCTGGGCGCTGCCGGCTGGGACGGCCACGACGATGCCGACCGCACGTTTGCCGTCATCGGCGCCGGCACCGGACTGGGGGTGGGCGGGCTGCTTCGTCGCGATGGGCGCTACTACCCGCTGCAGACCGAAGGCGGCCACGTCAGCTTCGCCCCGAACACGCCGGAAGAAATCGAAATCCTGCAGCACTTGTCGGGCGAGTTTGGTCGCGTGTCCAACGAGCGGCTGGTCAGCGGCATGGGCCTGGTCAACCTGCACCGGGCGCTGAGCGCGATCGCCGGCGAGGACCCGGGCCCGCTCAAGCCGGCCGACATCACCGCGCGCGCCCGCGAGGGCGACCCGCGCAGCCTGCGAACCATCGACATTTTCTGCGCCGTGTTCGGCGCCGCCGCCGGTGACCTGGTGCTCACCCTGGGCGCCTGGGACGGCGTGTTCCTGACGGGCGGGCTGGTGCCCAGGCTGCTGTCGTCGATCGCGCACTCCGGCTTCCGCCAGCGCTTCGAGCACAAGGGCCGTTTCTCGGCCGTGATGGCACGCATCCCGACGCTGGCGGTGATCCACCCGCAACCCGGCCTGCTTGGTGCCGCTGCGCTGGCCCAGCACACGCGCCCTTGAAGTGGGCTGTGCCAGTATCGATCGATGGCTGTCGATCGCTCGCACGAAACCGCCCAGGCGAAGGATCCGCAACCGCGCCATGACCTGCACGTCCACGCCAACGAGGACGTCTGGACCTGGGCGGCGGCGGTATCCATCGCGGCCGAGCTGCGGCGCGAACTGATTTCCCATCCGCGTGCACGCCTGCTGTTGTCTGGCGGCGCCACTCCTGTCCCGGTCTATCACGCGCTGGCGAGGGCGCCCCTGGAGTGGGACCGGGTCAACGTCGGCCTGGTCGACGAGCGCTGGCTGCAGCCGCAGGACATCGACAGCAATGCTCACACCGTGCGCACGCACCTGCTGCAGCACCAGGCCGCGTCCGCGCATTTCGAGCCGATGACGCGCCCGGGCCGCACGATCGAAGAGGCGGTCGCCGGCGCCAATGCCTTTGCCAGGGTCCGCGCCTGCGTCGCGGTGCTGGGAATGGGCGAGGACGGACACATCGCATCGCTGTTCCCGGGCATGGCCGACCTCGAACGCGTGTTCGCCAGTCGCCACGACTACGTCGCGGTAGATGCCAGCGGTTGCCGGGGCGCACGCAACTGGCCGCGCCGCATCAGCCTGACCCCGCACGGCATGGCCCGGGTTCCCACGCGCATCCTGTTGATGCAGGGCGCGCGCAAACGCGATGTGTTCGCCCAGGCACTGGCTGAGGGCAGCCCGCTCCACTGGCCGGTCCTCACTGCGCTGGAGAGCGTCCACGCAACCGCGTTGCAGGTGCACTGGTGCGCGTGACACGCGACTGACATAGCCCACTGATCGCCAAGCCGCAATCTGCTCGAGAGTGCGTCATGGGCACGCTCGGAAAACGCTCAGCGCCGGCCGTCTTCGACCAGCGTCAGCGGAATTGCCTGGGCCTGCATCTCGCGATAGGCGGCGCGTTCGGACCGGCAGTACGCGCTGCCCATCGCGAACTTGCGGCACACGCCAGGGCGCTGGTCATAGATGCTGCAGCACATCCGGCTGTGGTCCACGGCGACGCACCAGCCTTCCTCGTCCCGCGCCATTACCTCCGGCCCATCGGCAAGACGCTCGACCATGTGCCTGGGAACGTCGTCCTCGGGCATCAGCACCACGGTCAGGCGGCAACACACCGCATCGCAGTGGCTGCACGACACCTCCGAACGCTTCTCGCCCATCAGGCGCACCGTTCCACGACGCGGGCCCGGCAAACCAGCGGGACGCGTGGATGAACATGCTGCCGGCCCACGATGACCGTGGGTTTGCGGGTGCTGAAGGACAAGAGGAACTCGCAGGAAGGCGCCGGCCCGTGCCGGGCGGCGATGTCGCATGGGGGAAGCGCGGCGGGCGACCGGAAAGGTCGAGCGGGACGCGTGAGAGGAGCGGCGTGCACGAGCATGGTACCCGCCTTCAGCTGCCTGCGCTTGAACAGTGGCGTACGGCCCTGTTCCGACCTCGCCGATGCGATATCGCCGAAGTTCACGCGCAGACTTCGCGATACGGCGCATACTCAGCCAACCCCCATCGAGGCGGACCCCATGAAGCATCAGGTCGCGATTTTCCGCTTCACCCTCGGCAACGGTCAGAGCATCAGCCCGACGGCA
>DATDBK010000103.1:0-5208 GCA_036524935.1 Lysobacter sp. | reverse complement strand
AGCGATTTCATCGATGGTGTCCATCGAGAACGGCTGGCGCGGCGTCGGCAGACCGTTGCCCTGCAGGCCGAAGGAGTCGGCGCTGCTGATGCCGTCGACGCGGATCACGTTGTAGCGCGGGTTCTGGCCGCCGACGGTGATCTCGTTGCGGGCCTTGTCGCTCTGCACGATGCGCGGATCTAGGCGGGCGAAGTCCTGCAGGTTGCGATTGATGCTCGGCATCGTCTCGATCTGCTCGCGGGTCACCTGCGAGCCTGCACCCATCTTGTTGGCGCTGAACACTTCCGAGCCACCGAACGAGATCGCCTGCACCGACTCCAGCGTGGTGACTTCGTTGTTCAGCGCCAAGTCGACCTGGTTGACCTTGTCGAGGTTGAGGAACACGCCGTCCTGGCTGCTCGTGCCGGCACCGGCCTTGTTGATGGTGACCGTGTACGGGCCACCGACGCGCAGGCCGCGGGCGTTGTAGCGACCGTCTTCACCGGTGACGGCGCGACTGACCGTGCCCGACTCGGTGTGGGTGATGACGACTTCGGCGCCGGCGACGGGTGCACCGTCAGCAGCAACGACGCGGCCACCGATACCGGCCGAAGTGGCCTGGGCGAACACGGAAGAAGTGGCGAGGGCGGCGAGCAGGCCAAGCGTAAGCTTGGACATACGGACGCGGTTCGGATGGGTCATTGCGGATGGCCTCATGCGTGAGCAGATGAAAGAAAAATGACGCGACCAGCGCGGACCTCGGTCTGCGCCCGGTCGGAGATTCGTTTGTTACGGTTGCCCCGGCCCCTGTGGGGTGCGGCCCCAGCCACTGTGTTAACAGTAGTTTAACAGGCTAGGTCGCCCCTGTGACAGAGACGTGACGACCGTCAAGAATCGCCATGGCCGGCAAACCCGGTCCCGGGCGGCGGATGACTTTGCCGCGGTGGGCGCCCCCGGAGCGCCCGGAGCGTGGGCAGGGCCGGCCAGACCGGCCGGCCGGCCGCTTACGGAGGCGCGATCTGCAGGTACGTGCCCAGGCCGTCCAGGAACATCTGCACGGAGAGGGCGACCAGCAACATGCCCATCAGGCGCTCGATCGCGGTCAGGGCACGGATGCCCATCAGCTTGTAGAGAAGCGTCGCGCTGAACAGGATCGCCGCCGTCGCACCCCAGGCGATCAGCAGGGCCAGGCTCCATTCGCCCAGTCGGGTGGGCTCGTTGCTGCCCATCAGCATGACCGCGGCCATGCCCGAAGGCCCGGCCACCAGCGGAATGGCCATTGGCACGATGAAGGGCTCGCCGTCGGGGATCTCGCCCATCAGCCCTTCCGGCGGCGGGAAGATCATGCGGATGCCGATCAGGAACAGGACGATGCCACCGGCGATGGAGACCGACTCCTGGCGCAGGTGCATCAGTTCCAGGGCGTACTTGCCGCCCCACAGGAACATCATCAGCACCGCCAGCGCGATCAGCAGCTCGCGCGCGAGCACGATCCGCTGGCGCTTCGGCGGCAGGCCGCGCAGCAGGCTCAGGAACACCGGCACGTTGCCGAGCGGGTCCAGGATCAGGAACAGCAGCAGGGCTGCCGAGGCAATCGTCATGGGCGTGGCGTCATCGGTGTGGCGTCAAAGGCCCGGCAGCGTCGGCAGGGAAAGGGCGATGGTGGCCGGCGGATTCCAGACCCGGCCACGATGTGCCGCTCCGGCTTCCGACAGCAGGGTGACGCAGGCGGCGGCATACGCCGAGGGTTCGGCGGCGGAGCGATCGTTTTCTTCGACGTAGGCCTTGGCGCGCAGCGGCGTGCGCATCGGACCCGGTTGCAGGCCGGCGACGCGAACGCGGGTGTTGGCCAGTTCGCCGTGAAGCATGCCGACCAGCCCGGCCAGCCCCTGCTTGGCGACGCCATAGCCACCCCAGTACGCCTTGCCTACGCGCGCCGGATCATCGAGCACGAACACCACGGCAGCGTCGCTCGCCTTGCCCAGCAGCGGCAGGCACGCCTGGGTGAGCCACCACGGCGCGGTGAGGTTGACGTGGATCGCGCGGGCGAACACCGCCGGATCGGTCTGCGCCAGCGGGGTCAGGCCGGCGAACTCTGCGGCGCAGTGCAACAGGCCGTCGAGGCGGCCGACTTCGCTTTCCAGGCGCTGGGCCAGTTCGGCGTAGTCGTCGGGCGAGGCGCCTTCCAGATCGAGCGGATACAGCAGCGGCTCCGGCCCGATTTGCGCCACCGAGTCGTACACCCGGTTCAACTTCGGCAGCTTGCGGCCAAGTAGCACCACGGTCGCGCCGGCGCGCGCGCAGGCCAGCGCCGCGGCCTGGCCGAGGCCGCCATGGGCGCCGGTGACGAGCACGACACGACCGTCGAGCGCCCGCGCGTCCTGCGTGGGTCCTGCCACTGCACTCACTGGCTGTGGGTCTCGCTGATCATGCGTGCGAGCTCGCCGGAGTCGAACAATTCCATCGTGATGTCGCAGCCGCCGATCAGTTCACCGTGGATGAACAGCTGCGGGAAGGTCGGCCAGTTCGAATAGCGCGGCAGGTTGGCGCGGATCTCGGGATCCTCGAGCACGTTGACGGTGTGGAGTTCGTTCGCACCGGCGGACTTGAGTGCCTGCACCGCACGGCTGGAAAAGCCGCACATCGGGAACTGCGCGGTTCCCTTCATGAAAAGGACGATCGGATGGCTTTCGACTTCGGCCTGGATCCGCTCCATAACGGACATGGGTGCAACTCCTGCGATGGTGCGTTGCGGGCCATTGACGGCACGGCAACGAAGCGTGGGGATAGAATGTCCAATTGTAAGCCTTCCCGAGCCGCGGACGCTCCGGCACCCCCGGATCGCGCCCCCGGCCCTCCCCTTAGCCAGCCCTCTGGAGCCCGCAATGGCCATCGAACTGCCCGCCCTGCCCTACGACCGCACCGCGCTCGAACCGCACATCTCCGGCGAAACCATCGACTTCCACTACGGCAAGCACCACAAGACCTACGTCGACAACCTCAACAAGATGATCGAGGGCACCGAGTTCGCCGGCATGGCGCTCGAGGACATCATCCGCAAGTCGCAGGGCGGCATGTTCAACAACGCCGCGCAGATCTGGAACCACACCTTCTACTGGAACTGCCTGGCCCCCAACGGCGGCGGCGAGCCCGGCGGCAAGCTGGCCGAGCTGATCAACAAGGCCTTCGGCGACTTCGCCAAGTTCAAGGAAGAGTTCACCAAGGTGTCGGTCGGCACCTTCGGTTCGGGCTGGGGCTGGCTGGTGCAGCGTCCGGACGGTTCGCTGGCCCTGGTCAGCACCTCCAACGCCGCCACCCCGCTGACCGGCGACGACACCCCGCTGCTGACCTGCGATGTGTGGGAGCACGCTTACTACATCGATTACCGCAATGCCCGCCCGAAGTACGTCGAGGCGTTCTGGAACCTGGTCAACTGGGACTTCGTTGCGGCGAACCTCAAGTAATCCGCCTCATCCTCTCCTGCTCGCGGGAGAGGGCTTCAAAACAGACGGCTGGGGAAACCCGGCCGTCTGCATTTCATGCGATGTGCAACGGACGTTACGTGCGCGCCAACGCAGCGATCACCGGATCGACCTGGGTGTGTCGCTCCAATCCCTCGCCGATGCGCTGCAGCGACGTCGCCAGCGCCTGCTCCGAATCGGCGCGGACCGTGGCATGCCCCACCTTGCGGCCGGCACGCGGCGACTTGCCGTAGTCGTGCCAGTGCCCGCCCGGTTCGGCCAGTACCGGCACCGGCGATGGCATCTCGCCGATCCAGTTGAGCATGCAGGCCATGCCAACCATGCGCGTATCGCCCAGCGGAAGGCCAAGCACCGCGCGCAGGTGGTTCTGGAACTGCGAGGTCTCGCTGCCTTCGATGGTCCAGTGGCCCGAGTTGTGCACGCGCGGGGCGAGTTCGTTGGCGAGCAGTTTGCCGTCGCGACAGAACAGCTCGAGCGCGAACACCCCTACGTAATCCAGCGCCTGCGCCAGCTTGCGGGCATGTTCGTAGGCGACCTCTGCCAGGGCGCTGTCGACGCGCGCCGGCGCCAGGCTGGCCGACAGCACGCCATCGACGTGCCAGTTCTCGGTCAGCGGCCAGGTGCGGAACTCGCCATTGCGACCGCGCACCGCGACCACCGACAGCTCGCGTTCGAAATGGACGAAGCCCTCCAGGATCAGGCCGACCTTGCTCGCCTGCGCCCCAAGCGCTTCCCATGCACCATCGGCATCGGCCGGCGTCTTGATGCGGTACTGGCCCTTGCCGTCGTACCCCAGGCGGCGGGTCTTGAGGATGCACGGCGTGCCGATCTGCGCGATCGCGGCGTCGAGCTGTTCGCGCGTGTCGATTGCGGCAAACGGCGGCACCGGGATGCCCAGCTCCTGGAACAGGGTCTTTTCAGCCAGGCGATCCTGCGCCGTCGCCAGCGCGCGCGGGTTGGGGAACACCTGCACGCGTTCGCTCAGCCACTGCGCCGATTCGGCCGGCACGTTCTCGAAGTCGAACGTGGCAACGTCGACGCGCGAGGCGAACTCGGCCAGCGTCGACTCGTCGCGGTAGTCGCCCACGACCATCGGCGCGAACTGCCCCGCGCAGGCGTCGGCAACGTTGTCCATCACCAGGAAGCGCAGGCCGAGCGGCGCGCCGGAAAGCGCCAGCATGCGGGCCAGCTGCCCGCCGCCGAGGATGCCGACCGTGGTCATTTCCGCGGGTCGTCGTTGGCGAGCACGTCGTCGGTCTGGCGCGTGCGGAAGGATTCGAGCGCAGTGCCAATCGCGGGATGCTCGGCGGCCAGCATCGCGGCGGCAAACAGCGCGGCATTGGCGGCGCCGGCGTTGCCGATGGCGAAGGTCGCCACCGGGATGCCGGCCGGCATCTGCACGATCGACAGCAGCGAGTCCATGCCGTTGAGCGCCTTGCTCTGCACCGGCACGCCCAGCACGGGCACTGCGGTCTTGGCAGCGAGCATGCCCGGCAGGTGGGCAGCGCCACCGGCACCGGCGATGATCGCGCGCAGGCCACGCGACTGCGCCGTGGCGGCGTAGTCGAACAGGACGTCGGGGGTGCGGTGCGCCGAGACCACGCGGATCTCATGCGGGACGCCCAGCGCCTCCAGTTTGGCGGCGGCGTGCTGCATCGTCTCCCAGTCGGAGCGCGAGCCCATCACGATGCCGACAAGCGGCGCTACTTGGTCTGTTGGCATGGTCCTGCCCTTGTGCAAAGACGTA
>DATDBK010000102.1:0-5525 GCA_036524935.1 Lysobacter sp. | reverse complement strand
CGTCTGGGTCGCCAACGGCAACAAGATGTGGATCACCAACGGCCCCGAGGCCGACGTGCTGATCGTCTACATGCGCACCGCCGGCAAGGACGCGGGCAGCCAGTGCATGACCGCCTTCATCGTCGAGAAGGGCATGAAGGGTTTCTCGACCGCGCAGAAGCTCGACAAGCTCGGCATGCGCGGCTCCAACACCTGCGAACTGGTGTTCGAGGACTGCGAGATCCCGGCCGAAAACGTCCTCGGTGAAGTGCACAAGGGCGTCAAGGTGCTCATGCGCGGCCTCAACACCGAGCGCCTGGTGCTCACCGGCGGCCCGATCGGCCTGATGCAGGCCGCGCTCGACATCGCCCTGCCCTACGTGCGCGAGCGCAAGCAGTTCAATGCCGCCATCGGCACGTTCGGCCTGATGCAGGGCAAGATCGCCGACATGTACACCTCGCTGCAGTCGAGCCGCGCGTTTGCCTACCAGGTCGCGCGCGATTTCGACGGCGGCCGCAGCAGTCGCGTCGATGCGGCCTCCTGCCTCCTGCATGCCTCCGAAGCCGCCGTGCAGGTCGCGCTGGAAGGCATCCAGGCACTGGGTGGCAACGGCTACATCAACGAGTTCGCCACCGGCCGGATCCTGCGCGACGCCAAGCTCTACGCGATCGGCGCCGGCACCAACGAGATCCGCCGCATGCTGATCGGCCGCGAGCTGTTCAACGACAAGCACTGACAAATGCTCCCTCCCCCGCATCGCGGGGGAGGGAGTGATGCATCAGAACGCCTTGCGCCAGTTGAGCTGCGCGCCGCTCCAGTTCTCTCCGTCGCTATGACGATTGTCCAGATCGAAGCTGATGCGGTTGGCGCGGCCGAAGTCGGCGCCCAGGCTGAGCCCGAACACGCCCACGTCTTCGTCCAGGCCGTTGCCGACGATGGGCGCCCATGCATCGAGCGCGGTGAAGCGCGCCTGCACCGCCTGCCCGGACTGCGACGCGACCTTGCCTTGTTTGGCATTTGCGCGAGCAGCAAATCGGCTCAGAACCCCAGCGACCATGTCGCCATCGCCCGCGTCCAGGTCTGGCCCTGCATGCTCTGGGCGTCGACGTCGAACGCGATGCGCCCGGCACGTCGCAGTTGCGTGCCGACGCTGAAGCCGAGCACGCCGACGTCTTGGGCCATCGCCTCGCCGACGATCGGCGTCCACACATCCAGCGCGGTGAAGCGCGCATCGATGTCGCCGCCCGACTGCGACAGCAGGTGCTGCCATTCGGCCCTGCCCTGCAGGCTCCACAACATCGATCCCACTGACCAGTCCCAGGCGACGCGCGCACCAAGGAGGCCCTGGCTGAGGGTCATGGTCGATGCGCTCGTGCTCAGGCCGAACCCGGCGGCGCCACGTTCGTTGAATCCCTCGCGATCGAGCTGCAACGCCTGCACGCCGGCATACGGCGTGATGCGGCCGCGACCGATCGCAACGGGCAGGCCGGCCTGGACACCGACCGTGGCGTAGCGATGCGCGTAGTCGGCGTCGACGCGGAACGAATCGGCACCCAGCAGGATGTCGCGCTGCGTCCACCGCTGCATGCGGCCCAGCGCCACGCTGCCCAGCAGGTACCCGCGACCGAGGTCGTAGGCGCCATACAGTTGCGCTTCGGCCTGGCGGTTGTGCTCGCGGTCGAAGCGCAGGTCGTGGTGCGCGTAGCCTTCGGTCTCCGACAGCGCCATGCCGACGGTCAGGCGGTCGCCGAGGCGACGGTCCTGGCCGAGCATCCAGCCGTCGGCGTCGATGTCGAACCGCGCCATCGCACGCTGCGACTGCAGTTCGTCCGACCACGTGCCCGCCATCGGATTGGCCTGCAACGCATCCACGCGCGATTCCAGCGCGCGCCGGTTGCCTTCGATCGCCATCATCGCGAACGCGGTGTCGGCGCCGTGCAGTTCGCCCGACAGGCTCGACAGCGTCCGTTCGGCCGCCATTGCGTTCGCACTCTGCTGGATGGCACCGGCAGCGCCGAGGAAATCGTCGCCGACGGTGGCGCCATTGCCCTGGTCGATCTGGTCGAATGCACCTTCCACGCGTTCGGCGCCCGACAACGATGCCGCGCTCAGGCCCATGCTTTGCGCCGCGGCCGTGACGTCGAGGCGGGTGATGTCGAGCGATACCGCGAGCGGGTCGTAACGCAGCGCCGCCTGCAGGAACACGCCCGGCGCGGCAGTCAGCGCGTCGAACCTGCCGGTATAGCCGGCCATCGCCAGCAACACCGGTTCCTGTGCCTGCCACGTGTAACCGGCTTTCACCCCGAGTACGTGGACGTCGCCGCCATCGATCGTGGTTGCACCGAAGATCCGCACCGGCGAGCCGACCCGGTAGGCCAGTTCCGCGCCTGCGGTCTGGTGGTACGTCCCCTGGATCGCCACCTGGTCGCCATCGGCGACGAAGCGACCCTGGTTCTCGACGGCGCCGGTGCTGAACGTGATGCGCGCCTCGCCCTGGGCGCCGATGGTCAGCGGCCCGGACAACTGGTCGCTGATCAGCACACCGCCGTTGACGACCGAGCTGCCATGCAGCCCGCTGCGGAACAGCCTGAGCGTTCCGTTGCCTTCCTTGACCAGGCGGCCCGGCCCCCACAACTGATTGTTGAAGAACACGGTGTTGCTGTCGAAGCGGACCGTGAAGTCGCCGAAATCCAGGCGCTCCGGTCCCCGGATCGCATTGGCAATGTCGAGCATGCCGTTGCCGAAGGTCGCATCGATGCCGCTGGCACCCAGGTCCCTCGCCGTGCCCAGCAGCGTCTGCCGGACGTTGTCGTTGCTGAAGAACGGGAACGCCTGCCACACCAGCGCGGCTGCGCCCGACACCTGCGGAGCGGCCAGCGACGTGCCGGACCACTGCCAGTAGGTCGGTGACGAAGGCGTATCTTTGGTGCCGGTGACAGCAACCGTTCCCAATGCGCCGATGCAGTAGCGCATCGCCTGGCCGCATGCGTTGGCGTAACTGGCCAGCGCGTTGGTGCCTTCCAGTGCGGTCACCGCGATCCAGCCCCGCTCCAGGTCCGCCGCCGGCAAGGTGCCGTTGAGCCCGGGCTGGCTCGGCAGCGCCGCCATGCTCGACGGATCCGGCTTCGACTCATTGCCGGTGGCGAATACCACCAGACCGCCGTTGCTGGCGATGAAGGGCCGGTACTCGTCGGCGATTGCCGCGGTCGCGACCGGATTGGTCCAGTACAGCCCGCCCCACGAGTTGTTCATCACCCGCACGCCGCGGTTGATCAGTTCCTGGTGGACCGCCTTGAGGCCTATCGCTCCATTGACCTCGTTGCCGGAGCCGGAGCCGTCGTCCTTCGGCGGCTCGTCGCTGATGATGCGCGCCGACACGATCTGCGCACCCGGCGCGATGCCGCCCGGCCAGGCACCGAAGGCGGTGCCGGCCATGATCTGCGAAACCGCCGTGCCGTGGCCGGCGACATCGTCGATGGTCAGGTTGTTGGGCGGCGAGGAAATGAAGTTGAGGTTGGCCACCACGCGCGGCGACAACGCCGGGTGGCTGCGCATCACCCCACTGTCGACGACACCGATGCGAACGCCGGTGCCGGTGATGCCGGCCTGGTGCGCGGCGGCGGCGTTGGTCGAGATCAGGTGCTGGCTGAGTTGCGGGTCGGGCGCATAGACCACCGGCGGAACCGGCGGCGGCGGTGGCGGCACGACCGCAGCCGGTGGCGGATTCGGTCGCACGTTTCCGCCGCCACCACCGCCACCGCCGCAGGCGGCCAGGCCGCACATAGCCGACAGCAGCAGCGCGCCGCGCATCGCAGTGACCAGAACTCGTTCGCGATAGTGCATGTCGTCCTCTAACGACGGTGCGTTCGCTCCCCAGCGAATCCGCATGCGTCCGCCGGCAGTATCGATCCAACCCGCCGCGCATCACAACGCATGGTGGTGCGGTCGTTGCGGAACCGTGACTGCATTGGCGGCTGCGCCATTGACTGCCGGTGGCACCTGATTTGAACGGCGACTTTGGAACGGTTCACCGAGGTGTGCGCACGGTGATGACGGATGGGGTCCGCTGCCAGCTCCATGGCGGCTCCATGGCGACCAACTTGCCAGCCGCGCTTCATGAGCCGTTTGGTATTCGTCCCGCCCCCGGCTCGAGGGGCCGCCCGGGGCTGAACGGCCCCACCCGCCGGGAAATTTGCGGCGGTGCAGCACGGCGCCGCATAATCCGGAGGTTCCAGCCTGCCGCGCTGGCCTGATTTGTCCTGGAGTTCCCCATGAGTGACGTGGTCATCGTCGGTGCCAAGCGCACCGCCATCGGTTCCTTCCTCGGCCAGTTCACGGGCGTGCCGACGCCAGTACTGGGCACGGCCGCCATCACCGGCGCGCTCGAACACGCCGGCGTCGCCGCCGACCAGGTTGACGAAGTGATCATGGGCTGCGTCCTGCCGGCCGGCCTCGGCCAGGCACCGGCGCGCCAGGCTGCACTCGCCGCCGGCCTGCCGACTTCCGCCGGCTGCACCACGATCAACAAGGTCTGCGGCTCGGGCATGAAGGCGATCATGCTGGCCACCGACCTGATCAAGGCTGGCTCGGCCAGTGTCGTCGTCGCCGGCGGCATGGAGTCGATGACCAATGCACCACACCTGCTCAACAACTCGCGCACCGGCATCCGCTACGGCAGCGCCGAGTTCCTCGACCACATGGCGCATGACGGCCTGACCAGTCCGTACGACGGCAAGGCCATGGGCGTATTCGGCGACATGGCGTGCGAAAAGTACGGCTTCGATCGCGCCGCCCTCGATGCTTTCTCGACCGAAAGCGCGCGCCGCGCCCAGGCCGCCGTGACCGGCGGCGCCTTCAAGGACGAGATCGTTCCGGTGACGGTCAAGGGCCGCAAGGGCGACGTCGTCGTCGACGGCGACGAAGAGCCGGGCAAGATCGACCTGGCAAAGATTCCTTCCCTGCGCGCGGCCTTCGGCAAGGAAGGCGTGCTGACCGCCGCTTCGTCGTCGAAGATTTCCGATGGCGCCGCCGCCACCGTGCTGATGAGCGCCGAGGAAGCCGGCAAGCGCGGACTCAAGCCGCTGGCCCGGATCGTCGCCCACGCCGGCCATGCCCAGGAGCCGGAATGGTTCACCACCGCACCGGTGAAAGCGATTTCAAACGTGCTGGCCAAGGCCGGCTGGCAGGTCGCTGACGTTGACCTGTTCGAGGTCAACGAGGCGTTTGCCTGCGTTGCCATGGCCCCGATGAAAGACCTTGGAATTCCCCACGAAAAGCTGAATGTCAACGGTGGCGCGGTCGCCCTGGGGCACCCGATCGGTGCCAGCGGAGCGCGCCTGGTCGTGACCCTGGTGCATGCCCTGCGTGCACGCGGCGTCAAGCGCGGCGTGGCTTCCCTGTGCATTGGCGGTGGCGAAGCCACGGCCATTGCTGTAGAACTGCTATAAGACGTTAAAAACGTATTACTTAAAAAAAACCGGACAAGCCGCTTGACACGCGTCACCGGCTTGTCATCATGTTATAGACGCGCAACTGCGCGTTGCCTA
>DATDBK010000101.1:0-9215 GCA_036524935.1 Lysobacter sp. | reverse complement strand
AACTCGCGACCCCGACCTTGGCAAGGTCGTGCTCTACCAACTGAGCTATTCCCGCAGAGGAACCGACATTTTAGGCATGGAAGCGAATCTGTCAACCACTTTTTCGCTTCCCCGGAGGTCCCTGTCGCCGGACTTCCGTATCGCCCCGCACCCATCACGACCTCGCGTGCCACCGCTTGGCCGATCATCGAAACACTGCACCGTTCGCGATGACGATATTTTCTATGAACGCGCGTCTTCGCGCAAGACCGGCCATGCAGCTCGCAGATACGCCAGCCCCGACCATAACGTCAGCAGCGCGGCCGCGGCCAGCAACCATTCGCCGACCATGAACACATTGATGCCTGCAAAAGGCTCCTGATACAGCAGGCAAACCAGCGCGACCATCTGCACGATCGTCTTGATCTTGCCGATGCCGGCGACTTTCACCGTGGCGCGCTGGCCGAGTTCGGCCATCCATTCGCGCAGCGCGGATACCGCGATTTCTCGGCCGATGATCACCGCCGCCCACAACGCCATCCACACCGTCGGATGCTTCTGCACCGTCAGCAGCAGCGCCACGGCCACCATCAGCTTGTCGGCGACCGGATCGAGGAACGCGCCGAACGCCGAGTACTGGTCGTAGCGTCGCGCGATCCAGCCATCGAGCCAGTCAGTGATCGAGGCGAAGGCGAAGATGAAGGCCGCCGCGAAGTTCGTCCACTTGAAAGGCAGGTAGAACACCAGCACCAGTACCGGGATCAGCAGGATCCGCAGCAGGGTCAGCATGGTCGGTACCGTCAACTTCATCCTTCGCTCCGCGCGCCGCTCTTCGCGTCGTTCATGTCGGGTGTGTCCAGCCCGTGCAGGGTCGCATAGATACGCTCGGCAAGGGCATCGTTGATGCCGTCCACGCGTGCGATTTCCTCGATCCCCGCCGCCTTCAGGCCGCCCAGGCCGCCAAAGTGCCGCAGCAGGCTGGCGCGCCTGCGCGGCCCGATGCCTGCGATGTCCTCCAGGCGGCTGGTAT
Source organism: Lysobacter sp. (assembly GCA_036524935.1). Classification (GTDB taxonomy): domain Bacteria; phylum Pseudomonadota; class Gammaproteobacteria; order Xanthomonadales; family Xanthomonadaceae; genus Lysobacter_J. The sequence continues at coordinate 8,206 of DATDBK010000101.1, read as the reverse complement.
TGCGCGCCTTCTGGCGGCGCCCGCGATGGCCGGTGATGGCGAACCGGTGGGCCTCATCGCGGACCTGCTGGACCAGCTGCAGCGCCGGGGACTCGGCCCCGGGATGCACGGTCCGCCCGTCCGGCAGCAGCAGCTCCTCGTCGCCGGGGCGCCGGGCCGGGCCCTTGGCCACGCCCACCAGGGCCACGCCGTCGACCCCCAGCTCGTTCAGGGCCGCCCGCGCCTGCGCGACCTGGCCCGCGCCGCCGTCGATCAGGAGGATGTCAGGCATCACCCCGCCCTCCTCCACCGCGCGCCGGAAGCGGCGCTCGATCGCCTGGTGCATCGCCGCGTAGTCGTCGCCCGGCTCGATCCCGGTGATGTTGTAGCGCCGGTACTGGCCACGCACGGGGCCTTCGGCATCGAACACCACGCACGAGGCCACCGTCGCCTCGCCCATGGTGTGGCTGATGTCGAAGCACTCGATGCGACCGGGCAGTTCGTGCATGCCGAGCAGGTCGCGCAGCGCTTCGGCGCGGGCGTGCTGCGCGGCATGGCTGGTCCGTTCGCTGGCCAGCGACAGTTCGGCGTTGCGCTTGGCCATGTCGAGGTAGCCGGCGCGCTCGCCGCGCACGTTGCAGCGGATCTGGACCTTGCGCTCGCCGGCGCTCGACAGCGCCTGCTCGATCAGCTCGCGGTCGGGGATGTCACGGTCCAGCACGATCTCGCGCGGAGGCTGCTGCTCGCCGTAGAACTGGGAGACGAACGCCGCCAGCACTTCTTCCGGGTTGTCGCTGCCATTGGTCTTCGGGAAGAACGCGCGGGTGCCGAGGTTGCGCCCGTCGCGGAACGCCAGCAGCAGCACGCAGGCGGCAACGCCCTGCATGGCGATGGCGAGCACGTCGAGGTCCGCCGCGCGGCCATCCACGTACTGCCGTGCCTGCACGCTGCGGATCGAGGCGACCAGGTCGCGCAGGCGCGCCGCTTCCTCGAAATCCAGGCGCACGCTGGCCGCTTCCATCGTCTTGACCAGGTCATCGCTGAGCTCGTCGCTGCGCCCTTCCAGGAACAGGCTGGATCGGCGCACGCTCTCGGCGTAGTCGCGGGCCGCCACCAGGCCGACGCACGGCGCGCTGCAACGACCGATCTGGTGCTGCAGGCAGGGCCGCGAACGGTTGCGGAACACGCTGTCCTCGCAGCTGCGCAGCTTGAACAGCTTGTGCATGAGGTTGAGCGAATCGCGGACCGCGCCGACGCTCGCATAGGGGCCGAAGTAACGCCCCGGGATCGCGCGCGGACCGCGGTGCATGGCGATGCGCGGCCACGCCTCCTGCGTCATCAGCACATAGGGGTAGCTCTTGTCGTCGCGCAGCAGCACGTTGTAGCGCGGTTTGAGCGACTTGATCAGCTCGTTCTCGAGGATCAGCGCCTCGGTCTCGGTGCGCGTGACCGTCACTTCCATGCGCGCGGTCTGCGCCAGCATGGTCATGATCCGCGCCGACTTGGGCGTGGCGTTGAAATAGCTCGAGACGCGGTTCCTGAGCACGCCGGCCTTGCCAACGTAGAGGACGCTGTCGTCGCCCGCGATCATCCGGTACACGCCCGGGGCGGTGCTCAGCTTCTTGACGAAGGCCTTGCCGTCGAATGGCGCGGCCGCGGCCTTGACCCGGCTCATGGCGGACCGGCCCTGCCCGGCCGCATCGCGGCAATGCCGACGGAAGCCGTGGATGGAGGGGCGAAGTGGGCGGGCGTTGCGATCACAAGCATCGGCTCAGTAGTTGGGCTGATTATGCGACACCACAAGGGTTTGACGATTTCCCGGATCCCGGGCTACGGCTACAGGTGGTATTGGCGGTGCAGCTGATTGATGACGCCGTCGGCGGCGCGGTCCAGCAGCTGGAAGACGTGCTCGAACTGGGCCGGACCACCGGTGTATGGGTCCGGCACTTCGCCGCCGTCCTCGATGCCCGCCCATTCCAGCAGCAGCGCCGTCTTGGCGTGGGAGCCCCGTGGGGCGCGCGCCTCGACGTCGCGGAGGTTGGCTCGGTCGGCGCACAGCAGCCAGTCGAAGCGGCGGTAGTCGTCGTCGCCAAGCTGGCGGGCGCGCAGCCCGGAGATGTCGATGCCGTGTTCGGCTGCGTTCGCTATTGCACGGCGATCGGGCGGCTGGCCGATGTGCCAGTCGCCGGTCCCGGCCGAATCCAGCTCGACCTTGCCGGCCAGCGTCGACGCGGCGATGCGCGCACGCAGGACGCCTTCGGCCACCGGCGAGCGGCAGATGTTGCCAAGGCAGACGACCAGAAACCTCATGCTCTTCTCCTGATCAGCATGCAATCCCCACAGAGAGGAACGAACGCAACGACATGGTGCGACAAGGCCTCTACCAGATGTTCCGCGATGCCCATGAGGACGTTCTGATTGTAAACGCGAGCCTGTTTCACCACTGTCTGTTTCAGCAAGCTCCTTGCCGGCCGTTTGTGAACACCCGCCCGTTAGATGGACAAATGATGCGTACGTGGCAGATTACTGGACCTGCTCTCGTAGCACTGGCCGTTGGGATTTACTTTCACCTGCGGGGCGATGAGCCGGCAACAACGCCGGAGGCAGCAATGCCCCCAACCGTTGCCGAAGCGATGTCGCCGGCAAATGCCCGCTCGGTCCAGAGCCCATCGCAGCGTCACGCAAGTCGGCGCCCCCGTACGTTTGGCACGCGCTCTTTGGGCGGCCGCGCCTATTCGATAGACCAGAGCTTCGAGGCACGACCGGATGACGCGGAAGCTGTCATCTCCAGCCTCCTCCCGCTCGCAGAGGCCGGGAGTGAAGCCGCAGCGTACGAGATCTACTTGAAGGTCGCCTCATGCCGGACTGAACTGGAGCTCGCGCATAGAGCTGCACGAGACACCAACCTGGACGCACTGATTCCCAGAGAGTGCCTGTCCGTCCCGATCGAACAATGGAAGAACTATATGTCGCGCTGGCTTGAGGCTTCTGCGGACCGCGGCTTTGTGCCTGCACAGCTGACATACGCCGCAGATCCGAACGCCATCCTGGGTGATGGCGCAGACATGCTCGGCAATCCAGGTGGTGTTCTGCGCTATCGCCAGCAAGCGATGAACTACCTGCACCAGGCCGCCTCAACCGGAAACGTCGAGGCTCTCCAGAAGCTCGCCCGCAGTTACGCGAATGGAATCCTCACCGAGCGCGATCCAGTTAGCGCTTACGCCTTCCAGATAGCCGCCAGCAAGGCGTCGAAGAGCATCGTTCCGCCGGAATTGTCCGATGCATTGAAAGCGAAGTATGCGACCGACCTGTCCGCGACTGAAATTCAACGCGCAACTCGACAAGGAAGCAAGATCTATGAAGATTGCTGTTCACCGTAGGTGGCTGATCATCGGCCTGGCGACTGTCGAGCAGTTGCCAACCAAGAAACCACGATAAGGAACGTCAGCAGGCGGACCGGTTCAGCCACGACCGGCAGCAATCCAGGCCTCGGCACGGGCGAGATCTTCCGGCGTGTCGACACCCGGCGGGAACGGCTCGGGCGTGAATCCGACCGCAATGCGGAAACCGGCTTCAAGCACGCGCAGTTGCTCCAGCGATTCGATCTGTTCCAGACGCCCAGGCGGGAGCGCGGCAAAGCGCTGCAGGAATCCGGCGCGGTATCCGTAGATACCGATATGGCGTAGCCACTCGCCCTGCCCCGGCATGCTGTTGCGGTCGCGCGCGAAAGCATCGCGTGGCCAAGGAATCGGCGCACGGCTGAAATACAGGGCATTGCCGTTGCCAGCACGCACCAGCTTGACCGCGTTGGGGTCGAGCAGTGTCTCGACGTCGCTCACCGGCGCCGCCAGCGTCGCCATCTCGGTGTCGCCCACGTGCATCAGCGCAGCGACGGCTCGGATGCCCGCCGCAGGGGCGAACGGCTCATCGCCTTGCAGATTGACGACGACGGTGTCGTCGCTCCAGCCGGCAATGCGCGCGCACTCTGCCAAGCGATCAGTGCCGGAGGCGTGATCGCGCGACGTCATCGCCACGCGCACGCCGCAGCCTTCGAGGGCGGCGGCAATGCGCTCGTCGTCGGCGGCGACCCAGACTTCCTGCGCGCCGGCGGCCAGTGCGCGGCGCGCGACGTGCAGCACCAGCGGCTCGCCGGCCAGCATGCGCAGCGGCTTCCCGGGCAGGCGACTGGCGGCGTAGCGGGCCGGAATGGCAACAATGAAATCGGAGGCACTCATGGGTTCTTTCCTTCGCTCGTACCAGCGCCCTGGCGGTACGGGCGTGCCTTGCTCGCCAGGCGGTCCAGCAGCGAGACCCAGAACGCTTCCGGCAACTCCGCGCGCACCGGCACGCTGAAGTGGCGATCGTCAGCGAACACGGTGCACTTCACCGCATCCTTCTCGGTCATCAACACCGGCAATTCGCGGCTGCCGAACTCGAAGTCCTCGGCGCTGTAACGGTGGTGGTCGGCGAATGCGTGCGGAACAACGGCGATCCCGAAGCCGCGCAGCATCGAGAAGAAGCGCTCGGGGTCGCCGATGCCGGCCACCGCATGCACGCGCTGGCCGGAGAACGAGCTCAGCTTGCGCGGCCGCCCGCCCAGCATCGGCTGGGTCTGGTCGGCGAGCAGGCGCATCGGCCATTCGCCAAATCCGGTGTCGCCATTGCCGGCGCCGCCGGCGCCGACGTTGACCACTCGGAAGTCGCAGCGTGCGACGCGCTCGGGAAGTTCGCGCAGTGGGCCGGCCGGGATCAGCTGGCCGTTGCCATAGCGGCGGCGGCCGTCCACGACCTCGATTTCGATATCGCGCGCCAGCTTGTAGTGCTGCAGGCCGTCGTCGCAGATCACCAGGTCGCAGCCGTCCTCGGCCAGCGCCCTGGCGGCCGCGGCGCGGTCGCGATCGACGCGTATGCGCACGCCGGTGCGCTGCGCGATCAGCACCGGTTCGTCGCCGGCGGCATCTGCGGAGCTGCGGAAATCCACCCACATCGCCGCGCTGGCGTCATCGCGGCCGTAGCCGCGACTGGCCACGCCCGGGCTCCAGCCTTCGGCGCGCAAACGCTCGACCAGTGCGATGGTCAGTGGTGTCTTGCCAGCGCCACCGGCGGTGATGTTGCCGACCACGATCACCGGCACGCCAGGATGCAGGCGCTTCAGCCAACCCTTGTGGTAAAGGCTGCGGCGCAGCCCGCTGAGTAAACCGTAGACCGCCGAAAGCAGGCGCGCACCGAGCGGCACGCGCACGTCGTCGTACCAGAATGCAGGGGTTTGCGACGACCGTTTACTCATTCAGCCTCGCGGAACTGCATGCGGTGGAGGTGGGCGTAGAGCCCGCCGTGTGCCAGCAACTCGCCGTGCGTGCCACGCTCGACGATGCGCCCCTGGTCGAGCACCAGAACCTGGTCGGCATGTTCGATCGTCGACAGGCGATGGGCAATCACCAGCGTGGTGCGGTTGGGCATCAGGTGGTCGAGTGCGCCCTGCACGAGTCGTTCCGACTCGGTGTCGAGCGCGGCGGTGGCCTCGTCGAGGATCAGGATCGGTGCGTCCTTGAGCATCGCGCGGGCGATCGCCAGGCGCTGGCGCTGGCCGCCGGAAAGGCGTCCGCCCTTGGCACCGATCTCGGTGTGGATGCCCTGCGGCAGGCGCTCGACGAACTCCATCGCGTTGGCCCCGCGCACCGCCTGGTCCAGTGCCGGCTCACCGGCATGCTGCAATTCACCGTAGGCGACGTTGGCCGCGACGGTGCCGTCGAACAGCATCACCTGCTGGCCAACCAGCGCGATCTGCCTGCGCAGGTCCTGCAGCTGGTATTCCTGCAGCGGATGGCCATCGAGCAGGATCTGCCCGGCCTCGATGTCGTAAAACCGCGGGATCAGCTTGATCAGCGTCGACTTGCCGCTGCCGGAGCGGCCAACGATGGCGGTGACCGTGCCGGGACGGGCGACGAAACTGATGTCGGTCAGCGCCGGCTGTGCCTGGCCCGGATAACGCGCGGTGACGTCGCGGAATTCGAGCAGGCCCTGTGCGCGTTCGAGCGGGCGCCTGCCGGTGTCGATCTCGTCTGGCGTGTCGATTACGTCGAACAGCCGTTCGGCCGAAGAGACGCCGCGCTGCAACATGCCCTGTACGTTGGTCAACTGCTTCAGCGCCGGGATCACCGCCAGCATCGAAGTCATCAGGCTGACGAAATCGCCGGCGCTGAGGCGGCCTTGGGCGGCTTCGCGACCGGCGAAGAACAGCAGCAGCGCCAACCCCACAGCGCCCATCAGCTGCACGACTGCAGAGGAAATGCTGCGGGTGGATTCGACCTTGAGGCTCAGGCGAAGGTGGTGGTTGGCCTGGCCGGTATAGCGCTCGAGCTCGGCCGCCTGCGCGCCGTAGACCTTTACTTCCTGGTGGTTCGACAGCGCCTGGTCGGCCGACTGCAACAGCTGCGCGCCGCTTTCCTGGATGCGGTGGCCAATGCGGCGGTAGCGGCGGCCGACGGTGTCCATCGTCCACGCCAGAATCGGGCCGAGCAGCAGGATCGCCAGGGTCACGCGCCAGCTGTAATAGAGCATCACGGCCATCATCGCCACGACCTGCAGCGACTGCTGCAGCATCACCTTGGCAGCGTCGACGGCGGCCTGCGCGACCTGGTCGCTGTCCGAACCCAGGCGCGTCAGCATCGACCCCACCGGTTCGGTGTCGAAGCGCAGCCCCGGCAGGCGCATGTATTTGCCCAGCACCATCACGCGCAAATCGCGGGCGATGCTGCGGCCGGCGCGGGCCATGAAGGTGTCGGTGATGTAGCCGGCGATGCCGCGTGCAACGAAGATGCCGACGATCGCCAGCGGCAACAGCAGGCTCAGCTTGCGGTTGTTGTTGATGAAGGTCTGATCGACCACCGGCTTCATCAGCCAGGTGAAGGCACCGGCGGCGGCGGCTTCGACGAGCATGCCCATCAGCGCCACCAGCAGCACGGTGCGGTAAGGCGATACGAAGTCCGTCAGGCGGCGGTAGGTCGTCCAGGGCGACGGGGCGTCGCTCACTTGCCCGCCCCCGCGGCGGATCCACGCTTGTTGTCCGGCCCCGCCCCCGCACCCTCCCGCGTTTGCGGCGCGGTTGCGTTCATGACCTTGCGGAAGCCCAGTTGCCCGAGCGCGTCATAGACGGTGACGACCGCCTGGTACGGCGTACGTGCGTCGGCGCGCAGCATCACCGGGCGGTCGCGGTCGTTGCCGGCGACTTCGGCGATGGTGGCCTTGAGCGACTCGACATCGCTACGCAGCACTTCGCGGTCGTCGACGAAGTAGCGGCCGTCAGCGTTGACCAGCACGATGAGTGCCTTGGCCGGGTCGCTGGCCGGCTCGCCGTTGGCGCGCGGCAGCTCCAGCTTCAGCACCGAACGCGCGTCGAAGGTCGCGGTGACGACGAAGAAGATGATCAGCACCAGGATCACGTCGATCAACGGGACAAGATTGATCTCCAGCCCGTCCTCGAAGGCGCGGTGGTCGCGAATACGCATCGTGTCGTGCGCCTCAGGCGGCCTGAGGCGTGCGTACGGCGCTGGCCGGGCGCGTATCGAGCGTGTCCATCAAGGCGATGGCCTCGTGCTCCATCGACACGATGTACTCGCCGATGCGACCTCGGAACCAACGGTGCGCGATCAGCGCAGGGATCGCCACGATCATGCCGGCGGCGGTGCAGACCAGGGCCTTGCCGATGCCACCGGCGAGCTGGTTCACGTCGCCGATGCCGTGGTCGAGGATGCCCAGGAACATCTGGATCATGCCGACGACGGTGCCGAACAGGCCCAGCAGCGGGCCGGCCGCGGCGATCGTGCCGAGGGTGTTGAGGTAGCGCTCCATCTTGTGGATCAGATGGCGGCCAACGTCCTCGATGCGCTCGCGGATCTGGTCGCGCGGGCGATGCCGGACATCCAGGGCCGCGGCCAGCAGCTCGCCCAGCGGCGAGGTCTTGCGCAGCGATTCGATATGCGCCGGGTCGAGCTTGCCGCTGCCCGCCCAGGTCCGCACTTCCTTGCCCAGGTTGGGCGGCAGCACCGCGCTGCGACGCAGCGACCAGGCGCGCTCGACGATCAGCGTCAGGGCCAGTACCGACAGCAACAACAGGGGAATCATCGGCCAACCGCCGGCCTTGACCAGTTCCAGCACGCCAACCTCCGGCCCTCGGCCGTGTTAATCAGGTCGATAGGATAGCCCAGCCGGGCCCTTCTCCCAGCGC
>DATDBK010000100.1:0-13474 GCA_036524935.1 Lysobacter sp. | reverse complement strand
CATGATCGGCTACCGCAACCTCAACTCGACCGGCCACATCATCACCATCGAGGACCCGATCGAGTTCGTGCACAAGCACGAGGGCTGCATCATCACCCAGCGCGAAGTCGGCATCGACACCGACAGCTGGGACGCGGCGCTTAAGAACACCCTGCGCCAGGCGCCGGACGTGATCATGATCGGCGAGGTGCGTACCCGCGAGGGCATGGACCACGCGATCGCCTTCGCCGAAACCGGCCATCTGGTGCTGTGCACGCTGCACGCCAACAACGCCAACCAGGCGATGGACCGCATCATCAACTTCTTCCCGGAAGACCGCCGCCAACAGCTGCTGATGGACCTTTCGCTGAACCTCAAGGGCGTGGTCGCGCAGCAGCTGATCCCGACCCCGGACGGCAAGGGTCGTCGGGTGGCGATGGAGATCCTGCTCGGCACGCCGCTGGTGCAGGACTACATCCGAGACGGCGAGATCCACAAGATCAAGGAAGTGATGAAGGAGTCCGTGCAGCTGGGCATGAAGACCTTCGACCAGAGCCTGTTCGAGCTGTACCAGGCCGGCGAGATCAGCTACGAGGACGCCCTGCGTTACGCCGACTCGCAGAACGAGGTGCGCCTGCGCATCAAGCTCGCCCAGGGCGGCGACGCCAAGACGCTGGCGGCAGGCATGGACGGCGTCGAGGTCGCGGAAATCCGCTGATCGCCGCGCCAACCTGCGTAAACGAAAAAGCCGGGCATCCGCCCGGCTTTTTTTGTTGCGTAGCCCGGGTAAGCGAAGCGCACCCGGGACCCCGTTGCGTCGGCGACCCCGGGCGCGCTGCGCTTACCCGGGCTACTCAAGCTGCTCCGCTATCCCCGGCCCGTCGGCCGACGCTCAACGTCCTGCGTAGCCCGGGTAAGCGAAGCGCACCCGGGGCCCGTTGCGTCGTCCCGCAATCCCTCAATCCTTCCGCCGCCACGGCGGATCCAGCGGCGGCTTGAGCTTGATGATGCGCGCCTGCACCGGGCAGCTGTCGCGGTGTGCGCCCGGCAGGTAACCCAGGCTCATCAGGAACTCGCCGGTGATCTCGCCGCCGGTGAAGCGGAACGTCTTCTTGAACAACTTGACCCATGCGGCCTTGTCGCGACGGTTGCCATCAACGTGCATGTTCGCATCCAGCCACTGCGCGAAGCTGCCGTGCGACTCACGCAGGCCCTGGATGACCTGGGCGTTGTGGATCGCCGCATCGACCTTGAGGCGGTTGCGGATGATGCCGGCATCGTTGAGCAGCCGCGCGCGGTCGGCTTCGCCATAGGCCGCAACCTTGTCGACGTCGAAGCCGTCGTACGCGCCGTGGAAACCTTCGCGCTTGCGCAGCATCGTTTCCCAGCTCAGCCCGGCCTGGTTGATCTCCAGCACCAGCCGCTCGAACAGAACGGCGTCCTCGCGCTGCGGGAAGCCGTACTCGCGGTCGTGATAAGGGCCATGCAGCGGATGACCGGGGGCATAGTCGCAGTAACCGGACATGCGCGCTTACGGCTTGCCCGAGGCCGGCTTGCCCGAGGCCGGCGTGTCCGCAGCCGGCTTGTCCACGGCCGGCTTGTCCGCCGAGGGCTTGTCGGCGGCATGCTGCTCCAGCCCCAACACTGCCAGACCCTGCTCGAAGCGGATATCCACCGGGATCTTCGCGTCCTTGAGCCGGGCCAGGTCGGCGGCCAGCTCCGGCTTGATGATCCCCAGCGTCTCGGTCATGCGCTTGGCCTCGGCGTAGTCACCGTCGCCCTGCACCTTGAGCAGCTTGGCGCTGAGTGAGTTCATGGCGGCACGCATCTTCTCGAAGTCGACGCGGTAGCGGCCGTCGGCGTCACGGCTGAACGCACCCTGCTCGGCAAAGTAGTTGAAACGCACCATGTTGGCCTTGCCGTGCGCGTCGCTGGCGCCGAACCGGACCGAGCGCAGGATGCCGGCGAGGAAGGTCACGTAGCCATCCATCAGCTTGCTCTCCTCCAGCTCGCCCTGGCGGCTGAGCGCATCAATCATGTACAGGCCGAGGATGTCGGCCTTGCCTTCCTCGAAGCTGGACGAGTATTCCTTCAGCGCTTCGTCGACCGTGCCCTTGCCGTCGAGGGTCTTCTTGATGCCCAGGCCGTGCGCGACTTCATGGAACATCACGTTCTCGAAGAACGCATCGAAGGTCACGTGCTTGAGCTGGTCCGGGGCAATCAGCTGCTGCGCGATCGGGACGAGGATGGCGTCGAACTTCGCCTTCATCACGTTCTCCAGCTGCAATCGCCGCGTGCCCTTGGCCAGCTGCACTTCCTCGTCGTTGGGCAGGTTGATGGCGATGGTCTTGGCGCCGACATTGGCGTTGCCGCCGTAATAGACGACCTGGTAGGCGTTGAGGTCGGCCGCAGAGCCCGGCACCTCGGCCTTGTACTTTGCCTCCACCGGCAGGCCCTTCTGCAGCGCCGGCAGGAAGCTGGCGAAGCGGGCGAGCTTGCCGCTCCATTCGACGTCCTTCACCAGTACCAGTCCCTCGTACGCGGCCTTGTAGCCGAAGAGCTGGTCTTCGTAGGTTTCGATCGGGCCGATGACGATGTCGACCGGGTTGGTCTTCATGTCCATCCAGGCCATGTCGCTGGGCCTGAAGTCGTCGTCGAGCAGGGCCTTCGCACGCATGGTCAGGTAGTCGGCGAAGCTCTTGTCCGCGCTCAGCGCCGCCGCTTCGCGCAGCAGTGTCGCCGCGCGCTCGAGCTCGGCCTTGTAGGCCTGGTGGTACGGCACGCTGACCAGCTTGCCGTTGTCGCGGCGAAGCAGGGTGTAGTTGGAGGTCTTGTCGGGCAACGCCGCCGCCTCGAACTCGGCTTTGGTCATGTCTGCCGGATAGAACGGTCCGCCCGGCGGGCGCGGCCCGACGCCATCGATGACCGGCGTGTCTTCGTTGAGGCGGTCCCACGGGCCGAAGTTGATCTCGGCCAGTTCGCGCGTGGCCGCGTCGGGCGCGCGTGCGAGCAGGGCGGCGCGGTCACCCTCCCAGGACTGCTTCCAGTAGAGGTCGTTCATCACCTCGCTGGCCTGCACGAGCTTGGCGATCATCTGCTTTCCGGCATCGTCGAAAGCAGACAGGTCGGCCTTCAGCGGCACCACGGCGTAGTCACCGGCGTGGGCCGCCGCGTAACCGGACGCAGTCGCGGGTGCCTGGGCCGCCGGCTTGGCCGGCTCCTGCGGGGCTTGCGGCTGGCAGGCGCTGATGGCCAAGGCGCAGGCGAGACCGGTGAGGCAGGCCGCGGCGAGGCGACGAAGGCGGGCGGGCTGCAGCAGGGAAGCGGTCGGGTGTGATGCTGTCATGGCGGCGGCACGGCGAGGACAGGGAATCGACATCCTACGCCCGTGCAGGTACGGCACGCATCGCGCAACGCGGGCTAGAATGTTGGCCATGTCAGTGACTCCCACGCCACTCGCCAATCAGCTGCTGATCGCGTTGCCCGCCCTGGCGGATTCCAACTTCGCACGCAGTGTCGCCCTGATCTGCCAGCACGATTCCGATGGCGCCATGGGCCTGGTCGTCAATCGTCCGTCCGAGTACACGCTGGGCGAGGTCTTCGGCCAGATGGGTCTGGAAGGCGGCGATGATTCGCTGCGTTCGCAGATCGTCCTTGCCGGCGGCCCGGTCCACCCCGAGCGCGGCTTCGTCCTGCACGATGGCGGTTCGCAGTGGGACTCGACCCTGGCGATCACCGAGCGCCTGTTCCTGACCACCTCGCGCGACATCCTCGAGGCGATGGCGCGCGGCGACGGCCCGGACAACGCCATCGTCGCGCTCGGCTGCGCCGGGTGGGGCTCGGGCCAGCTCGAGCAGGAACTCACCGAGAACGATTGGCTGACCGCCCCGGCCGACGCCGAGCTGCTGTTCAAGGTGCCGCTGGATGCGCGCTGGCAGGCAGCCGCCGGACGCATCGGCGTCGATTTCGCCTATCTGGCCGACTACGCCGGGCACGCCTGATGGCGGACGCGGCGGACAAGGCGTCTCCGATCCGGCGCGACGGTACCGTGCTCGGCTTCGATGTCGGCGCCCGCAGGATCGGCGTCGCCGTTGCCAGCGCGTTCGGTCACGGCGCACGGGCCCTGGCGGTGATCGACGTGCATGGCCACGGCCCGGACTGGGCCGCGATCGACCGGCTGCGCAACGAATGGCGTCCCGATGGACTGATCGTCGGCGATCCGATGAGCCTGGACGGTGGCGATCAGCCGATCCGCATTCGTGCCCATGCCTTCGCCCGCGAGCTTCACGCACGATTCGGCTTGCCGGTGGTGCTGGTCGACGAGCGCATGAGTTCGATCGAGGCCGCGCAGCGTTTCGCATCCGACCGCGCTGAAGGGCGCAAGCGCCGGCGCGATGCCGAGGCGCTCGATGCCGTCGCCGCAGCGGTGATCATCGAACGCTGGCTGGCCGCGCCCGACGATGCGACCAACCTTTCCGAACTGCCCCATCCCACTTGAACCGGCGGGCCGCCCGGCCCGACGGATACCACCGCAGCGACCCATGAACGCACCGCACACGCACCTGCCGCGCCACCTGCTGACCCTGCACGACCTCGAACGCGGCACGCTCGATGCGTTGCTCGTGCGTGCGCAGGCATTCGCCGAGGGCCACTACGACCGCCGCGCGCTCGACGGCATCGCCGTGTGCACACTGTTCTTCGAGCCCTCCACGCGCACTCGCATGAGCTTCACCCTGGCCGCGCAGCGCCTTGGCGCGGACGTGCTCAACTTCGATGCGTCGACGTCGTCGACGCGCAAGGGCGAGACGGCGCTCGACACGCTGAAGAACCTCGAGGCGATGGGCGTGCGCGGCTTCGTCGTGCGTCACCAGGACGACGGCGCGGTCGCGGGCCTGTCGACGCACGTCAACGACGGCACCGTGCTGGTCAACGCCGGTGATGGCCGCAGCGCCCATCCGACCCAGGGCCTGCTCGACATGCTCACCCTGCGCCAGGCCAGGGGCGCCGACTTCTCGAAGCTGAAAGTGCTGATCGTCGGCGACGTCAGGCATTCGCGCGTCGCCCGCTCCGACCTGCAGGCGCTACGCGCCCTTGGCACCGGCGAGATCCGCGTCTGCGGCCCGGCGTCGCTGCTGCCTGACGACGGCACGCTGCAGGGTTGCGCGGTGTCGAATGACTTCGATGCCGCGCTCGACGGCGTCGATGCTGTGATGATGCTGCGCCTGCAACGCGAACGGATGGAAGAAGGACTGATCGCCTCGCTCGACGACTATCACCGCGATTTCGGCCTGACCCGTACTCGTCTCAAGCGGGCCGCAGCCGATGCGGTGGTGATGCATCCTGGGCCGATCAACCGCGGCGTGGAAATCACCGACGAGGTTGCAGATGGTCCGCAGTCGCTGATCCTCCGCCAGGTCAGCAACGGCGTGGCGGTGCGGATGGCGGTGCTGGAAGCGCTGCTGCGGGGCTAGTTCGCCGCCGCCTTCATCGGCGCTGTGCGAACGCCCACTGCCACAGCTCCGGCGTCGCATACGCCCGATCCCATGCGTCATGCCCCACGCCGGCCAGCTCGCTGTAGCGGACATTGGCACCAATCCGCCGCAACGCCTCGGCCATGTGCCGTGACTGGTCTGGTGTGACCGCAGTGTCGTTGGCGCCATGGAACAGCCACATCGGCAGGTGCTGCAGTCTCTGCGCTGCCGCCGCGAACGGGTCTGGTGCCTGCGCCACGCCTTCGACCTGCAGGCGCTCGGGAACGCCCGGCGATTGCGTGATGCCACCGCACACCGGCACCAGCGCGGCGAATCGCAGCGGTTCCATCAGCGCCAGCTCGTACACGCCGTAGCCGCCGCGCGAGATCCCGGTCAGCACGATGCGCCGTTCGTCGCCATCGAACTCGTGCACGCTCGCATCGAGCGCGGCCAGTGCCATGCGCGCATTGGCGCCGTCCCATGACTCGCCCTCGGGCGATTGCGGGAACACGACGATCGCGGGGAAATCGACGAGGTGCCTGCGCAGGTGCGGGCCAAGGCCGACCGCGACCTGGCGCTGGTTGTCGTTGCCGCGCTCGCCGGTGCCATGCAGGAACAGGATCACCGGCGGGTGGCGGCCGCCGGCCCGCGCCGAGGGAACGAACACCTGGAAGCGGTGCGTGGCACCTTCGAACTGCAGTTCGCGTTCGACGAAGCGGCCGCTGTCATCCTGCGGTGGCCGGTGCGCGCAGGCCGCACACAAGCCTGCGAGGACCACCATCGCGACCGAGCGAAAGACGTTCGACATCGGCAAGCCTCAGCAGGTCAGCCCAGGGACGCCGCGAACCCTAGCGCAGCAGGACCAGCGTCGCCAGGCCGAGGAAGGTGAAGAAGCCCATGACATCGGTCACGGTGGTCAGGAAGATGCCGCTGGCCAGCGCCGGATCGAAACCCACGCGCTTGAGCGTCACCGGCACCAGCACGCCGGCCACCGCCGCGAACAGCAGGTTGAGCGTCAGCGCCACGCCGATCACCAGCGACAGGCCGACGCTGTGGAACCACAGCAGCACGATCAGCGCGAGCAGGGCGCCGAGCACCAGGCCGTTGAGCAGGGCCACGCGCGCTTCCTTCCACAGCAGCGTGCGCACGTTGGCCGCGCCGACCTGGCCCAGGGCGAGGCCGCGCACCATCAGCGCCAGCACCTGCGTGCCGGCGTTGCCGCCCATGCCGGCGACGATCGGCATCAGCACCGCCAGCGCCACCAGCCTGTCGATCGTGTCGGCGAACTCGCCGACCACGCTCGCCGCCAGGAACGCCGTGCCGAGGTTGATCGACAGCCAGATCAGGCGCCGGCGCATGGCGCGCCAGACCGGGCTGAAGAGATCTTCGTCCTCGTCCAGGCCGGCCGCGCTCAGGGCCTGGTGCTCGGCCTGGTTGCGGATGATGTCGACCACGTCATCGATGGTGATGCGGCCGAGCAGGATGTTGTTGTCGTCCACCACCGGCGCACTGAGCCAGTCATGGTCGGAGAACTTGCGGGCGACTTCGTTCGCCGATTCCTCGACGTCGATCGCCGCCTGCTCGTCATCGATCAGCTTGTTGATCGGCGTGCCCGGCTCATGCGTCAGCAGCGCCGCGAGGGCGAGCCGGCCCAGGTACTGGTGGCGACGGCTGACCACGTACAGGTGATCGGTATGCTCGGGCAGCTCGCCGCGCAGGCGCAGGTAGCGCAGCACGACGTCGACGGTGGTGTCGGTGCGCACCGTCACCACGTCCGGGTTCATCAGGCGGCCGGCGGTGTCCTCCGGGTACGACAGGACCTGCTCGAGCCGCTCGCGGTTCTCGCGGTCCATCGACTTGAGGACTTCGTCGATGACGGTATCCGGGAGGTCCTCGACCAGGTCGGCAAGGTCGTCGATGTCGAGGTCGGCGGCCGCGGCGATGATCTCGTCCGGGTCCATCTCCGCCAGCAGGCTCTCGCGCACTTCATCGCCGACGTGGACCAGCACCTCGCCGTCGTCCTCGGCATCGACCAGGCCCCACACGATCGTGCGCTTGGCCGGCGGCAGCGATTCGAGCAGGTTGCCGATCTCGGCCGGGGAGAGCGTGTTGACCAGCCGCCGCACCGGACCCAGACGACCGCTGTCGAGCGCATCGGAAAGCAGGCGCAGCTGTCGTGCGGTCTTGTCGTGGCGGACGGCTTCGGCCATGCGGGGCTTCCGGTGGCGCATCGCACCACGATGGCGCGACAGGGCTAGGCGTTCATGGCGCGCATTATCGCCTCTGGGGGAGATAAAGCCCAGCCCGCCGGTCTCGTCAGCCGTGGTGCGACGGCGCGTTGGCGTGGATCCATTCCTCGATGGCCGAACGGTCGCGCGCGCGCAGCAGCGCCGGCGCGTTCGCCTTCAACTGCCCCAGGTCGCAATGGCGGATGGTGCGGCGCAATTCCAGCAGCGTCGCCGGGTGCAGGCTGAACTCCGTCAGGCCCAGCGCCAGCAGCATCGGCGCGAAGTGCGGATCGCCGGCCATTTCGCCGCACACCGCGACCGGTTTGCCGCGTGCCTCGCCGCGGCGGATCACATCGCGGACCAGCCGGATCACGGCCGGATGCAGCGGGGTGTAGAGGTCCGACAGTGCTTCGTTGTTGCGGTCGGCGGCGAGCAGGTACTGGACCAGGTCGTTGGTGCCGATCGACAGGAAGTCGACGGCGCCGATGAATGTCGGCAGGGCGATGGCGGCTGCCGGCACTTCGATCATCGCGCCCAGCGCCACCTGGTCGGCGACCGCGTGGCCTTCCTCGCGCAGTTCGGTGGTGACGCGCTTGAGCACGCTGCGTACCGAGCGCACTTCCTCGCGGCAGCTGACCATCGGCAGCAGTATCCGCAGCGGTCCGTAGCCGGACGCGCGCACCAGGGCGCGCAACTGCGACTCGAGCAGGCCCGAACGCGCCAGTGACAGGCGCACGCCGCGCAGCCCCAGTGCCGGGTTGGGTTCATCGCGCAGGGCAAGCCCGGTGCGGTCGGCCTTGTCGGCGCCCAGGTCGAGGGTGCGGAAGGTGACCATGCGGCCGGTCATGCCGAGCACGACATCGCGGTAGACGCGGAACTGCTCGTCCTCGTCCGGCACTTCGTTGCGCTGCAGGAACAGGAACTCGGTGCGATACAGGCCGACGCCGGCGGCGCCCAGCGCATGCGCCTCGGCAACGTCGTCGCGTGATTCGGCATTGGCGAACAGCCGGATGTCGACGCCGTCGGTGGTGCGGGTCGGCTCGCGCCGCAGGCGATGCAGCTGCTTGCGTTCGCGGGCAAGCTCGCGCACGCGTCCGCGGTGCGAGCGCAGGTCGTCGGCATCGGGCTCCAGCACCACGCGGCCGCTGGCACCGTCGACGGCAAGCACGTCGCCGTCGTTGATCCTCTGCATCGCCTGCGCCGCGCCGACCACATACGGCAGGTGCAGGCTGCGGGCCAGGATCGCGCTGTGCGAGAGCACGCTGCCGCTGGTGGTGACGATCGCCATCACCCCTTGTGCCTGCAGCTGCACCAGCTCGGACGGGGCGACGTTGTCGGTGACCAGGATCTCGCCGGCGACACCGGAGATGCCGGAGTCGTGGCGGTGCAGGGCCGCATGGACGCGGCCGATGACCTGGTCGATATCGTCGACGCGGCTGCGGAAGTAGGCATCGTCCATCGTCTGGAAGACCGATGCGATGCGGTCACGCTGCAGGCGCAGCGCGTAGTCGGCGGAGTAGCGGCCAGTGCGGATGAGCTCGTCGAGGCCGTGCAGCAGTTCCGGGTCGTCGAGCAGCAGGCTGTGCAGGTCGAGGAACTCGCCGACCTCGTGCGCCAGCGCGCCATGCAGGCGTTCGCGCAGCGCGAACATCTCGCCGCGGACGGTGGCGATGGCGGCGTGCAGGCGCGCGACTTCGGCTTCGACCGCCTTGGCCGGAATGTGCTCCTCGAGGACCTCGAGCACGTGCGGCAGGCGGACACGGGCGCGGCCGAGGGCGCTTCCGCGCGATGCACCGTGTCCGTTGAACTGCTGCCTCATTCCTTTTCTCCGGGTGGTGCGATGTGTCCGTCAGCTATCTTCGTCGAAGCGGCGCTCGAACAGTGAAATGACGGCCTCGGCCGCACTGGCCTCGTCCTCGCCCTCGACCCGCAACTTGACCTGCGTCCCCTGTCCGGCGGCCAGCAGCATCACCCCCATGATGCTCTTGGCGTTGACCTCGCGGCCCTTGGCGGTGAGCGTGGCGCTGCTGCGGAACCCCGAGAGCGCCTGCACGAGTTTGGCGGTCGCGCGCGCATGCAGGCCGAGGCGATTGGAGACGGTCAGTTCGTGTTCGATCATCGCCGATTCCTCTGTGCAGTCATGCGCCCGCTGCAATCCCGCCGGGCCAGGTCACGCTTGTGCTGCGCAAGCCATTCCATTTCGTTCCGCTCCCTGCGCACTCTCATGCCTCTTTACTCATGCCTGGTCCACTTCAGTCTCATTGACCTGGTCCTCATCGAGCTCAGGCCTCGTCCACGATCACGCCGTTGCGGGCACCGGCGGCTGCCACGGCCGGCAGCTCGTCGAGGGTCAGGTCGGCGTAGTTCATTACCCGCAACAGCATCGGCAGGCTCACCGCCGAGACGCGTCGGACCGGCGTGCCCAGACGGGCGACCTTCGCGGCCAGGTTGCTCGGCGTCGCGCCGTACAGGTCGGTGAGCACTAGCACTCCTTCGCCGCCGTCGACCCGGCGCAGTGCCGCGCTCGCCAATGGCAGGAGCGCATCGGGGTCGCCGTCGAAGGGGACCTCCAGCGCCTCGGTTCGCAGGGGAAGCGGGCGCAACAGGCGCCCGGCCACCGCGATCAGCGCGTTGCCTATGCCTTCATGGGTGATCAGGAGGATGCCGACGGCCATGCCGCCAAATTAGCAGAGCCGGGTGACGGGCCGGAAGCGCGGAGGCCATGGGCGGCAAAAAAGGCGACGCGTGGCGATCCGGGCTGTGTCAGTCCCTGCAAGGGCGCCGTTGGCGCGGAACGGGCAGGGCGCCATTGCGCAAGGAAGCGGCCCGCATTGCTGCGGGCCGCGGTTGGCGATCGCCACTGCGGGCGATCGCGTGGGGCCGTCGCACGACAGGGGGCAGCGATCAGCGCGACGGCGGGGTGGTGTCGTCCTTCGGCGGCGTCTCGGCGCCTTCCGCCGGAGGTGGCGTCGGCGCGGCTTCCGGAGCCGTGCTTGGTGGCGTCGTCGTATCGGCAGGTGTCGGCGTCTCGGGCGGCGGTGTCTCCGGCGGAGCTGTCTCGGCAGGCATCGGGGTGGTGGTCTCGGTCTTCTGGCAACCACTCATGGCCAGTGCTGCGGATGTCAGCACCAGCGCGAGGGCGCCGATCATCGGATGGGACAGGTTCGATCTCATGATGAGGGTCTCCATTGCATCTCGAGGGTGTGGATCCAGGGTGTGCATCTAGTGGGCGTGCAGCTAGAGGGCGTGCAGCTAGAGGGCGTGGATCACGCGCGGATCAGTACTGGTTGCCAGGCGATTGGCTGGCGGCGTACTCGGTTTCCGACAGTTGGCCATCGCCATCGCGATCGGCCTTCGCGAACTGGCTCGTCAGCCTGGCGTCGACGGCGGCTTCGTCCTTGCTCACCTTGCCATCCGCATTCACGTCCATGTCGCCGAAGCTCAATCTCTTTGGCGTGTGGTCGGGCGTGCTGCTCGACGGCGGCGAGGACGGCGGCGGTTCGGTGCGCTGGGCCAGCGCCGCCGGTGCGGCAAGCGCGAGCATCAATAACGACGACGCCAGCATCGATGGGTGGTTACCGATTCGCATGGGAATCTCCGTGGTGAAGTCGCGCACGTCGCAGCGCAACCCAACCGTAACCGCATCGGCGCAAGGCCAATGCAAGCAACATGCAAAAATTTTGTGATACCGAGCCGCGTTGCGGCACGAAGTCAGGAGAGGTTCACCGCCCCGGCCCCGGACGCTGCGAGAGCGGCCTCGCGACGATCGTGATCCGTCGCGCCGTCCATGCAACCGCGACGCAATCGCTGCTGCGTCAGTCGAGTTCGCGGTGGTGCACCGCGACTTCTTCCCAGCCCTGCTGGCGCGCATGCTCGGCCAGGCGCTCTGCCAGATACACGGAGCGATGACGGCCGCCAGTGCAACCGAACGCGATGGTGGCGTAACTGCGCGTGCTGTCGACATGCAGTCGTGGCAACCAGGTGTCGAGAAACTGGCTGATCTGCGTGGCGAACAGGTTCACGTCCGTCTGCGCTTCGAGGTAGTCGCGGATCGCGGCATCGCGGCCGGACAGCGGGCGCAATACCGGGTCCCAATGCGGATTGGGCAGTGCGCGCGCATCGAACACGAAGTCCGCATCGGCCGGAACGCCGCGCCGGTAGGCGAAGGACTCGAACAGCAACGACATGCCGGTGTCGCCGCCAATGCCGAACTCGGTGATGACCTGGCGACGCAACTGGTGGACGTTGAGGTCGCTGGTGTCGACGACCGCGTCGGCGATCTGGCGCAGCGGCTTGAGCACCTGTCGTTCGAGCGAGATGGCGTCGGCCAGCGACAGGCCGAGGTGACTCAGCGGATGGCGGCGACGGGTATCGGCATAGCGCTTGAGCACCGTTGCATCGCTGGCGTCGAAGAACACCAGCTTCGGATCCAGCCCGAGCGCGCCGACCGCCGACAACCACTCGGGGATGTTGCTCAGGTCGCTGTGGCGGTTGCGCACGTCGATGCTGACGGCGAGCTTGGCAGGCGCGCCATCGTCAGCCTGCTGCACGCTGGCGACAAACTGCGGCAGCAGATCGGCCGGCAGGTTGTCGACGCAGAAATAGCCCAGGTCCTCGAAGGTTTTCAGCGCCACCGACTTGCCCGAGCCGGACATGCCACTGACGATTACGAGTGACGAGGTAGGGGTTTCGCTCATGGGCGTCGGGTCTTGGCGAGGGCGGCGAGCGGCGTCACGAATCGCCGCGTTCGAGGAAGTTGCTGTGGCGGGCAATGAACGCGGCGGCCGGGTCGAGCCCCTTCATGCGCAGGCTGTGCAGGCGGGTCGCGGCTTCGGTCAGCACGGCCAGGTTGCGGCCGGGCATGACGGGCAGGGTGATCATCGGTACATCCAGGTCGAGCACGCGACGCACGCCGCTGTCGCCGGTGAGGCGCTCCATGCCCATCGGCTTGGGCTCGGTCATCGGCTTGGCCAGGTGCACGATCAGGCGCAGGTACTTGTTGTTCTTCACGGCGGTGTCGCCGAACATCTGGCGGATGTTGAGGACGCCCAGGCCGCGCACCTCAAGCAGGTCCTGGAGCATTTCCGGGCAGGTGCCGTCGAGCACGTCGGGAGCGATCTGGGTAAACTCCGGCGCGTCGTCCGCGACCAGGCGATGGCCGCGCGTGACCAGTTCCAGCGCCAGCTCGCTCTTGCCCGACCCTGACTCGCCGGTGATCAGCACGCCGATCGAATAGATCTCCATGAACACACCGTGCAGGGTCACCCGCGGCGCCAGCGTGCGCGCCAGATGGTACTGCAGGTGGTTGAGCAGTTCGTGGCCGCGTCGCGGCGACACCCACAGCGGCGTCTGGCTTTCCTGTGCGGCGATGCGCAGGTCTTCCGGGCAGGCCTGGTCCTTGCTGATCACCAGCGCCAGCGGCCGGAACTGGATGATCTTCTCGATCGTCTCCCAGCGCAGGCGTGAATCCAGGGCGTCGAGCCAGGCCAGCTCTTCGGTGCCGAGGATCTGCACCTTGTTGGGGTAGATGGCGTTGAGATACCCGGCCAGTGACGGCCGTCGCGCCACGGTGTTGACCGATTCGAGCACGCGCCGGTCGCCCTGCTTGCCGGCAAGCCAGCGCAGGCTGAGGCGATCACGTTGTTGTTCGAACAACTCCCCTGCGCTGATGCTCGTGCTCATTCGGGCCTCAGGCGCGGTCGTCCGGCGGGCGTCACGCGCCCGCGCGGACAGGTGTGCTGGACAAGATGCGCGACCGGCGGTGCGCTCAGCAATTCATCCAGTGGCATGGAGTAG
>DATDBK010000099.1:0-46731 GCA_036524935.1 Lysobacter sp. | reverse complement strand
CGCGATGCCCCAGCTTGCCCGGCGCATCGGTCGCGCCAAGCCCAGCGCGATCATGCAGGTTGCCGAGAAGGCCAAGCGGCTCAAAGCCGAAGGCCGCGACATCATCAGTTTCTCGATTGGTGTTCCCAACTTCCTCCCCGGCGAGCACGTCTATGCCGCAGCCCGTGATGCGCTGAGCAAGGACAGCGGCCAGTACGGCAGCAATCGCGGTGCCGACGCGATGCTCGATGCCTTCATCGAGCACATGGCGAAGATCGGCCTGACCGGTTACGGCCGCGTCAACATCGCCACCGGCATCGGCGCCAAGCACGTCATCTACAACCTCGCCGAAGCGCTGCTCGACGAAGGCGACACGATCGTCTTCCCGACGCCGTACTGGACCAGCTATCTCGACATCGCCGACATCGTCAACGCGAAGATCGACCTGCTGCCGTGCCCGGCCTCGCAGGACTACAAGCTCACGCCCGCGCAACTCGATGTCGCGCTGGCGAAGAAGCCGAAGGTGTTCCTGTTCAACAATCCGTCGAACCCGACCGGCATGGTCTATTCGAAGGAAGAGATCGATGCGCTGGCCGACGTCGTCGCAAAGTACCCGGACACCTGGGTCATCACCGACGACATCTACAACCGCATGGTTTTCGATGGCGTGGGCTACCACAACTTCGTGCATGCCCGTCCGGAACTGCGCGAGCGCGTGATCTTCATCGACTCACTGTCCAAGACCTACGGCATGCCGGGTTGGCGCGTGGGTTTCATGGCAGGTCCCGAAGCGGTCGCGCAGTCGATCGTGACGATGAACTCCAACCACATCACCAACATCCCGGAAATCGTCAGTGCCGCGGCAGTTGCCGCGCTGTCGGGTCCGCAGGACGTGCCGACGGCCAAGTGCGCCGAGTTCCAGGGCAAGCGCGACCAGGTGATGGCGGTGATGGATTCGATTCCGGGCGTGATCTGCCCGCGTCCGCAGGGTGCGTTCTACGTGTTCCCGGACATCAGCGTCGCCTTCGGCAAGACCCACGGTCCGAGCGGAACGAAGATCGGCAACGACGTCGACTTCTGCAATGCGCTGCTGGAAACCAAGGGCGTCGCCTGCGTGCCGGGTTCGGCCTTCGGCGAGCCGCGCGCGCTGCGCATCAGCTACACCTGCCCGACGCCGCAGCTGGCTCCGGGCCTGCAGCGTTTCCAGGAATTCTTCGCAGAGCTTTCGTAATCCATTGCGGGGCGCATGTCGCCCCGCTTTTCATTTCAGGAGTTACCCATGAAGACCCCCGTCCGCGTTGCCGTTACCGGTGCTGCCGGCCAGATCGGCTATTCGCTGCTGTTCCGCATCGCTTCCGGCGAGATGCTCGGCAAGGACCAGCCCGTCATCCTGCAGATGCTCGAGCTGCCGATGGAGAAGGCCCAGGCCGCGCTCAAGGGCGTGATGATGGAGCTGGAAGACTGCGCGTTCCCGCTGCTGGCCGGCATGGTCGGCACCGATGACGCCGAGGTCGCGTTCAAGGACGCCGACATCGCCCTGCTGGTCGGCGCGCGTCCGCGCGGCCCGGGCATGGAGCGCAAGGACCTGCTGCTCGAGAACGCCAAGATCTTCACCGCCCAGGGCGCGGCGCTGAACAAGGTTGCTTCGCGCAACGTCAAGGTGCTGGTGGTCGGCAACCCGGCCAACACCAACGCCTACATCGCGATGAAGTCGGCGCCGGACCTGCCGGCGAAGAACTTCACCGCGATGCTGCGCCTAGACCACAACCGCGCGCTGTCGCAGCTGGCAGGCAAGGCCGGTGTGGCCGTGGCCGACATCGAGAAGCTGGTCGTGTGGGGCAACCACAGCCCGACGATGTACCCCGACTACCGCTTCGCGACCGTCAATGGCGCGTCGCTGAAGGACAAGATCAACGACGCCGAGTGGAACGCCAACGCGTTCATCCCGCAGGTCGCCAAGCGCGGTGCGGCGATCATCGAGGCACGCGGGCTGTCGTCGGCCGCTTCGGCCGCCAACGCCGCCATCGACCACATCCGTGACTGGGTGCTGGGCAGCAACGGCAAGTGGGTGACGATGGGCGTGCCGTCCGATGGCAGCTACGGCATTCCCGAGGGCGTGCTCTACGGTGTGCCGGTGACCACGGCCAACGGCGAGTACACCCGCATCCTCGACCTGCCGGTCGACGAGTTCAGCCGCGCGGCGATGGACAAGACGCTGGCCGAGCTGGAAGAAGAGCGCGCCGGCGTCGCCCACCTGCTGGGTTGATCTGCTGCCGCCGGCTGCTTGCCGGTGCGTGCTGAAAAAGGCGGCCTTCGGGCCGCTTTTTTTTGCCCGCCCTGAGCCCGTCATCCCGGCGAAAGCCGGGATCCATCTGCCCCCCGCGCCCGTCATCCCGGCGAAAGCCGGGATCCATCTCGCCCCCCGCGCCCGTCATCCCGGCGAAAGCCGGGATCCATCTTGTTCTTCGCGCTCGTTCGAGCAGGCATGTCAGCTTCGGATCGGCGTTGTCCGCAGGGGCGGGAATTGCTCCGCCCCTTAATCGGACATCCTGTCCGATGCGGGGCGCGGGACATCCATGTCCCGCTGCGGAGCAATCCCCACCGCACCGGACGACGCTTCGGCAATTCCTTGCCCGGTCTCCGTTGGGCGCAAGCCACGTAGCCCGGGTAAGCGAAGCGCACCCGGGGACCGGTGCGTCTTCCGGCGCGGTTTCGTTGCGCATATAGCAGCCATCTGTCCGCCGACGCCGTTCGCCGGTACCCTGAACGGATGAAAGCCAAGCCCAATGCGCAGCCCAACCAGAGCCTGATCGACGGGATCGCCACGCTGCAGGCGCTGGCCTCTTCGCCCGAACCGGTGGGTTGCCGCGAACTGGCGCGCCAGCTCGACGCCAACCCGACCCGGGTCAATCGCCTGCTCAAGACCCTGGCCTACCTCGGCATCGCGCGACAGACCGCCAATCGCAAGTACACCGCCGGCCCGGGCATGCACGTGCTGGCCGCGCAGAGCCTGTTCGCCTCGGGCCTGATCCGGCGCGCGCTGCCGGTGCTCGAGGAACTGCGCCGGTTTGGTCACACCGTCGCCCTGGGCGTGCTGTGGAATCACAGCGTCAGCTATCTGTTCCATGCGCCGCCGGGGATCGAGGCCGCGCGCGGGCTGGGTCGCATCGGCCTGCTGCCGGCAACCACCAGCGGCATCGGCATCGTGCTGCTGGCGCAGTTGTCGGACGAGGAAGTGCGCGAGCTCTATGCGGGCCATGAGATCCCGATGTTCCCGGACGGCATCGAGTCGCTGCTGGCCGCGCTGCAGGTCACCCGCGCCAATGGCTATGCGCGCGTGCACGTCGCCGACGATCGCGACCACCACATCGTCGCTGTGCCGATGGGCGATCCCGTGCATGCGGGCATCGCCATGTCGGGCTGGATTCCGGAGTCGGCGACCGCCGATCTGGTGGCGGCGTTGCGGGAGGCGGTAAGGGAGATCGGGTGATGGGGTGGTGCGATGATCCTTGATGCGGTGCGGATTGACGTGTTGCTAAATTAGCAATACCGTCCAGCGATACTTTGGGGAGCGGGCGGTACTCGTGAACTGGAAAGGATCCGCCCGCGTCCGCTGGGCACTGCTCGCCCTGCTGTTTGTCTCCACTGTCATCAACTATCTCGACCGCCAGGCGCTGTCGATCCTGGCCACGACCATCCAGCGCGACCTCGGCATGGACGATCCGTCCTATGCGCGCGTGGTGCAGCTGTTCCTGTTCGCCTACACCGTCGCCTACCTGTTGGCCGGCCGAATCACCGACTGGCTCGGGTCGAAAGTGGCGCTGGCGCTGTTCGTCGGCTGGTGGTCGATCGCCAACGTGTTCACCGGCCTGGTCCGCACCGCCGGCGAACTGGGCGCCGCGCGTTTCGCGCTGGGGCTGGGCGAGCCGGGCAACTACACGGTCGGGTCGAAGGTCGTCTCGGAACACTTCCCGCCGAAGGAGCGCGGCCTCGCGCTCGGCATCTACACCGCCGGCGCGATGGTCGGCGCGACCCTGGCGCCGCCGCTGATCGGCGGCATCGCGCTCGCGTTCGGTTGGCGATCGGCATTCATCGCCACCGGCGCGGTGGGGCTGCTCTGGATCATCGCCTGGTGGTGGATCTTCCCGTCGAAGCCGCGCGTCGAAAGCGCCGCAGGGGAGGCGCCGGCAACCGCGCAGGCGGCACCGATCAAAAGCGAAGGCTCGCTGTGGCGCAACCTGCTGCGTGATCGTTCGATGTGGTTGCTGGTGCTGGCGCGCGCGGTGGCCGATCCGGTCTGGTACTTCTACCTGTTCTGGTTCCCGAAATACCTCAACGACCAGCGCGGCATGACCCTGGTCGCGGTCGCGTCACTGGCGTGGGTCGTGTACCTGGCGGCCGATGTCGGCAGCATCGGCGGCGGTGCGATCTCCAGCGGCCTGATCAAGCGCGGCATGACGCCGGTACGCAGCCGCCTGGTCGCGATGACGGGCGCGGCGATGCTGGCGCCACTGGGCCTGATCGCGGCCTTCCACCCGCCGTTGACCATCCTGTTCGCGATTGCCTCACTCGTGGCGTTCGCCCACCTCGTTTTCCAGATCAACATCAGCACGCTGGTGGTGGACCTGTACCCGAGCCGCTACATCGCGACCGTGTTCGGCTTCATCGGCGCCGGCAGTGGCCTGGGTGGCATGTTGTCGACACAAGTAGTGGGCAAGCTCGTGGCCGGTCACCAGTTCGACCGCACCTTCATGCTGATGGCGATGCTGCATCCGATCGCGATGGCGCTGGCCTGGCTCGCGGTGAAGCAGGCGCGGCATTCGCGCCTGATCCAGTCAATCGATGGCAACGTCCCTCAGGCCACGCCGACCGCGTAATCCCAGAATCGCGGGCCGGGCGTGACGCCCAGGCCGGGGCCGGTCGGCAAGCGGTAGTGGCGATCGACGTAGTCCATGTCGGTGTCGAGCAGTTCCAGCGATCGCGCGAACACCGAGTGCTGCCATTCGTGGCGCCACAGGCCGCTGACGACCGTCGACGCGTTCAGGCTCGCGGCCAGGAAAATGCCGGTGCCGATTGTCGCGTGTGGCGCGATCGCCACGTCGGCGGCCTGCGCCAGTCGCGCGATGCGCAGGAACTGGGTGATGCCGGTGTGGCCCATTTCCGGCTGGATGTACTGCACCGCCCTGGCGTCCAGGCGCAGCTTCGCCTCGTACTCGGTGTGCCATTCCTCGCCCGCCGCCACGGCGATCGCGCCTTCGCGCGCAACCCGGGCGAGACCGCTGACATCTTCCGGTTTCACCGGCGCCTCGACGAACTGCAGGCGATACGGCGCCAGATGATCGATCAGCGCGAGTGCCTGCACAGCATCGAACTTCCAGTGCAGATCGACCATCAGTTCGGCGTCGTCGCCCAGTGCTTCGCGCAGCGCCGCGGTTTCCTCGACGATGCCCTCGCTGCTGACGACGGCGTGGATCTTGAAGGCGTCATGCCCCTGCTGCTGGAACTCGCGCGCCATCTGCACGCGTCCGGCAACTGTCGCCGCCGGAAGGCCCGACAGGTAGCCGGGCACGAGCTCACGCTGACGCTCGCCGAGCATCTGCCACAGAGGCACGCCCTGGGCTCGTGCGCGCAGATCCCAAAGGGCGATATCGAGGGCGGCGATCGCATCGACATAGAAGCCGCCGAAGCTGCCACGAACGCGCATCAGCCCGTACAGGTCATCCCATATCCGTTCGACGTCCTGCGGGTCGCGGCCGATCAGTTCCGGCGCGAGCAGGTCGTTGATGATCTCGCACACGGCGCGCGGCGCGCAGATACCGTAGGTCTCGCCCCAGCCGATTGCGCCATCATCGGTGGTGATGCGCACCGCGACCGAGCGGTCCACCGAAGGGTAGATGGTGCCATTGCCCTTGCGCACGACATAGCCGCGCTCGTTGACCCGCTCGCCCGGGCCGAGCGGGCCGAGGTAGGGCGTGTCGCGCGGCACGGTGACAATGAAGGTCTCGATGCTGCGCACGCTGCTCATGCGGATGTCGCTCCGGGGACCCGGTCGAGCGGAACCAGTTCGGCGATGCGCGCCAGCAGCGCATCGACTTCACGCTGATCGAAGGCATCGAGCGCAGGACCCGGAGCGCGCACGTGGTCGCTGCCGATCAGGCCGCGACGCTTGAGCACCGCCTTGGTCAGGCGCCAGCGGAACACCGCCTGCACGCTCAGCAATGGCAGGCTTCGTTCGAACAGGTCGCGTGCGCCATCGATGTCGCCATCGGCGAAACGCTTGAGCATGGCCACGTGCACCTCGGTGACTTCGCAGGCGGGCATCGTACCCTTGGCGCCGCGCACGAGCTCATCGATCACGTAGCGCGCGCCGGCACCGCCGAACACCGCATCCAGCGCGGGACCCGCGCGCTCGCTCAACTGGGTGATGCGCTGTCCGGACGGCTGCGTCTCTTCCTTGACGTAGCGGATGCCCGGTACCTGTTCGGCCAGCCATGCGACCTCGTCGACGGCCAGACCGACGCCCATCGGTGCCGGCGCGTTCTGCAGCATCACCGGGATGCCGCTGGCGTCGTGGATCGCTGAAAAATAGTCGGCCATCGCCTGGCGATCCTTGGCGTGGCGGTGCGGCGTGAGCACCATCGATGCCACTGCGCCGGCCTGTGCGCCGGCGCGTGCGAACTGCATCGCGAGCTCCGGGTCCGGGCTGCTTGCGCCGATCACCAGCGGCACGCGGCCGGCGATCCACTCGCCCAGGCGTGCGGTCATCTCCAGGCGCTCGTCGCTGGAGAGCATGTCGTACTCACTGGCCAGGCCCGGAAACACGATGCCGTCGGCGCCGGCGGCGAGGATGTACTCGAGCACCGCGCGGGTGCCGTCGAAATCGATCGCGCCGCTGTCATCGAAGATCGTCGGCAAGATCGGGAGGACACCTGCAATAGCCGCCCCTGCCGCCTTGTTCACTTCCTTCCCTGTGGATTCGCTCATGGGTTCCCCGTTGCGTCACGCCTGCGGATGTGTCGCTGGACGTTGCTAACACGGCAACAGTCCAACCGATTGAAATCTGGCATTTATTGCGCTGCAGCAACGATTTATCTACGAAAACCCTTGCGTTGCGCAGAACATATATTGCTATATTAGCCACACAACGCAAGCAGTTCGTATCGCAAACAAGACCCAGCAATGACTTCGGGGGGAGGCCCGGTTCATGCGCAAGCTTCGTCGAACGATTCTGTCCACACTGATCACACCCGCGCTGCTGGCTTCAATGGCAGCGACCGCGCAGACCACCACCGCACCCGAGGCGGCGACACCGGCGACCCAGACCAGCAGCACCAGCGACGAACCCCGCACGCTGGACCAGGTCACGGTGATCGGCATCCGCGGCAGCCTCGAGGCGGCCAAGGACATCAAGCGCGATTCGACCCAGATCGTCGACGCGATCGTCGCCGACGACATCGGCAAGCTGCCCGACACCAACGTCGCCGAATCGCTGGGGCGAGTCGCCGGCGTGCAGCTCGAGCGTGGCATGGGCGAGGGCAGCGACGTCCTGGTGCGCGGCCTGCGCGAGAACGTGATCCTCTACAACGGCCGCCAGATCGTTGACGCGACCGGTCGAGGCGGAAACGGCCTCGACCAGCTCAACACCTCGACCTACGGCCTGCTGACGCTGGTGCCGTCGGAACTGATCTCGCGTCTGTCGGTGACCAAGCTGGCCGGTTCCGACCAGATCGCCGGCGCGCTCGGCGGCATCATCGACATCGAGACGCGCAAACCCCTGGCTGGCGACGCCACCCAGAACGTCGTCACTGCCGAAGCCGGCTACGACGAGCTCGGCGGCAATGGCGGCGGTGGACTGTTCACGCTGCTGTCGGGCCGCAACAGCGACAGCACCTTCGGTGGGCTGATCTCGGCCACCTACAGCAAGTACGACGTCGTGCAGCAGGGCCTGGACACGTTCTCCGGCTACGCCCGCTTCAACGACACGACCGTGACGCCGGCACGCACGCGCTTCGGCAGCACCGACATGCGCGCGCAGGACATCAACGACAGTCGCGAGAAGTACGGCATCAGCGGCGTGCTGCAGTGGCGTCCGACCGAAGGCGTCGAGCTCACCGCCGACACCTTCTATTCGAAGCAGGACGCCGAGCGCGACCGCTACTGGATCGCCTTCAATCCCAGCGCCGCGTTGTCGAACGCGGTGTACTCGCCGCACGACATCCTGATCAAGGGCACCTCGGCCGGTCCGGTGCTGGTCAACACCGAGATCGCCGACATCGATGCCGACGTCTGGTCGAGCGCACTGCGCGCGACCTTCCGTGGCGAGGGCCACCTGGGTGGCTCGGCGGAAGTGTCGTACGGCAGCTCCAGCGCCGAGTACCACCAGAACTACATGCGCCTGCAGCCCGTAGTGGGGCGCACGTCGCTGGTCGACTTCGACCTCACCAACGGCGACTTCGGCAGCTTCAACGTCCGCGGCGTCGACCTGACCGATCCCAACCAGCTGCGTCTGTCGATCCTGTTCGACAACCGCTACCGCGCCGAGACCGACACCACCGCGGCCCGTACCGAC
Source organism: Lysobacter sp. (assembly GCA_036524935.1). Classification (GTDB taxonomy): domain Bacteria; phylum Pseudomonadota; class Gammaproteobacteria; order Xanthomonadales; family Xanthomonadaceae; genus Lysobacter_J. Next base: position 38,183 of record DATDBK010000099.1, on the reverse strand, counting down.
TGGACCTGGGACTTCGACAACTCGGCGATCCGTGCGCTCAACTTCGGTGCCCGCTACAGCTCGCTCGAGACCACGCAGAACCCGTTGCGCGCGGACATCCGTCCGGCCGGTGGCATCCCCGCCAACCAGCTCGGTGACTTCCTCGAAGTCCACAGCAACAACGACTTCATGAGTGGCGAGTTCGCCGGCCTGCCACGCGCGTTCCTGGCGGCCACGCGTGATGCGTTCACCGGTTGCGCGGCGTTCACCGCGTTCCCGTCGATCTCGCAGAACCCGCAGTGCCTGGATCCCGCCAACAACACCCTGGCCTACGCCGGCACGTTCAACATCGGCGAGGACTTCACCGAGGCCTACGCCAAGCTCGACGTCAACACCGCCGTCGGCAACATGCAGCTGGCGGGCAACGTCGGCCTGCGCTATGTCGGCCGCGACATGGATTCGACCGGTAACCTGATCAACCCCAACGGCTCGCCGCAGCCGACGGTGTTCAGCCGCAGCGACGACTACTGGCTGCCATCTGGCATCGTCAAGCTCGACCTCAGCGACAGCATGGTGATCCGCGGTGGCGCTGCCCGCGTGGTCGCGTTCCCGAACACCGAAGACCTCAACAACGGTGTCTCGCTGAACAACAACGCCGTGTTCGACAACGGCGTGCAGATCACCCCCGGCACCGGCACCGGCGGCGCACCGGGACTGGATCCGTTCGAGGCCGACCAGTACGACCTGTCGCTGGAGTGGTACTACAGCGATGAAGGCATGCTCTCGGCGGGCCTATTCTACAAGGACGTGTCGACCTTCATCGTCCAGCGCCAGAGCGCGGAAACCTACGGCGGTGTCAACTTCCTGATCAACCGCAAGGTCAACGGCGACAGCGCCACCATCCAGGGACTGGAGCTGCTCGCGCAGGTGCCAATCGCGGGCGGCTTCGGCGTCGTCGCGACCTACACCTACATCGATTCGAAGACGCCGATCACCGACATCAACGGCAACGAGATGGCCTTCCCGGGCCTGTCGAAGAACAACGCCAACCTGATCGGCTACTTCGAGCAGGGGCCCTTCAGTGCACGCGTGGCCTACAACTGGCGCGACGAGTACCTGGTGGCGCTGTCGGCGGCGGCGACCGGCATCTACAACGACAACTACTCGGACCTGTCGGCCACGGTAAGCTACGACCTCAACGACCGCCTCACCTTCCAGCTCGACGGCATCAACCTGCTCGACAGCCAGCAGAAGACCTTCGACGGGTATGAAGAGGGCCTGCGTACCAACGTGGTGTTCGGTCGCGGTTACAAGGCGACGGTGACCTTCCGCTTCTGAGGCACCGAGAGGCGCGGACAAGGTCGGAGGTCGGGATGAGCGAAGGCAGCATGGCGGGTCGGGTGGCCCTGGTGACCGGGGCCGCCGGCGGGATTGGTGCAGCGGTGACCCGCCGCTTGCAGCAGGACGGCGCGCGGGTCGCGGCACTGGACCTGCATCCGGCACCCGGTGCGGATGCCTCGGCCAGCGCCGACCTGCGCTCGGCCGCGGCCATCGACGCCGCGGTTGCGGAGCTGGAAGCCAGGCTCGGACCGGCCGATGTGCTGGTCCATTGCGCTGCGGTCTGTCCTCCCGGAACGCTTATGGACTCGGCGGACGAACTGTTCGCCGATACCTATGCCGTCAACGTCATCGCGGCCGCGCGCCTGATGCGCTACTGCGCGGCGCACATGCGCGAACGCGGCGGCGGTTCGATCGTGCTGCTGAGTTCGATCAACGCCCGCTTCGCCACGCCGACACTCGCCGCCTATGCCAGTTCCAAGGCGGCGCTGGAGGAGCTGGCGCGCACCGCGGCGCTGGAACTGGCGCCATGGCGGATCCGCGTCAACGCGATCGCACCGGCCTCGATCGACACGCCCATGCTGCAATCGTCTTTCGATCGCGAGCCTGATCCGGCGATCGCGCGCGAACGAAACATCCAGCGCCATCCGCTCGGCCGCCTGGGCACGCCGGAGGACATTGCCGAGCTGGCGTGGTTCCTCGCCAGCGACCGCAGTGGCTGGATCACCGGCGGCGTGTTCCCTGTCGACGGCGGCGCTGGCGTCACCCGGCGCTAGCCGACACCGAAGCATGCCCTCACTGAAGCTGCCACTTCACGAAACCAATGAATCAGACGAACACGCAAGGCCGCATCGTCGGCATCAACTGGGGCAGCTCGAACTTCCGTGCCTACCTGATCGACGCGGACGGCAAGGTCGTCGATGCGATGGAGGCCCCCGCCGGCATCGCCGGGCTCGATCGCGACGGCATGGTGCGGCACATGGCGAGCGTGGCCGTGCGCTGGCCCGGCGTCTCGCACATCTACGCGTGCGGCATGATCGGCTCGAACATCGGCTGGATCGACGCCGGCTACGTGGAATGCCCGGTCGCCCCGGGCGGCCTGGCGCAGGGGCTGCGCGAGGCACGCATCGGCGAGGTCGAGGTTCGCATCGTGCCGGGCCTGGCCTGCCGGCGCACGCGCGACAACGCCTCCGACATCATGCGTGGCGAAGAGACCGAGCTGTTCGGCCTGCTGGTGTCGCGGCGACTGCCACCGTCCGGCATCGTCGCGCTGCCCGGCACGCACACCAAGTGGGTGCGCATGGACGGAGGCCGCGTACGCGAATTCTCGACCGCGATGTCCGGCGAGATCTTCGACCGGCTGACCGCGGCAGGCCTGCTGGCATCGATCGTCGACGGGCCGGCACATGCGAGCCCCGCATTCTTCGATGGCGTGCGCGCGGGCGTGCGTCGTGACACCGGCCTGGGAACGCTGCTGTTCGGCGCACGCGCTGCGGTGATCCGTGGCGATATCAAGCGCAGCGAAGGCGCCTCGTACTTGCGTGGGTTGCTGATAGGTTCTGAAGTCGCCGACGCCCGCGCGTTGTTTCCGGAGCTGGCGGAGGCGAGCATCCCACTGGTCGGCACCGGACCGGTCTGCGCCCTGTATGCAGCCGCCTTGACGGAGCTGGGCATCGACAGCCACGCGGTGGAATCGCGCGAGGCGATCGCGCAGGGTTTCGCCGCGATGCACGCGTTGCATACGGGCGCAGTGCGGGCATGAAACCCGACCTTGCCACTTTCACCGCCGAATTCGACGAGCGCCTGCGCGAGGCGCCGATCATCGCGATCCTGCGTGGCATCTCCACGGCCGAGTCGATCGCGGTCGCAACCGCGCTGCTCGATGCCGGAGTGACCCTGGCGGAAGTGCCGCTGAACTCGCCCGACCCGTTCACCACCATCCGCGTGCTGCGGGAGCACTTCGGCGAGCGCATGGCGATTGGCGCCGGCACGGTGCTGACCGTCGCCGACGTCGAACGCCTGGTCGCCACCGGTTGCCAGTTCTGCGTCGCGCCCAACACCGATGCCGACGTGATCCGCGCCAGCCTCGCGAACGGCATGCTGCCGCTGCCGGGCTTCGCCACAGCCAGTGAAGCGTTCACCGCGATCGACGCCGGCGCGCGCCATCTCAAGGCCTTCCCGGCCAGTGCCACGACGCTTTCCGCGATCAGTGCGGTGATGCCTGCCGGGGTGCAGTTGATCGCCGTAGGTGGCGTGACGCCGGAAGCGGTGCCGTCGCTGGTCGCCGCGGGTGCGGTGGCATTCGGTACCGGCTCGGACCTCTACAAGCCCGGCCGCAGTGCGCAAGCGGTCGGTGCGCGTGCGCGCGAGTGGATCGCGGCGACGTCGAACTGCACGCCGCCGGAAGTGAAACTGGTCGGCGATGCGCAGGCGACGGTAGGCGAGGGGCCGGCGGTCCACGGCGACCGTGTGCGATGGGTCGATCCGGTCGGCAAGCGCCTGCTGTCGTTCACGCCATCGAGCGGCGAGTGGAGCGAAGTGCCGATGCCCGAACCGGTATGGTCGCTGGGCGTCATGCCAGACGGCTCGCTGGCGGGCAATGGCGAGGATGCATTCCTGCGGCTCGACGCCAGCAGCGGTGCAGTTATCGCGCGAGGTCCCGCCATCGACACCGGCGCGGGCTGCCGCCTCAACGATCTGGTCGTCGACAGTCGCGGTGGCCTGTGGGCCAGCAGCATGCACCGTGGCGTTCTGGCCGGGCGCGGTGCGGTGTTCCATGCCGCTTCGCCCGACTCACCTGCGCGCAAGGTCGCGGAGGGACTCGGCGTCGCCAACGGGATGGCCTTCGCGGGCGATGAGCGCACGCTGTTCGTGATCGACACGCTCGCGCGCACGCTGCTTTCCTATCCGGCGGACGTGGCGTCAGGCCATCTCGGCGAGCCGATCATCTTCACTGACTTCCTGGGCCTGCCTGGCAAGCCCGATGGCATGGCGATCACGCCCGACGGCAGCTTCTGGGTGGCGATGTGGGGCGCTGGCGAAGTGGTGCGGATCGCACCGAACGGTGCGTGTGTCCAGCGCGTGCGCGTGCCGGCGCCGCACGTGGGCAGTGTCTGCATCGGTGACGATGGTGAGTTGTACGTCACCACCGCGCGTGCGCGGCTCAGCGATGTCGCGCTGACCGCGGCGCCCGGATCCGGCGGGCTCTTCAGGATCCACGTCCGCGAATCCAGGTAGCCCGGGTAAGCAAAGCGCACCCGGGTCCCTGCAGCGAGTAGCCCGGGTAAACGAAGCGCACCCGGGCCGGGCGTATCAAGCCCCCGCCGGCTCCACATCGTAAAAGAACTGCTCGTGCACGACCTTGCCGTCGCGCACCTGGTACACGCAGACCTCGCTCATGGCGATGCGGCCCGCACCCTTGTACGTTGCATCCACGCCCATGACGAGACTGAACCAGCCCCCGGCGATGACGGGATCGCTGCAGGTAACGGCGTGGAATGCCTCGACGCTGTCGTGGAACTGCTGGCTCTTCGCCTGGATCGCCTTCAGGCCCTTGACGTTGCCACCTGTGCCCTGCGGCGAGCCCTCCGGCTCGAGGCTCACCGCATCGTCGGCATAAAGCTCGCGTTGCGCCTCTTCGAACTTGCCGGCCCTGCACAACTCGACCAGCCTTGCGGCCACCTGTTCGGTATTCATCGTTCGACTCCGGGGGAAGGAGACGAAAGACTACGCTCCGCCACTGTCAGCGTTGTGTCAGTAGCGTGAGGGCGGCTACTTCCAGGTCTTCCGCAGCGGATGCGCCTCGGTGTTGAGCACGACCTTGCCCGGATCCAGCGTCTGCGCCGGCGCGAACAGCAGGTAGAAGTACTTGAAGGTCTCGGCCAGGACGAAGCTCTCCATGTCGTCCTCCTTCTCCTTCGTCACCACGCTCTTGAGCGTCGCGAAGCCGGAGTCGGTACGCGTGTAGCGGACGAAGTCCTCGAACATCTCCTGGCCCATCGCCTGGTACTGGTTGTCGCCGGTCAGGCGGTGCAGGTACCACGCGGACTCGATGATCTCCGGGCGCAGCGGATAGCCCGCGTGCGTCACCTCACCCTTGCGGTAGTCGTATTGTTCCGGCTCGATGCCGTGCACGCGCCACATCGCGAACGACGATGCCTGCAGCCTGCGTGCACGCTCGACGTCGCCCGAGTACGCGAGCAGCCCCGGATAGAACGCATCGAGTGCACCGTAGAGGCTGCCCAGGCGCTTGCCGCTGTTCATGTCGACATGGCCGACCCACAGCGCGCCGTTGACCTCTTCCGGGTAGTAGCGGTTGGCGGCGGCGATGCTGGTCTTCCACATGGCCAGGCAGTCGCGGTCGCCGAACAGCTTCCAACACTTCCACAGGTACTCGTAGTACGAGTCGATGCGCGCGCCGACATGGCTGCGCGTCTGCGTCCACTTGCCGGTCTCGACGTCGAAGCGCTCGCCGACCAGGCCGATCTTCGAACGACGCTCGTAGGTGGCGACCAGGGCGCGCTTGGCCTTGTCGTAGAACACGGGATTGCCGGTGAGCTTGCTCAGGGTGCCGTACTCGAGCAGCAGCGTGCCGGACTCGGCCGGGTTGCTGTCATTGCCGTGGGCCTTGCCGGTGCGCAGGTTGACGTAGACGTACGGCAGGCCGGTCGGTGAGTCGAACGCCGGCAGCAGGCGCGTGCCGAGGTCCTCGGCCAGCTTGAGCAGGCGCTCGTCGCCGCTGAGCTGGTAGCCCGAGAGCAGGCCACCGAGCAGGCGGATCACGATCTCGAAGTGCTTGACGTCGATATCACGGTCGAACGACAGCTGCGTGGCGATCAGCTCGCGCGCATCGCGGGCTTCGTCGTCCAGGCCCATCAGGATCATCGTGTCGAGCGCATCCACCGGCGTCATCAGCAGCGACTGGCCGTACCAGTCGTGGGGCTCGTTGCTCAGTGGCTTGAGGCCGTCGTGGCCCCATGCGTGCGTCCGGTACCCGCGCCATGCGTGCAGGAACTCAGCCTTGACGCGCTCGGCGCTCTGCGCGGCCTGCTCCTGTGAAAGGACGGGCGGCGTCGCGGGTTTCTTCGGGGAGGGAGAGGCCGCGACGCCGACCGTGGGGAACAGGAGCAGGCTGAGAAGAAGAGGGCGAAAGAAGGTCATGCATCGGTCTCCGGGGCGTGGCCGCGCAGCAGCTGCAGCACGTCATGGCACGCACCCATGGTGTGGTAGTCGGTCTTTCCGGCGGGGCTCTTCTCGTCGCTGTACTTGCGGTTGTCGCGATCGAGGATGCGGTACCAGGCGCCATGCTCGTGGTCGATGAAGAATCGCCACGAGTAGTCCCACAACCGCTGGTACCAGTCCCAGTAGCGTTCGTCGCCGGTGGCCTGTGCCAGCCGCGCCGCCGCGGCGATCGACTCGGCCTGCACCCAGAAATACTTGTCGGTGTCGCACACCGGGTAGCCGGCATCGGGCGAGAAGCCATAGAACAGGCCGTCGTGGCGCTTGTCCCACGCGTGCGCAACCGAGGTGTCGAACAGATACGCCGCTCGCTCGCGCAGCCAGTCGGCGGTGACACCGCGCGCGCGCAGGTGACCGTCGAGGATCAGCAGCAGCTTGCTCCATTCGGTCTGGTGGCCGGGCTGGAAACCCCATGGGCGGAACAGGTGCCTGGGATCGTCGCGGTGGTAGTTCCAGTCGATGTTCCAGTCGCGGTCGTAGTGTTCCCAGACCAGGCCACCGGCGTGGGCGGCCTGGCGCCGCGTCATGTTGTCGGCGAGCGTGAGTGCCCGTTCCAGGTAGCGCGACTGGCCACCGGCCTCGAACGCGGCGAGCATCGCCTCGCACATGTGCATGTTGGCGTTCTGGCCGCGGTAGCCGGAGAAGTTCCAGTCGGCATCGGCCTCGTCGCGATACAGGCCGTGCGCCGGCTCCCAGAAGCGCGCCTCGAGCAGGTCCCAGGTTTCGTCCATCCACGGCGCAGCCTCGGTGATGCCGGCCTTGAGCGCAGTCGAGTAGGCGAGCAGCGCGAAGGCGACGCCGTAGCAGTGATTGGTGCGGTCTTCGGCGACGCCATCGCGGATCGTCCACGCGTAACCACCGCTGCGCGGGTCGCGGTGGACGTCGCGCAGATAGCGCAGGCCGTGTCGCGCGGCGTCGAGGTACTCGTCCCTGAGGCGGGCGTCGCTGGCGAACTCGCGTGCCGCCATCGCGTAATTGAAGACGAAGCGGGTGCTGCTCACCAGGTGCCGGTGGGCGGCGTCGTAGACGCTGCCGTCGTCGCGGAAGTAGTGGAAGAAACCACCGTCGGGATCGATCGCGCGCGGGTGGTAGAACGCCATCGTTTCGGCGATGTGCGCGCGCAGGAAGGACTGGCTGCGGAAGTCGGGGGATTCAGGGGGGAGGCGGCTCATGGGGTGGTCGCTGGATCCGGTCGCAGGAGTTGTTCGAGTTCGGCGCGGCTGGGCATGGCAGCGAACGCGCCGTTGCGCGTGGTCGCCAGCGCGCCAGCCGCGGCGGCATGTCGGAGTGCATCGGTCAGTGCGACGCGGTCGTCGAGCAGATCTACCAGGCGGTCGACGCCGGCGCCGCGCTCGACCAGACGGTGCAGCAGCCCGCCGACAAAGGCGTCGCCGGCGGCCGTCGTGTCGGTGACGGTGACGGCAAACGTAGGCGCCACGCCGTCCGCGCTTCGCGTGTACCAGCGCACTGGCTTGCCGCCATCGGTGACCAGCACGCACCTGGCGTGTCCTTGCCAGAGCCGGCGCAGCATCGCCTTCTCGTCGCCGGAACGGCGGATCAGGAAGTCGGCTTCGCTACGGCAGAGCTTGACCAGGTCGGCTTCGGCCAGCGCATCCCACAACCGCGGTGCCGGATCGAAACCCTCGGGCCACAGTGACGGGCGCAGGTTGAGGTCCATGCTCACCAGCGCCCCCGCTGACCGGGCCAGTCGCATGCCGGCCAGCGTGGTCGCGGCGATGTCGGCTTCGGTCAGGCTGTTGGAGCACACGTGCAGGACAGCGGCGTCGTCGAAGCAGGCGGTTTCGAAGTGGTCCTCGCGGAACAGCAGGTCGGCGGCCGGTGGCCGGTAGAAACTGAAGCTGCGCTCGCCATCCTCGTCCAGCGACACGAATGCCAGCGCCGTGCGCGCGGCCGACGTATGCACGCAGAAGCGTGTATCCACGCCCATCTCGCGCAGCTGCGACATCAGGAACTCGCCGAACATGTCGACGCCGAGCATGCCGACGAATCGCGCGTTGCCACCGAGTCGGGCGACGGCAGCGGCGACATTGGCCGGCGCGCCGCCGGCGTACTCGGCGAACAGCCGCGGTTGCCCGGGCGCGGCCGGGAGTGCGAGGAAATCGATCAATGCCTCGCCGAAGCAGGCGATCGCGGTACGTCCCTGCATGGCGTTCATGGCGGCGACACCGCGGGCGTCAGGGCCATCGGGCTTTCAGCGCGACGCGCGCCACGGAATCCATACCAGGCCACGTAGAAGTAGCACAGCAACGGCAGCACGAACGCATGCTGGATGCCGATTCCGTCGGCAAGGATCCCCTGCAGCAGCGGCACCACCGCGCCACCGACGATCGCCATCACCAGCAGGCTCGACGCCTTGCTGGTCAGCGGGCCGAGGCCATCGATGGCGAGGGTGAAGATGGTCGGGAACATGATCGAGTTGAACAGGCCGATGACGATGACGCTCCACATCGCGATCGGCCCCTGGTTGAGCATCGTGGTCGACAGCAGCGCGATCGCGGCGATCGCGAACAGGCCGAGCAGGATCCGCGGCTCGATCTTCCGCAGCAGCAGCGAGCCGATGAAGCGACCGGCCATGGCCGCGCCCCAGTAGTAGGAGACATACTTCGTCGCGGCCGATTCCTCCATCGCACCGATGTCGGGCCCGGCGATGTAGTTGATCAGGAAGCTGCCGATCGCGACCTCGGCGCCGACGTAGACGAAGATCGCGACGATGCCCAGGCGCAGGTGGCGGTGACGCAGCGCCTCGGTGAACGTGTGCTGGCGACGGTCGGTGCCTTCGGTCGCCTCGGTCAGCGCCGGCAGGCGGAACAGCAGGACGAACGCGGCCAGTGCGAACAGGCCCACGGCCAGGCCGAGGTAGGGCAGCTGCACCGACTCGGCCTGGGCAATGCGGTAGGCGGCCTGCCCGGCCAACGGCATCTGCGCCAGTTCCGCGCCGCCGATGACCGCGACCGACAGGATCAGCGGGCCGATCAGGGCCGGCGCGATGGCGTGGCCGAACGAGTTCAGCGCCTGCGCCAGCGTGAGCCGGCTCGACGCGCTCTGCGCATTGCCGAGCAGCGCGATGTACGGATTGGCCGACACCTGCAGCAGGGTGATGCCGCTGGCGAGCACGTACAGCGCGAACAGGAACAGTGGATACGACGGCAGCTTTGCCGCCGGGAAGAACGCCAGCGCACCGATGCCGGCCACGACCAGCCCGATCACGATGCTGCGCTTGTAGCCGAACCGCGCGACCACCTTGCCCGCCGGCAGCGACATCACCAGGTAGGTGCTGAAGAAAGTGAACTGGATCAGCATCGTCTGCGCATAGTTCATTTCGAACACGGCTTTCAGATGCGGGATCAGCACGTCGTTGAGGCTGGTCAGCGCGCCCCAGGTGAAGAAGATCGTGGTCAGTACCGCGATCGCGGTGGCCGGCGACGAGGTACTCGACGCCGTGTCTGGTCGCTTCATGCGAGTTGCTCTGCTGGGGTGGCGGTGTTGCTGCTGGCACGGACCCGCAACTGCACGGGCGCGATGGTGGTGCTGGACTCGGTGGACGGCTCACGCAGCCGCTGCAGGATGAGTTCCGCGGCCTGGCGTCCACGTGCGCGCGGATCTACGGCGATCGTGGTGAGCGGCGGCGCACTGACGGCGGCTTCGGGAATGTCGTCGAAGCCAGTGACGGCGAAGTCCTGTCCGGCGCGGCGACCGCGCGTGGCCAGCCCCGCCATCAGGCCGAGCGCGACCGCGTCGTTGTAGCAGACCGCCGCCGTCGGCGCGGGGTCGCGCACGAACAGCGCGCCGGTCTGTCGCGCTGCTTCCAGACGGGTAGGCGCGCATTCCACCAGCCATTGCGGTTCGGGCGTGATGCCGGCCGCGAGCAGCGCCTCGCGATACCCCTGGCGACGCTGGTGGCACGAGCTCGAATCCTGGTGGCCGCCAAAGAACGCGATGCGGCGATGCCCGAGCGAGAGCAGGTGCTCGGTGGCCATGCGCGCACCGCGGATGTTGTCGAGCGAGAGGAAGTCCCAGTCGGCGCCGAGTTCGCGGTTGAAGATCAGCGTCGGCGTGTGCACGCCCAGCAGGCCGCGCAGGCGTTCACCGTCGCTGCCTTCGGCGGGCGAGAGAATCAGGCCGGCCGGGTCGTGTTCGAGCAGCGAGGCGAGCACCGCCTGCTGGCGCTCGGCCGATTCGCCGGTGCTGCCGAGCAGGGTCACGTAGCCGGCCGCTGCCAGGGCCTCGTCGACACCCGCGGCGAACTCGGCGAAGAACGGATTGGACAGGTCGTTGATGACCAGCGCGACGGTCGAGGACACATTGCGGCGCAGGTTGGCGGCGCCGCGGTGATAGACGTAGCGCTGGCGCTTGAGCTCGGCTTCGACCCGCGCCCGCGTCTCGGCGTTGACCAGGGGACTGCCGCGCAGGACCAGCGAAATGGTCGCCCGGGACAGGTCGCAGGCGCTGGCGATGTCGGCAAGGGTGACCCGGGCGCGGGTGCGCGCGGCCGGGGTCATCGCGGGTATCCGGAGGTCAGTGGCGACGGCATCGGGCAGGATTTGGATCGTTCTAAATTGGGCCAATCCTGCGCCGAGCCGAGGCGCGGCGCATTCTGCACCGCAGCATGAACTGGCGGGGATCACGTGCTAGGTTGCCGCGGTTTAGAACGATCCAAATTTCCGTCAGGTCCCGCCACGGAGTGACCATGCCCCGACTTGCCCATCCGGCCCTCCGGGCCGCCCTGCCCAAGGCACCGCGACGCCTGGGAACCTTGCTCGTGCTGGCGTCACTGGGCACCTGGGCAATGGCCGGAATCGCCTTTGCCGCCCCCGCGACGAAGACTGACGCCGCGGCTGCCCGCACATACGCCGCGGTCGACCCCTTCATCGGCACCGGCGGCGAAGGCCATACCTTCCCCGGCGCCGTGGTCCCGTTCGGCATGGTCCAGCTCAGCCCGGACACCCAGATCAAGTCGCGCAAGGAAGGCTACGGCTGGGCCGCCGGCTACCGTTACGACGACAGCACGATCACCGGCTTCTCGCACACGCACTTCTCCGGCACCGGCCACTCCGACCTCGGCGACGTGCTGGTGATGCCGATCGCAGGCGAGGTGATGCTCGAACGCGGCGAAGCCGGCAAGCCCGGCAGCGGCTACATGTCGCGCTTCAGCCACGACAACGAAGTCGCCCAGCCCGGCTATTACGCGGTGACGCTGAAGGATTACGCGATCCGCGCCGAACTCACCGCCAGCCCGCGCGTTGGCGTGCACCGTTACCAGTTCCCGAAGGGCAAGCCGGCGCACGTGCTGGTCGACCTGCGCACCAGCATGTACGACTACCCGGGGAAGGTGCAGTGGTCGCGGCTGCGCCTGCGCAGCGACGGCACCGTCACCGGCTTCCGCGAAACCCGCGGCTGGGCACCGGGCCGGCAGCTGTATTTCGCCATGCGCTTCTCGCAGCCGGTCAGCGGCCACCAGTTCCACGACACCGAGCAGGACGTCGTCTACAAGGGCTTCCCGCCGCCGGGCGAGAAGGACCCGCGCCAGCGCGCACAGATTGAAGGGCGGCAGCTGGTCGGTGCCTTCGACTTCGACGGCGCCGCCGGCAAGTCGGTGGTGGTGAAGGTCGCGATCTCGCCGGTGAGCGAGGACAGTGCGATCGCGAACCTCGACGCCGAAGTGCCCGGCTTCGACTTCGACGGCGTGCGCAGCGCCGCCAAGGCGCAGTGGATGCAGGCACTGGGCGCGGTCGACATCGATGCACCGGAGCCGCAGCGCCGCAGCTTCTACACCGCGCTGTACCACACACTGATGGGCCCGAGCCTTTTCATGGACAGCGACGGACGTTACCGCGGTCCGGACAACGCCGTGCACCAGGCGAAGGGCTTCACCCATTACTCCACGTTCTCGCTGTGGGATACGTATCGGGCACTGCATCCGCTGCTGACCCTGGTGCAACCCGAGCAGCGCAACAACGACTTCATCAACTCGCTGCTCGCGTCGCACGACCACAGCGCGTATGGCGTGCTGCCGGTGTGGGCGTTCCACGGCCAGGAGACGTGGTGCATGATCGGCTATCACGCCGTGCCGGTGATCGCCGACGCCTACATGAAGGGCATTCGCGGCTATGACACCGGCAAGGCGCTCAAGGCCATGGTCGACAGCGCCAGCTACGGCCCGTACGACGGCATCGCCCAGTACATGGAGCTGGGCTACGTGCCGATCGACGAGGAAGGCGAGGCCGCCTCGAAGACGCTCGAATACGCCTTCGACGACTGGACCATCGCGCGTGTGGCCGAGTCGATGGGCAACCAGGACGTCGCCGCGCAGTTCGGCAAGCGTGCCGCGAACTGGCGCCATGCGTTCGACGAGAAGACCGGCTTCATGCGCGCGCGCAAGCGCGATGGAAGCTTCCGCGAACCGTTCGATGCCACCGCCAGCGGCTACGGCAGCGACTACACCGAAGGCAATGCCTGGCAGTACTCGTGGTACGTGCCGCAGGACGTTGCCGGCCTGGCCGCCGCGCACGGCGGCGAGGACAAACTGGTCGCGCGACTGGACGACGTGTTCAATGCCAAGGTCGACCCGAAGATCTTCGAGCACATGGAAGACATCACCGGCCTGATCGGCTGGTACGCGCACGGCAACGAGCCCAGCCACCACGTCGCCTATCTCTATGCGTATGCCGGCCAGCCGTGGCGCACCCAGGAGCGCCTGGGCCAGATCATGGCCACGCAGTACGCACCGCGCCCGGACGGCCTGGCCGGCAACGACGACCTCGGCCAGATGTCGGCCTGGTACGTGTTCACCGCGCTGGGTTTCTACCCGGTCGCCCCGGCCAGCAACGAGTACATCATCGGCCGCCCGTTCCTGCCGCGCGCCAGCCTCAACCTGCCCAACGGCAAGCGCTTCACCGTGGTTGCCGAGGGCCTCGACGCCGCCCACCCGTATATCGGCCGCGCGATGCTCAACGGCAAGCCGCTCGATCGGGCGTTCATCCGCCACGAGGAAATCATGGCCGGCGGTGAGCTGCACTTCACCATGCAGGCGCAGCCGGACAAGGCCTGGGCGACGGGCGCGGCACAGCGGCCGTACTCGATGTCGGCCGCCCGCTGACGGCTGGGGCGGGACGTCCAGAAGCCGGGCTGCCAGAATACGTGGGCTGCTAAGATGCGCAGCCCACGGGCCTATAGCTCAACGGTTAGAGCAGGGGACTCATAATCCCTTGGTTCCAGGTTCGAATCCTGGTGGGCCCACCACAATGCGGCAGGCGCCGCCCGTCCTACACCGTCCGCAAGAACGCAAACAGCAACGCAAGCGCCACCACCGCCACGGCGGAGACGATTGCCAGTTTTTCGGCCAGCAGACGACGCATCGTGATCTCCTAGACGAAGCTGTACCGCTCGGAGTGGTACCGGCTGAGAGGTACGTCCATCTCGCCGAGTGCGGCTTCGATGGCATCCATCATGATGCCCGGGCCGCAGATGAAGTACTCGTGGTCCGCGTAGCCCGGTGGCAGGTGCCGTTTGAACAGTTCGGCGTTGATGTAACCCGACTCGCCGGTCCAGCCCTCGTGCGGTTGGGAGAGCACATGGACCACGCTTAGGTTGGTACGTGCGCTCAGTGCATCCAGTTCTTCGCGGAAGCTGATGGAGTCCCAGTCCTTGTTGCCGTAGAGCAGGATCAGGCGACGCGGATCACCGCGGTCGGCCAGCGTGCGGATCATGCTCACCATCGGCGTGATGCCGATTCCGCCTGCGATCATCACGTTGACGCTGCCGGAATCGCGGACGGTGAAAGAGCCGTACGGCCCATCGAGGTACACCCGCTGTCCCACCGCGACAGTTTGCACCGCGTCGGTGAAATCGCCGAGGCGACGGATGCTCATCTCGACGCGGCCGTCGTCCACCGCGGCACTGGACGAGAACGAAAAGGGATGGCCGGTGATCTTGAACGGGCTGCCCCAAAGCGTGAGCCAGCCAAACTGCCCGGGGCTGAAGCGGAACCCGGCGTGGCCTTCCGGGCGCATCACCAGCGTGGTGGTGTCGCCGCGTTCCTTGCGGACCTCCGCGATGCGATACGGACGGCGCAGCATGAAGAGCGGCTTGAAAAGGCGCACATACAGCAGCAACGCGATCCAGAGAGTGACCACGCCGATCCAGAAGGCACGCTTCCAGGGATTGTCCAGGTAGAACCCCCAGGCGATCATGTGGCACAGGCCCGCGCCGATGGCCACCAGGGCCAGCACGATGTGGCTGGCATGCCAGGTTTCATACGGAATCTTCAGGCGCGTGCGCCATAGTGCGGTGACGACCAGCAGCACCAGCGCGCTGATCGATATGCCGGCGAACACGGCCCCCAGCGGCAGCTCCCGGATCGAATCGGGCAGCTGCATCGCCTTCGAGCCGGTGGCGAGCAGGATCAGCGGATGCACGAACACCAGCGTCACCGCGATCAGCGAGACGCGGCGGTGGAAGTGGTAGATGACGTCCTCGCCCAGCGGCTGGGTGATGTAACGGAAGCGCGCGGTCAGCCCGAACTGCAGGCCCATCATCGCCATGCCGGAGTAGCCCAGCGCCACCGAGAACTCGGTGGCGAAGTCGCGGCTCGGGGGCAGTGCGCCGAGCAGCAGCGCGAACAGCGGGCCGAGAATGAAGAGCAGATAGATCGCGGTCCAGACGATTTGGCGGGGGAGATCGCGATGGCTCATCGGGCTCGGTCCGGAAGAATCGCCAGCGGGATTCGTGCGTCAGGTGCACGTGGTCAGCAGCAACGCTGGCGCAAACGCGACCAGCGCCGAGACCAGAGCCGCGATCAGCGTCCACACGACCACCGCCTGGACGAACGTGGCGATCGGCGTGTGCGCGGGCACCTGCATGGCCCGGCTGAAACGCCACCACAGCCAGGCGATCGCGATCATGTGTGCCAGCAGCAGGGTCGCCAGCGTCAGCCTCAGCGCGCCTGTCTGCCAACCGAACCGGCAACCGACCGCATGCAGCGCGTACAGCACCACCAGCGCGCTGCACCACAGGGCGAACCCGGCGCCAAGCCACCACAGACGCCGCGGCGCGAGCGGCGTGCTGTTCACGGGTGCAACTCCAGCGTGCCGACGAGTGCCGGCAACGCGACGAACAGGCCCAGCGCGAGAAGGCCCGACAATGCGGTGTAGTCGAGCCACAGCCGGGTCAGGCGAAGGTCCAGCGTGCGTACACGGGAGACGTAGCCGCCACGGACACGCAGCGCATTGCTGATCAGGAACACGAGCCCGGCGATGCTCTGGAATATCACGAACCCGACCAGCGCCGCGGCCGTGGCGCCCAGGGCGTGCTCGGTCGGTGCAGGCACGATCCGCGCGATCAGGCCGATCGCGGCGGCGATCGCCACGAGCAGCGGGATCATCGTCAGCACGATGGAGCCCACGGGCATGGCGCCGCCGGCAAGGGCGCGCAACGAGCGCCGCGCGAGCACGGCCGCGACGATCAATGAGGCGGCGACGGTCAGTACGCGAATCGTGTCCGGGGCGGCCATCGCCGGTGGCGTGCCGGGCAATCCGATCCAGACGTACAAGGTGCCGAACAGCAGCGCGGTGAACAGCGTGCCGTTGATGACGAGCGTGCAGATCATCGCGATCCAGGGCGGCGAGTTATCGACTTCGGTGTGCGGCGGCACGCTGACGCCCTTGCCGATTGGCAGCGGCCCCAAGTCGCGGGCATGGCCGGAGGTCTGCGCCGCCAGCACCATCAGTGCGATCACCACGACGGCCCAGCCCAGCGAAAGCCAATACGCCTTGAACAGGAAACCCAGCACCGCCGCCGCGGTCGCGATACCTGTCGCCAGCGGCAGGTAGGTCGGCTGCGGGAGCACGATCAACTGCTCCGGCGCGCCTGAAGTCGCGTGCACTCCGATCGCTTCCTGCCAGCCGTTGCGGGTGGAGCCCAGGTAGCCTTCGCCACGCGCCAGCGACAAGCGCAGTTCGTCCGCATCGCCGGAAGTGCTGTCCCGCGACAGGTCGGGAATCGACGCGAACGCATACGGCGGCGGCGGCAGCCGCATCGCCCACTCCAGCGTGCTTGCGCCCCACGGGTTTCGTCGCGCACGGCGGCCGTGGCGCACCTGCACGAACAGATCGATCACCAGCACTGCGAAGCCGATCGTCATCACGAACCCGCCCACCGAGGAGAGGAGGTTGAGCCCGTTCCAGCCCTCGAAGCCGTGGTAGGTGTAGATCCGTCGCGGCATGCCGAGCAGGCCGGTCAGGTGCATCAGGAAGAACGTCAGGTTGAAGCCGATGAAGATGATCCAGAACGCGACCACCGACAGCCGCCCCACGGCCGCGCGGCCGGTCAGCAGCGGAAGCCAGTAGTAGAGGCCGGCAAGCATCGGGAAGGCGAGGGCGCCGCCGACGACATAGTGCATGTGCGCGACCACGAAGTACGTATCGTGCGCCTGCCAGTCGAACGGCACGACCGCAAGCATGACGCCCGTCAGGCCGCCCATCACGAAGACGAAGAAGAAGCCGAAGATGTAGAGCATCGGCACGTCCCAGCGCGGCTTGCCGTGCGCGAGCGTGGCCAGCCAGGCGAACACCTGCACAGCGGTGGGCACGGCCACGATCGCCGAGCCGGCGGAGAAGAACGCCAGGGCCAGGTGGGGGATGCCCACGGTGAACATGTGGTGCACCCAGATACCGAAGCTCAGGAACGCCAGGGCGATGATGGCGATGACGATCGCGCGGTAGCCCACCAGTTCGCGATTGGCGAACACCGGGATGATCGTCGACAGCACCGCGGCCATCGGCAGGAAGATGATGTAGACGTCTGGATGGCCGAACAGCCAGAACAGGTGCTGCCACAGCAGCGGGTTGCCGCCGCGCGTGGGATCGAAGAACGGCAGGCCGAAAGCGCGCTCGGCTTCCAGCAGGATCGAGGCCAGGATGAGGGGCGGGAACGCCACGATCATCATCAACGCCGTGACCAGGATGTACCACGCGAAGATCGGCATGCGGTCGAGCGACATGCCAGGCGCGCGCATCTTCAGGATCGACACGACGATCTCGACGGCCAGCGACAGGGCGGAGATCTCGACGAAGGTGATGCCCAGCAGCCATACGTCGGCGTTGATGCCGGGCGAATAGACGTTCGAACTCAACGGTGTGTACATGAACCAGCCGCCGTCGGGCGCGACGCCGAACAACAGCGAGAGCGTCACGATTGAACCGCCGAACAGATAGCACCAGTAGCCGTATGCGGTGAGCCGGGGGAAGGCGAAGTCGCGCGTGCCGAGGATCTTCGGAGTCAGGTAGACGGCGAAGGCCTCCACCATCGGGATCGCGAACAGGAACAGCATCATCGTCCCGTGCACGGTGAACACCTGGTTGTAGACATCAGGTGTCATGAAATCGGAATTTGGCGTCGCCAGTTGCACGCGGGTCAGCATGCCCAGCACGCCGCCGATGGCGAAGAACGCGAACGAGGTCACCATCATCCGGATGCCGATGACGGAGTGGTTCACCGCGGCCAGGCGCTGGATGCCCGGACCCGTCGCCCAGATCGCCGACAACTGGCGATGCAGGCGCAGCGCCTGATTCTCCTTCGGCGAAGGATCGACGTGCTCGCTCATCGTTGCGCCTTGGTCGTGGCGCGCACCTGCGTGAGCGCGGTGGAGTAGTCCTGGCGGGCGTGGACGATCACGGTGAATCGCATCTTCGCGTGGCCCAGTCCGCAGAACTCGTTGCACAGTCCTTCGTATCGGCCGGGTGTGTCGGCGCGGATGCGCAGGCGGTTGACGTGGCCTGGCAGGGCGTCGATCTTGCCGGCCAGGCGCGGTATCCAGAAGGCATGGATGACGTCTTCGCTGGTGACGTTGATGTCGACCGGCGTTCCGGCCGGCAGATGCAGTACGCCGTACGTCTCCACGCCGCCTTGCTCCGGGTATCGGAAGGTCCAGGCCCACTGCCGTGCCACCGCGTCGATCTGCATCGGCGCGCGCCCGGGCAGCGGAAGCAACCGTTCGCCTGCGATCAGCGCGTAGGCGATGAGCGGCAGCAGCACGATCGCCGGCAACGCCAGGCCACCCAGCGCGATCCAGCGTGCCGGCGAAACGCTCGATCCCCATCCCGGGCGTTTGATGACCAGCACCCAAAGCGCCATCACCAGCAGGAACAGCACGCTGGAAACGGCGAGCATCACCCACCACAACGTGGCGATGGAACCGGCGGCCGGGCCGGCCGGATCGAGCGTCGACAGCGGCAGGTCGCAACCGCTCAGGGCGAGTGCCGCCCCTGCCTGGACCATCACACGGGCGAGCGTAGGATGCCGTCCCGCGGGATGACCGTTGGCGACCGGAGGACGTGGCCCGTGGCAAAGCACGCAAAGATGAGCGAGGTCTTCCTCGAGTATCTCCGCCTCGACATGGGGTCTGCCGTGGCGCTGGTCGGCCATCCGATCCACGTGATGATGGTGCACTTCCCGGTCGCGTTCGTCGTAGGCACCCTCGGTGCGGACGTGTGCTACTGGTGGACGGCCGACCCGTTCTGGGCGAGAGCAGGCCTGTGGTCGGCGGGCATTGCGTTCTGGACCGGCGTCGGTGCCAGTGTTGTCGGCACCGGCGAGCTGCTTCTCGTGCGCGGCATCCGCAAGCTCGAAGCGAGCTGGTCGCACGCGATCGCCGCGATGACGCTGGTTGCGATCACCGCGGCCAACTGGGGCATACGCCTGATGGATCCGTCGGCCGTCCTGCCGCATGGCCTCGCACTCTCTCTCCTCGCCTCCGTGATGGTTGGCTTCGCGGGATGGCACGGCGGCAAGCTCGTGTTCGATCATGGCGTGGGGATTCTGATCTCGTCCAGGGACTAGCGAAGCCAGCGCCGGAGCCCACCGGGCTCGAAGAGGTGGGCTGCGAACTGGTTGGCGTCGATATGCGGCTTGGCCAGCACGATCCAGACAACCGCCGTGATCAGCACGGCGTAGGCGATCGACAGCGCGACACACGACGTGCGTCCGAGGCGGCCGTTGGGCAGAAACAGCTTGACGAGGATCAGCCCGGCCACGACGTGCAGCATCGCCATCAGCCCGACCAGTGCCATCTTCGTCGAGAACCATTCGGCGAACGTGGCCTGCAGGAAGATGAGCGCGGTCCCGCTGGCGATGGCGACGTATGCGGCGGGCGAGGTGAGGTCCACGTAGACCAGGCGCGTGATCCGGTGGAGGCGGTTGAGCTCGATGCCCGGTTCCAGCGTGCGCCGCTGCCAGAACAGGAATGGCAGTGCGATCAATCCGCCCGACCACACCGCGATCGCCGCCAGGTGGATGAACTTGAGCAGCGTCGTCATGCGCCCGTCTCGCGCGGGCGCAGGCTCGATGCGGCGATCGAGATACCGGCGATCAGGTAGGGCACCATGGCCGGCACCCACATCAGCAATCCGGCCAGCTGCTGGTCGGACATCGGATCGAACCCCCACGCGTAGGCGCTGGCGAAGTGCAGCACGTACAGGGGCCTGGGCGCGAACACGATCACCGCACCCAGCAGGCCCATCTGTGCGATGGTGGCCGCCAGCGCGACCAGCGCCGTACCGACCTGCGTCGAAGGCGCGAGAATGGCCCGCCACATCATCCAGGCCGTTGCAAGCAACGTCAGTTGCATCACCCAGTAGGCGGTCACGCTGGCCAGGCCCCAGGTGTACGCACCCGGCGTATGCCACAACCACACGATCACCGCGTGCGCAGCGACGAGGACGGCGAACGGCACGCGGCTCATGTTCGCGCGTGGAAACGCCTTGGCGAGCAGCGGCGCGACGACGGCAATCAGCAGCACGTGATGCAGCACCCGCGCCGAGAACAACGCCGACGAAAGCGCGCACAACGGCGAGACGAACACCACCACCATCACGGCAACCGCGCCCCAGCCGGCGCGCTGGTTACCGGCGCGATGACGGGCGACTGCTGCCGCGAGGAGAAGCAACACGAGGATCGTCAGTGGATCGAAGTTCCAGCGCGACCACAGATCGCCTGGTAGGGCGGCTGGCCCGCAATAGGCAACGGCAGGAACGGGCATGGCTCGATGTCCTCCACAAGGGGCCTGCGGGACGAAATGCCGGACGAACGACGTTGGATCGATGGGACGAGCTCGAAGCCGATTGCGCTCATCAAGTTCCGCGCCTTGGCACCCTCGGAATCATCCTGAGCGTGAGAGTGGCAATACACGCCAACGCTGGTTAGCATTGGGTGAAGGCATGCTTCTCGCGAGTGCCACCTGGATCGAAGCAATGGCTTCCACGATTGACCCCCTGCGCATCGTGCTGCTCGAGGATGATGTCGATCTCCGCGAGAACATCCTGCTGCCGGGATTGACCCACTACGGTTTCGTCGTCCACGGAGTGGAGACGGCCGCGGCGCTCTACGAGTACCTGAGAAACGACGCTCCCGACATCGTGGTGCTTGATGTCGGCCTGCCCGATGCGGACGGCTTCAGCGTCGCACAGGCAGTGCGGGCCCTGTTGCCCGACATCGGGATCATCATGCTCACCGGTCATGGTGCGATGTCCGATCAGGTTCGCGGCCTCAGCCAGGGTGCGGATGCCTACCTGGTCAAGCCGGCGCAAGTCGATCTTCTGGCCGCAACCGTGCGTAGCCTGATGCGGAGGCTGCGCGGCAGCGTGACTCCGGTGCCGGCCAGGCGTTGGCAGTTCGACGCCACTGACTGGTGCCTGATTTCCCCGATGGGGCGGACGGTTGCACTGAGCAGCACCGAGCAGCGGGTGATGAACTGCCTGGCGTCGGCGTTGGGGCAACTGGTGACGCGCGATCAGCTGGTCGCCGCGGTGGCCGACGATGTGCACAGCTACGATCCGCACCGGATCGAATCCCTGCTCCATCGCCTGCGCCGGAAAGTGACCAGCCAATGTGGCGAGCCCTTGCCACTCACTTCCGTTCACGGCAAGGGCTACGTGCTGGAAGACGAAGCGCGCGTGGCAGGCTAGGCCTGCGAACCGGGCGGTAGCGCGCCGGGTTCGAACGCCCCCGGTGGCTCCGCCATGGGCAGGCGGACGTGGAACGTGCTGCCTTGTCCGATCGCACTTTGAACGCGGATATCGCCGCCGGCCGCCTCGACCAGGTCGCGGATGACCGCCAAGCCGAGTCCGGTCCCGTCGGTGGCCGACTTGGTGCTGAAGAACGGCTCGAAGATGTGTTGCTGCAACCCGTCGTCCATTCCGTGGCCGGTGTCGGACAGTGCTATCAGGACGGCCCCGTCGGCGCCGGCGTCCAGCCCGATCCGGAAGTGACCGCCCTGCGCCATGGCGTCACGCGCGTTCGCTGCGATGTTGAGGATCATCATTTCGAACTCGCTGCGATCGAGTCGGACGCGGAACGGTCCTGTTTCGTCTGGCAGCTCGAGGCTGATTGATCGAGGAAGCAGCTGACGCAGCATGGGTTGCAACTCCGCGATCACCTGGCCTGCATCGAACACCTGCGGCCTGGCCACATCGCTGCGGCTGAAGGTGAGCAGTTTCCGGGTAACGGCAGCGCCACGCGTGGCCGCCAGCTCGATGCCATTGAGCGCCTTGGCGAACGCGGCCTCGCGGACATCCCGGTTCTCGATGTCGGGGATGTCGTGTTGTTGTGCCGCATAACCCAGGATTACGTTGAGAATGTTGTTGAAGTCGTGCGCGACACCGCTGGCCAGTCGGCCGGTGGCTTCCACCTTCTGGGCATGGACCAGCTGGGACTGGGCGCGCGCGCGCTCGACCATCTCGCGTTGCAGGTCGCGGCCGCGCGCCTCGGATTCGGCAAGGCTCTCGCGCAGTGCCTTGATGGAGCGGTCGAGGACGATGGTGATGATGGTGTAGCTGATGAGCACCGCCGGCAGATTCACCAGCGCGCTGCCGACCGAAGTGCCGGCGGCGGTCGCCTCGCGAACGTTGGTGGCGAAGCCGATCGCGAACACGGTCATCAGCAGGCCATAGGCGATCCACAGCGCGCGTCGTCCCAGGACCAGGCCGCTGACGACCAGCGTCAGCATCGTCGGCGCGGGGTCGATCAACTGCGACAGCACGCCGACATGGAAGAACACGATTCCCAGCGAGATCAGCTGCGGCGCCAGGAACAGCACGACGGCCAGCCGGAACCGTCCCTTCCGGATCAGGGCGATCCCCACCAATGCCAGTGCCGCAACCAGCAAGTCCGTCGCGAAGATCAGCGGCCATTGCGCATCGACTTCGCCGCCACTGGCAATGCGCCATGCCCAGTTCGCAGGCAACAGCAGACCGTAGAACAGCAGCAGGAGCTGGATGACCGGAGCGTTGCGGCGATCGACCGGGTCGGTGATCGGCGCGCTCTTCAGCCAATGGACAAGGCCCTGCAAGGTATTCAAGCGTAGATCCCGTATTGCGACTCAGAGCGTCGTTCGATCGGGCCGGTGCCGGCGCCTGCCCGAACGAACAGGAGGGCGCGGCCAGCGGTGAGCAGGCGGTGAGTATTGAATGAGCGAGACGTGCGTGACAACACGCGCCGGCGCCGCTTAGTTTCGTCCACACCAGTCGATTGCGTGCTTCGTGCGGCTGCAGATTCACGCCCAGGGGTCAGGGCAATCCAACCAACCTGCATTCGATGCAGCGGCAACGGCCGGACTTTCCGGGCGTTCTTGGCCGACGGGCGTCGTTTGCTCACAAGAAATCGAAACCGGGGAGCGCGTCAGATGAACAAGGTATTCGGCCTGGTCTGGAGCAAGTGCAAGAAGATGATGGTGGTCACGTCGGAGCTGGCGCGGACGGGGGGCAGGAAGGGCGGCCGTCGACGCTTGGCCAATGCCGCGATGGGGGTCGCGGTGTGCTCGCTGGGGTTCGCGACGCTGGCTGCGCCCAGCGCGCACGCGGGCCAGCTCACGATCGAGCGCAACGGTGACACCTGCGTCGTCCGCGCGACCGGCGCGGCGGATAGCACGCAGGTCGATTGCGCCCTCTTCGAGCAGGCCAACGCGGTCGCCGCCGCGGCCATCGACGACGCCTACGTGAAGGTGGACGGCGCCGGCGACGGCAGCGACGACGCATTCATCTCCGGCATCGGCGCCGTCGCCATCGGCAGCAGCAGCCTTGCCACCCAGAACGCGACGACAGCGGTCGGCTCCGGCAGCATGGCCACCGGCCTGGGCGCCAGCGCCTTCGGCCAGGCGGCCATGGCCGAGGGTGACGCCAGCGTCGCGGTCGGCCAGGGCGCCTACGCCTCCGGCTTCGGCCCCGTCATGGGCATCGGCAATACCGCGATCGGCGCTGCGGCCGCGGCCGAAGCCGAGCAGGCCGGCACCGCGATCGGCGCACTCAGCCTTGCGTATGGCACTGGCTCCACGGCAATAGGCGGTTTGGCCGAGGCCTACGGCGATGGCAGCCTGGTCGGTGGTTTCGGCGCGGGCGCCAACGGCCAGGGCGGTGTCGCGCTGGGCGCCAACTCGCGCGCCGTGGCCGGTGCATCCGGCATCGCGCTGGGCGACTCCAGCGTTGCCATCGGCGAAGGCACGATGGGCCTGGGTGGCATGAGCTGGGCCCAGGGTTCGCAGGCGATTGCTGCGGGTTACTGGTCCACGGCAATCGGTGACGGCAGCATCGCCCTGGGCGGTGGCGCCGGCGTCGACCTCGATGGAGATGGTGAGATTGGCCCGGGCGAGGCGACGTTCGCCGTCGGTGCCCACGCGGTCGCGCTCGGCTACCAGAGCATGGCGCTCGGCGATAGCGCGGTCGCGCTGGGCGACCAGGCCCAGGCGCTGGCATTGAATGCCACCGCGCTTGGCGCGATGAGCATCGCAGCCGGCGAGTCGAGCACCACCACGGGCGCCTACAGCATCGCCAATGGCGCGCAAGGCAGCGCCTACGGCTATCAGAGCCAGGCCGATGGCGAGTACTCCACGGCATTGGGCAGCAACAGCCTCGCAATGGGCGTCGGTTCGTCGGCGATCGGCAACGGTGCCAACGCACTGGGCGACTACAGCCTTGCCAACGGTTACGGCAGCATCGCCAGCGGGCAATGGGCCATCGCGCAAGGCAACGACAGCATGGCGGCTGGCGAGGCAGCAATCGCGATCGGCGTGCAGAGCAACGCAACCGGCATCGA
Source organism: Lysobacter sp. (assembly GCA_036524935.1). Taxonomy (GTDB): domain Bacteria; phylum Pseudomonadota; class Gammaproteobacteria; order Xanthomonadales; family Xanthomonadaceae; genus Lysobacter_J. Next base: position 13,529 of record DATDBK010000099.1, on the reverse strand, counting down.
CAGCATCGGCATCGGCGCGGGCAGCCAGGCCATGGGCGACCTCAGCACGGCCACGGGCACGATGAGCTACGCCGGCGATTTCGGTGCCACCGCGCTGGGCCATAGCGCCCAGGCCACGGCCTACTTCTCGCTCGCGCTGGGTGCCGGCTCCATTTCGCAGGCCGAGGGCGGCATCGCGATCGGTACCGACAGTTACGTCGACCCGGCTGCCTACCTCGGCATCGCCATTGGCGGCGGCGTGACCGCCTATGGCAAGCATTCGATCGCCGTGGGTTCGCTGTGGACCACCGCGACCGGCGACAGCGCCATCGCCATCGGCGGCACCAAGGCCTGCACCGGCTTCATGTGCATCGAGGAGAACACCGCGGCCCGGGGGATAAACAGCGTCGCGCTGGGTGCCGGTACGACGGCCGAAGCGGAAGGCGGCACCGCGCTGGGCAGCGGCGCGTCGGCGTATGGCTTCGGCTCGATTGCGGTTGGCCTGGATGCGAAGTCCTGGAACGACAACGCGATCGCCCTCGGCGCCCGCTCGTATGCGATGGCCGACAACTCGGTTGCGCTCGGTGCCGATTCGGTCACCTCGCGCGCCAATGTCGTGACCGTGGGCAGCGAATGGACCGGCATGACTCGCCAGATCACCGGCGTCGCGGATGGCACCGAGGCCAACGACGCGGTCAACAAGATGCAGCTGGATGAGGTGGCATCGGCCGTCGGTGCGGTCGCCGCGAACGCGGTGGCCTATGACGATTCCTCGCAGGATCGCGCCACCCTCGCTGGCGCAAACGGTACGGTGCTCGCCAACGTGGCTGCGGGCGAAGTCAGCGCGGACAGCGGCGAAGCGGTCAATGGCAGCCAGCTGTTCCAGACCAACGAACGCGTCGGCACCCTCGAGGCGCAGATCGGCGACGTCGCCGGCACGGTGGCCAATGCCGCGGTCTACGACGATGCCAGCCACGACACGATGACGCTGGAAGGCGGCGCGGGTACCTCGATCGGCAACCTCAAGGCCGGCACCCACGCGATGGACGCGGTCAACTTCGGCCAGCTCGACTCGCTGGCTGCGGTGCTGGGTGGCGGTGCCACGTTTGGTGCCGACGGCCTGCTCGGCGCAGCGGCGTACGCGATCCAGGGCAGTGCCCACGGTACGATCGGAGCCGCGTTCCAGGGCATCGACAACGCGCTGTCCGGCATCGTCGGCCGCCTCGGCTCGCTCGAGCACAGCCCGGGCGCCGGCGTTCCCGGCGGCACCGGCGCGGGCCTGGCGATCGGTGCCGGCAGCCACGCACAGGACGGCAGCGACATCGCAATCGGCACCGGCGCGCAGGTTCACGCCGACGGCAGCACCGCGCTGGGCAACAACAGCGTGATCGATGCGGCCGCGACCAATGCGGTGGCGATCGGCGCCGACACCAGCGTGACCGCCGCCTCTGGCACGGCACTCGGCCAGGGCGCCACAGTGACCGCCGGGAACTCGGTGGCACTGGGTCGCGGTTCGGTCGCCGACGAAGCCAACTCGGTGTCGGTGGGCAGTGCCGGCAGCGAGCGCAAGGTGACCAATGTCGCCGCCGGTACCGCCGCAACCGACGCCGCCAACGTCCAGCAGGTGCAGGCCGGTGACGCACAGGCGGTGGCAACGGCCAACGCCTACACCGACACCACCGCGACGCAGACGCTCACCCGCGCCAATGCGTACACCGATGGTCGCCTGCAATCTCTGAGCGATGAGTTCAGCGGGCTGCGCGACGAGATCGGCCTGCGCCTGGGCAAGCAGGACGAGCGCATCGACCGCCAGGGTGCAATGAGCAGCGCCATGATGAACATGGCGATCAACGCCGCCAACAGCCGCAGCACGCGTGGCCGCGTGGCGGTCGGCGCGGGCTGGCAGAACGGCGAAAGCGCGCTTTCGGTCGGCTACTCCAAGGCCATCGGCGATCGCGCTTCGGTGAGCATCGGCGGCGCCTTCAGCAGCGACGACAGTTCGGCCGGCGTCGGTTTTGGCATCGACCTGTAAGCAGCGCGGTCACACCCGTCCTTCGCTCCTCCTGCACTCATCCAGAGAGACACTCATGAAAAAGAGCACTCGCATTGCCTGCGCCGGTACGCTCGCCACGGCCGTGGTCGCCGCGTTGTCGGCCTTCGCTTCGGGCTATTTCACCGGCACGGCGCCGTGGCCGGCATCGGCCCTGAGCATGACCGGTGGCCCGGGCGCGACCGCAGCCACTGCCGCCACGACTGTCCGCAAGGTTCCACTTGGCAACGCGCCGGTACAGAGCAGTTTCGACCGTTTCATCGTCAAGTATGAGGACGGCACCGCGGCGCGCCGCAGCCAGGCGACGTTGATGAGTGCCGTCAACACGGCCGCGATACGCGCCGGGGTCGCCGGCATGAAGATGTCGCCCAATGGCACCAGCACGGCGCTGAGCATGCAGCACGTGCGCAGGCTCGCCACCGGCGCCGATGTGATTCGCCTGTCGCGTCGGCTGGACCAGACCGAGGCCGATGCGCTGCTGGCGCAGCTGCGTGCCGACCCGACCGTCCAGTTCGCACAGCCGGATTACATCAAGCAGCACTTCGACTTCACCCCGAACGACCCGCGCTACGCCGACCTGCAGTGGCACTACTCAAACCCGACGACGGGCATCAAGGCGCCGGCCGCATGGGATGTCTCGACCGGTGCGGGCGTGGTGGTGGCCGTGCTGGACACCGGCTACCTCGATCATGCCGACCTGAACGCCAACATCGTTCCGGGCTATGACTTCATCATCGACACCGATGTCGCCGGCGACGGTGATGGCCGCGATGGCGATGCGCACGATCCGGGAGACTGGCTCGGTTCCGATCCCAGCTCGTTCCACGGCACCCACGTCGCCGGCACCATCGCCGCGGTAACCAACAACGGCCTGGCTCTGGCCGGCGTTGCCTTCGACGCCAAGGTGCAGCCGGTGCGCGTGCTTGGCCACGGTGGCGGTTACACGTCGGATATCGCCGATGCGATCACATGGGCCTCCGGCGGCAGCGTCGCCGGCGTGCCGGACAACAGCAATCCGGCCGAAGTGATCAACATGAGCCTGGGCGGCTATGGCTCCTGCAACCAGGATCCGGTGACGCAGGCGGCTATCGACGGCGCCATCAGCCGTGGCGTTACCGTGGTGGTCGCGGCCGGCAATTCCAACGCCGATGCCGCCAACCATTCGCCGGCCAGCTGCAAGGGAGTGATCACGGTCGGCGCTACCGGCAAGACCGGCGCGCGTTCGTCGTATTCCAACTTCGGCGCCACCGTCACACTGTCGGCGCCGGGTGGCGACGACAACAACATCGCCCCGGACTATGGCGTGGTCTGGTCCCTCGGCAACAGCGGCTCGCAGACGCCAGACGCCAGCCCTGCCGGCGACCGCATGGTGGGCATGCAGGGCACGTCGATGGCGAGCCCCCACGTGGCCGCCGTGGTCGCGCTGATGCAGAGCGCCGCCAACGCGGCCGGCAAGCCGGCGCTGACCCCGGCGCAGGTGAAGACCCTGCTCAGGGCCACCGTCACGCCGTTCGCCGTGCAACCGCCCGTCAGCAAGTCGCAGGGCCCTGGAATCGTCAACGCGGCCGCTGCCGTCCTGGCGGCGAGCGAGGACATCCCCGCCGACCAGGGCGCCCTGCTCGACAACCGCATCGCGCTCAACGGCCAAGGCGGCGGCACCGGCGATGCGCTGCTGTACAAGATCGTGGTGCCGGCCGGCAAGGCCAGCCTCAACCTGCGCACCTACGGCGGTAGCGGAGACGTCTCGCTGTACGTCGCCTACGAGCGCGTGCCGTCGGCACTCAGCTTCGATCGCAAATCGGTCAAGCCAGGCAACAGCGAAACGGTGTTGACCACCAGTCCGGTCGCGGGCACGTACTACGTGGCCGTGGTCGGCGAGACGGCGTTCGCCAATGTCTCGGTAATGGGGCTGTACTGACAGCTATCCCGATCACCGTTGATTGCAGCAAGCGAGGAGGCAGGGAAACCTGCCTCCTTTCCATTTTGCGACGCAGGCATGGGTGTCATTGACGCTGCATCAGACCGGGTCAGGGAGCACGAGGAGCGCGGCTCTGGGCCGCCGGCGCCGCTGTCGGGGTCAGCGACAGACCCAGTTGCTTCATCAGCCCAAGCGAATCGGCGCACGTCCATTCTTCGGCAATGCGCCCGTCTGCCATTCGGAACAGCGTCGTTCCCGTGATCTGCACCGCGCGGCCGGTGGCCGGGATGCCATTGCCGGCGCCGGTGTTGGTCCCTCGCGCGGTCCAGCGCACGGCCACCAGATCGCGCTCGGCAACCTGCTTGTCGACCGTGATGTCGAGATTCGGGAACGCCTCGCGCCAACCCCTTGCTTCGGCCATGCCATCGGCATGCGTGAAGGTTGTCCTGCCGCCGTGGCCAACGAAGTCTGCACTGTAGGGCACTTCGAATCGACCTTGGCTGAGGCCTTCCTCGTACACCCTGCGGGTGATCGACTTGTTGAGCTCCAGAGACTCGGCGCGAACGCCGTTGGACTCAGTGGCCTCGCACGGAATAACGCCGGCGAGGGTGGCGATTGTAGCCACTGCGGACAGCAGGATGTTGCACGTTTTCATGGCCATCTCCGAAACGCGGAAGTGCGTGTTGCGGATGATGAGGTTCCGAAAGACAGCTCGCGCCCCTTTTGTGTCGGGCGGTAGCGGCGTTGGGATGAGCTGTGGCTGCGCCGTGATGGGAGCGTGTCTTGCGTCGTGCTACCGGCAGTGCCCCTTGCAGTTCAAGGATGCGACAGCGTTCAGCGAAGCAACACTTCGAGCGCCGCCCGATAGCGACGGCTGCCGTTGACCTGCGCGCCGTTCTTGAGGAGAACGACGAAGTCGCCATTGAACAGTGGCTGGACTTCGCGAATCCGGGCGATGCTGACGATCGCCGCGCGTGATAGTCGGATGAAGCGTTGTGGGTCCAGGCGCGACTCGAGGCTGGTCATCGTCTCGCGCAGCAGGTGCTGCTTCGCGCCTGTGTGGATCTCGACGTAGTTGCCTGCGGCGACGATGCGGTCGACATCGTCGATGTCGATCAATCGGACGCGACCCTCGGAACGGATTGCCAGTCGCGTGGGATAACGCTGAAGCGTGCCCCGATCGATCGATTTCAGGACCTCGGAAACGCGGCGGGCGAAGCCGTCATCAGGATGGGCGAGGTGGGTACGGGCTCGCTGCAGTGCACGGCGAAATCGTTCCGGGTCGATCGGTTTGAGCACGTAGTCGATCGCTTGTGCATCGAACGCCCGCACCGCATGTTGATCGAATGCGGTCACGAACACGACCGCCGGCATACGGTCGCCACCGATGGATTCAATGACGGCGAACCCATCGAGTTCGGGCATCTGCACGTCGAGGAAGACGAGGTCGGGCGAATGCGCGCTGATCGCCGAAATAGCCGCTTCACCGTCACCGCACTCTTCGACGACTTCGATATCCGGTTCCTGCCGCAGCAGCCGCAGTATCCCGCGGCGGGCGACGGGTTCATCGTCAACGATCAGTACACGGATGGTCATGCGAGCGTGCGCCAAGGCAGCTCGATCTCGGCGATGACACCGCCGCCATCGGAATTTCGCACCTCGAAGCGTTGCCTGTCCGCGTACAACAAGCGCAATCGCGCCCTCGTGTTCGCCAGGCCGACGCGTTCGGTCGCCGCCGGCGGTAGCCCTTGGCCGTCATCAGAAACGCGCAGCAGCAGAGCATCACCCAGCCGCTCCGCCTTGATTTCAATGTGCCCGGGACCAGCGCGCGTGGCCAGCCCATGGCGCAGGGCGTTCTCAACCAAGGGCTGGAGGATCAGGTTGGGGACCCGCACTTCAATCGCCTCGTCGGGGATTGCAATCCGGTAGCTCAGACGCCCGCCGAAACGGGCCTGCTCAATCTCGAGATAACTTTCCAGAAAGCCGATCTCCTGGCCAAGCGCGACCTCATGCGCCTCACTGCTGTCAAGCGAGCGGCGCAGCAGGGCGCTCATCTGCAGGAGGATCCGATCTGCTGAGTCGACATTCTCGTGCATCAGTACGGAGATCGTGTTCATGGCGTTGAAGAGGAAGTGCGGCTGCAGCTGGGTGCGCAATGTCTGCAGGCGGGCATCCGCCAGCTGCGCTTCGAGGCGGAGCTGCCGCCGATCCTTTTCGCGGGCGGTCCGCACCAGACGCTCCACATGCGCCGCAGCGACGATGAGCCAATACACCGGGAGGTTCAGGAGAAAAGTGGTGCCGAGCAGCCGGCTGAAGGTGCCAAACCAGGTGGGCTCGACCTGGGTCGCGCCGATCATCGGCGCCGCCAGCGCGAAGATCGCCAGGTTGACCAGGGCGCAGGTCGCCGAAGCGAGGCCGTGGACCGCAAGCGCGCGCAGTGCCCGCGGTCGCTGGAGCGGGAACCGAGCCGCGAGCCGAAGGGCGGCCGGCGTGAGCGCAGCCCAGACGGCGGCCCAGACGAGCCAGATGACACTGGCACGGGTCCAGGCCAGTGGTTCGCCCCGCACCTGTGCGGCGAACCAGGCCTGCACGGCGAAGAGCATCGCGACCAGAGCCCATGCCCCCAGAATCGTCACGCCCCGGCGGCCGATTCCGGGCCCGTTCTCCACCATGGGTGTCGCCCCTTCGTGCTCTTCTCTAGCGAGCTGTGCCATCGGCCGGGCTGCCTCCAGCCGACCCCGTCGCCGGCGCTGGCAGCATATCCAATTGCCTGCAAGCGCGATGCGTGGTGCCATCGTCCCCGGGTTGCAGCGTCCTGGGGCCCCGGGAGTGACGAGCGGAGGCCGCAGTGGGGTGAGTGGAGGCTGCAGGGAACGGGCGTTCTCGTCGCCGATCTGGTACTCACCCACAGCCAAGGCGACGGCTACGGTCGAGGCAAGGCAACCGGCATCGCAACGTTACCCGCCGATCACGTGCACCTTTGGCTTCCCGTCGACCTGTTCGAAACGAATTCGATAAAGCAGGGTGACCGCCTGCGGAATGCCTTTGCCGCCGTCGCAGCTGGCGACGGCGCGTTCCTTGTCTTTCGCGTTGCGAAAGACACATCGGAGCGCCGGGTCGAATTTCCAGGTCCTGGCCGCAATCTCAGACGCGGCCAGGAACTCGGGTTCCGCGCTGGTGGCACAGAACTCCGAGGCCGGCGCCCTGGCCACCACGGTCACGGCGCCCTTTTCGTCGATCCCCACCCTCAGGCACACCGTGCGGGGAGGCAGCTGCCGGCCGAGCAGGTTCTGCGGGTAGCTCGGCTGGGCATTCTTCATGTCGTCCAGCGGCATCAGGAACGACTCGTTGTCCGCCATTACCAGGCGATCGCCCTGGGGGGCGGTACTGGCGACCGATGCTGGCGCGGGCGTCGCGGCAGTGGCCGCCACGGTTTGCGCATGCGCCGATGCCGCGTAGCCGCAGGCCACGGCCACGGCCGCGGTGCATCCCAGTGTCATCCACCTGGTCATCGTTCTCTCCCGTTCGATAGCGTGGGGCTGTTGCGCAACCCGGCGTGCACTGCTCGCAGGGCCAGCCCGCGGCTGCCACCCGTACTACAGCCGAACGCAACGACACCTGCCTGACCGGCCACCGGCCGCGGAGGCCAGCCGCCCTGGTGGAAACATGAACGCCCAGGGCCGCTCCAAATGCCACCGATCCGCCGATGTGGAAACCATCGGCCTTCGCATCGTCCGGGCGCCCCGACATGAACCTGCTGATCCGGAACGACGGAACATCGTCCTGCGCCAGGTGCGCGTAACCACCTTCGACAAAGGTGTAGCTCAGCGAGCCGGCGAAGGAGGCAATCGGTGCCGCCGCCAGCATTGCTGCAAGTGCGAGTGCTTCTTCATTGAATCCCCTGGTGTGGTTTCATCCATGCGAACGACCGTCGCGGACCGGCTTGCACTCCATCTGGCCCCTTCACCGTGTCCTAACGAGAGCTGGCGTGTATTGCCCTTCCTTCACATGGAATGCGCGGCCATGGCCCCTTATCGCGCGGTACTGGGCTCGATCCTGCTCGTCCTCGCCGGTTGCGCGACGACACCCGCTCCGCAGTTCGAACGCTCGGACACGGCGCATGCGGTGGAACGTCCCGAGCGTCTGCTCGTGTACGACTTCGCCGGCACACGCGGCGACCTTCCTCCGGACGCGAACGTCACCGGTTACTTCGAGCAGAACGAAGCGGCGCAGACGACGCAGGACGTTGAGGTCGGCCGCCAGCTGGGGCGCCAGGTCGCGCAGCAGCTCGTCACGCGGTTGCGTGCGGCGGGGATCGATGCGTATCCGGTAGGTGCCGGCCCGGTGCCGAAAGTCGGCGATGTGGTCATCCGTGGCGAATTCATTTCGTTCAGCCCTGGCAGCCGCACGATGCGCGTGCTGGTCGGGTTCGGAGCGGGGCGCGGCGAAATGAGCACGCTGGTCGAGGCGTTCCAGATCACGGCCACGGGACCAAGGTCGCTGGCGGTCGCGCAGACGCAGACGCAAGGCGGTCGCTTGCCGGGCGTCCTCCTGCCGCTCGGTATCGCCAGCGCAGCCGGCTCGGTGGCCACCAGCGCAGCGGTGTCCGGCGGGTCCAACATCCTTCAGGAACGTGGGCCGGAGTCCGTAAGCGCCGCCGCTCAACGCACGGCGGACGGCATCGCCAATTCCGTCATCTCGATCTACCGCGAGCGCGGGTGGCTGGGGGCACAGGGAACGCCGTAGCGGCCGCTCAACCCTGATCGCTTCCGCCATGCAGTCTGAATGACCGGGTTTGGCAGGAGGTCGATTCTCCGGCGCTTCCGCCGCTAATCCATGCCGACACTGCCGTAAATGTCGTACCTCGCGATCCGGCCGACAGACCAGTCGTCCAGATCGTCACTGCCTTCACCGACGGCCTTGCGGTAGAGATCGGCCGCGCGCGGGCCGTTATCAAGGCGGATTGCCATCCAAGCGGCGCTGGAGTAAGCGACCCGGCGGTCGGCCTGCGCAAGTTGCGGGAAGAGCGGGTCCTTGAGTACCTGAGCGAACAGTGCACCGCTTCCGCGAATTTCTCCGACCGCGCCAGTGCGCGCGCAGTGGCCAGCTGTTGTCGGAACAACTGCAGGGCTGCGGCGTCCGGTGTGATGCGGGACACCGCCGCAGCCGCTGTGTCGTTCGAGTCAGGCGTGGCCGTCGCCCATGCAGCGCCCGCCAGCCACAGACCGGCGACAAGCGCCGGTCGCGTCCAATTCCGCATCGTGTTTCCCCAAACACATTTGTGGGCGAGAGTCTGTCAGGGACGGGGAGGGAGTTCCAGCCGCAGCGCAACGATGTCGTGGGACCGCGAGGGCGAGTTTCCCGGCGACGCGACGACGTGAATGGCGCGCAGCCGGGTCCTTCACGGAACGCTCCTATAATCGCCACTCTCCGATCGGGGTGAGTGCGATGGCCGGCAATACGCCAGGGAAGTCGACGAAGGTCACGAAGAAGACGGCCGCCAAGCCGGCCACGAAAAAGCCCGTCCTGCTTTCCGGCGGCAACCCGCAGATCGCCAAGGGTTACGGTGACGCGCCGGTGCAGGCCTACATCTCAGCCATGCCGGGCTGGAAGCGCGAGGTCGGCCGCAGGCTCGACGCCATCATCGAGCGCACGATTCCCGATGTGTACAAGGCGGTGAAGTGGAACTCGCCGTTTTACGGGATCGAAGGCGAGGGTTGGTTCCTCAGCTTCCACACGTACGACCGGTACATCAAGGTGGCCTTCTTCCGCGGTACGTCCCTGCGGCCTGTTCCCGCCGTCGAGTCGAAGAGCCAGGACACGCGCTACCACCATGTCCATGAGCACGACGAAATCGACGAAGCGCAGTTCGCCGACTGGGTGAAGCAGGCCAGCCAGTTGCCGGGCGAGCGCATGTAACCCGTACATCACCTCAAGGAACGAAACCCCCATGAAGAGCGGTTCGAACGAAGTGAAGGAAGGAGCCGTCTCCGAGCAGATCGAGGCGCAGATTCGGGAACTGGGCGACTGGCGCGGCAAGACCCTCGCCAGAGTCCGCGCGATCGTGAAGGCCGCCGATCCCGAAGTGGTCGAGGAACTGAAGTGGAGGGGCGTGCCGACCTGGTCGCACGACGGCATCATCTGCACCGGCGAGACCTACAAGAGTGCCGTGAAGATGACCTTCGCCAAGGGCGCATCGCTGGAGGATCCGTCGGGTCTGTTCAACTCCAGCCTCGACGGCAACACCCGGCGCGCCATCGACATCCACGAGGGCGACGAGATCGACGAGAAGGCATTGAAGGCTCTCGTCCGCGCCGCCGTCGTGTTGAACAAGAGCAAGGCCAAGGCGAAGAAGTGACGCTGACGCAGCGATGGCGCCGGAGTGACTGGACGCAGTAGCCTGTCGCGATGGACTCCCTGATTGCCGCCGCCGGGCGTGCGCTGGTCGCCGGCGACGCGCTCGGCGCGCTCAAGCACGTCGCCCTGCGCAACGACCCGTCGGCGCTCGCCCTGCGCGGCATCGCGATGGCGCAGCTTGGCGAATTCCCGCGCGCGCGCGAACTGCTGCGCCGTGCCGCGCGTGGTTTCGGTCCGCGTGAATTGCTGGCGCGCGCGCGCTGCATCGTCGCCGAAGCCGAAGTGGCCCTGGCCATGCGCGACCTTGGCGGTTCACCGCGAACGCTTGCCGACGCCGCATCCGCACTCGCGGCCCGCGGCGATCGCGCCAATGCCCTGCAGGCGCGGCTGATTGCAGCGCGCAGGCTGCTGCTGCTCGGTCGCCTCCATGAAGCGTCGACCGTGCTGGACGGCCTCGATGCAGACGGATTGCCGCCATCGCTGGCAGCAGTGACCGGACTGGCGACGGCCGAAGTCGCGCTGCGCTCGTTGCGCACGGAAGTCGCGAAGACCGCACTCGACCGTGCCATCGATGCCGCCGGTCGCGCCGGAGTGCCGGCACTGATCGCCGAAGCAAACGAGGCGCGCGCCGCGCTCGATCGTTCCGCCGCGCGTCGCATCCACGCCGGCCACGAGGAGCCGTTGCGGCTGGAGGAAGTCGAGGCATTGCTGGCATCGGGAACGGTGGTGGTCGATGCCTGCCGGCGTGGATTGCGCGCTGGCAACCACTGGCAGCCACTGGCCCGGCGGCCGGTGCTGTTCGCAGTGCTGCGCGCGTTGGCCGAGGGCTGGCCGGGCGACGTCGACCGCAACGTCCTCATCGCCCGCGTGTTCCGCACGCGCCATCCCGACGAGACACACCGGGCGCGCCTGCGTGTCGAGATCGGTCGATTGCGCGGGCTGGTCGAACCGCAGCTGGATATCGTCGCGACCGCACGCGGCTTCGCACTCGCCGCCCGCGATGACCGTGCCGTGGTGGTGCTGGTGCCGCCGATCGATGGCGAACAGGCCTCGATGCTGGCGCTGCTCGCCGACGGCGCGGCCTGGTCCACATCGGCCCTCGCGCTGGCCCTTGGCGACAGCCAGCGCACCGTCCAGCGGGCGCTGGTCGAACTGGAGGCCGCGGGGCAGGTACGCTCGATCGGTCGCGCCCGCGCGCAGCGCTGGTTGTCACCACCGCTGGTCGGATTCACGACGACCTTGTTACTCCCTGCCGCGCTGCCGCCTGAGTAGATTGACCCTACGCGCCAACACCGGCGCCAACAGGAGCCAGGCCATGTCCCCCACGCCAGTCACCATCGACAAGACCACCGAGGCAGTACCGGCGCGCACCGCGGAAATCGTGCGCGAGTACGGGCCCTTCAACGGCGCCGGCAGCATTGGCGGCGTCACTTACGACGGCGAGCGCGTGTGGGCGGCCGGAGGCTCGCGGATGGTCGCGTTCGATCCCGACAGTGGCCAGGTCGCCCGCGAGCTGGAACGTGCCGCAGATGCCGGCACCGCGTTCGACGGCACGCACCTCTACCAGATCGCCGAAGCGCGCATCGACAAGATCGATCCCTCGACTGGCGCCGTGGTCGCGTCGATCCCCGCGCCGGGCAACGGTGGCGATTCGGGGATGGCGTGGGCCGAGGGCAGCTTGTGGGTTGGCCAGTACCGCGACCGGAAGATCCACCAGATCAACCCCGACACCGGCGCCATCATCCGCACCATCGAGTCCAACCAGTTCGTCACCGGCGTGACCTGGGTGGATGGCGAGCTGTGGCACGGCGTGTGGGACGGCGACGGCAGCGAACTGCGACGCATCGATGCCGAGTCCGGCGCCGTGCTCGAGCGACTCGAGATGCCGCATGGCACCGGCGTCAGCGGCCTGGAATCCGACGGCGCCCGGACGTTCTATTGCGGTGGCGGACCGAGCGGAAAGGTCCGCGCCGTCCGCCGACCACCGCGCTGATCCCGGGCGGCACAGCGCCCCTCCTTCTTTATTCAACCTCCGGTCGACCGGCCGGAGACGGGCGCGGCTAGCTCCGCGACTGGGCAGCCGCCCATCCGCAACCCCGGAGAACATCATGAACACCGCACTCAACGAACCGGCCATCGACCTTTCACCCGCTGACCACCCGGTCGTCGGCAAGGAACAATGGCTCGCCGCACGCAAGGCACTGCTGGCGCGCGAGAAGGAACTCACCCGCCTGCAGGACCAGATCGCCCGTGAACGCCGCGCACTGCCGTGGGTGCGCGTGCAGAAGGACTACGTCTTCGATACGCCCGAAGGCCCGAAGACGCTGGCGGAACTGTTCGACGGGCGCAGCCAGCTGCTGATGCAGCACTTCATGTTCGCGCCTGGCTGGGAGCAGGGTTGCAAGAGCTGCTCCTTCATGGCCGACCACAACGACGGCGCCAACCTCCACCTGGCGCAACGCGACGTCACCCTGCTTGCGGTCTCGCGCGCACCACTGGCCGAGATCGAACGCTTCCGCCAGCGCATGGGCTGGAAGTTCAAGTGGGCGTCATCGCACGGCACCACCTTCAACCATGACTTCGGCGTCAACTTCAGCCAGGACGAGATGTCGAGCGGCAAGGTCGACTACAACTACACGCGGCAGCCGTTCCCGCACGAGGAGGCACCGGGCATCAGCGTGTTCCATCGCGATGAAGCGGGCCAGGTCTTCCACACCTACTCGCGCTACGGCCGCGGTGTGGAGGTGATGATGCATGCCTACAACCTGCTCGAGCTCACGCCCAAAGGCCGCGACGAGGACGAGTTTGACTACCCGATGGCGTGGGTCCGCCACCACGATCGCTACGAGGCCGCCGCGCCCGCCGCGTCGTGCTGCGCGTCGAAGGCCTGAGCCCGGGCGGCGATGGAAACCTGGTGGCCCTGGCTGGCTGTTGCCGGACTCGGCGTATTGCATGGGCTGAGCCCGGTCAACGGCTGGATGTTCGCCGCACGGCGCGGCGTGCATGCGCGCGATGGTGACCAGGCGTGGCGGGCGCTGCTGCCAATCGCGATCGGTCACCTCGCATCGATCGCGATCGTGGTCGCTGCCGTCTACGGTGGCATCCTGGTGGAGCGCACGCGGGTCCAGGCCTTGGCGGGCGCAATGCTGATCGGCGCGGCGACGTATCGCTGGCTGCGCGTCGCCGGTCCGCATCGCCTGGTCACGAGTCTGGGCTCGCGTGCGA
>DATDBK010000098.1:0-26168 GCA_036524935.1 Lysobacter sp. | reverse complement strand
ACTCGCCCTGCTGCCAGCGGTCCCACATCAGGGCCTTCTGGCTTTCCGTGTAACAGATCCTTGCCCGGTACTTCATCTGCAACACTCCTGCTGCCGAGGCAGCCTTCAGTGTGTTGCATCGACCGGTTGAAACCGCAACCCGCAGCGGACATTCGGATTGAACTCTGGCGTCGTCGGTTCACCAGGTCTGAGGGCGTCGGCATAGTGCGTCTCCGCGGGGAGTGCCGCGTAAGGATGCCTGGAAAGGAAACCCGTGCGTTGACCCTCGCGGACCTGGGCGACGCCGAAACATTTCAGTCGGGCCGGAACGGACGACGGCCATAACACCTAATGGATAGGCATCAAGAACTTTGTCATCCCAGCGAGCGCGAGAAGGGCGGACAGATGGCCCCAGATCGGCGTCCATGGCAACCCGTGTGAATCCCGTAAGCTAGTGCACCACACCAGCGACATACGGAAATGGCTGATCTAGATCCAGATGACCCAGTAGTCAAGCTGGTATTGCAAGGGCTGAAGGAGCGTGTTGAAAGAGCGGATGCTCATGAGGAGCTAAGAGCGTCGCCCGAGTATCGGGAGATCCTCGCGCGGACGAACAGAAGTGTCGCAGGACTCCTCAGGACGCTGCATCTTTGCGACTTAGCCGCGTCGCAATGGACCGAATACAGCAATGAGTACCTTTTTCCTCGCCACCAGGACGACATTGGCGAAGCAATTCTGGTCGCTCAACTAGCGATAGAGAATGGCGGGCTTAACGCTGCCCGTCGCGAGCTTCGTCATGCGTTAGAGGTTGCAGTCAACACCTTGTACGTCGACGAGGCCGCTGCTGCGGAGGATCTCGATGGAAAGGTCAAGTTCTTTCGCGGGAAAAAGGTGAACAAGGCTAACGCAGACCATATTCGAGATCTGCGACTACGCATGCTGGGCGAGGATCGAGAGGCGTTTGTCCTGGTAACACATCAAGCATGGGTTGACGCATCGAACTACGTGCATCTAACAAAGCGGCGCATGGACGAGAAGCTCAGGCTTCGCGCTGAGGGTGTCCGCTTGGGATTGGAAACGCCAGCCATGCTTGCGAGCGTCGCTGACGAACTGCATCTAGTGTGCTGTATCGTCGTGATACTTGCATTTGAAGGTATAGGCCCGAGCCTGACAGCTGACATCCTTGTGGGTTGGTTGGATGCGGATGACACGTGGCCATTCCATGACAACCCATTTATTGCCGCTGTAGATTCTCACTTTGACTACAAGCACGAACGTCAGGCGACCTTGGCCGAGCATGCGCTGAGAAGGTCCAAGAGAATCAGCTCGGGCGGGCGGGACTGATGTCTAGGCGGCACGCTCGAAGTGAGGGCGTGACAGGCGTCCCCGTGGCGCTCTTCGGAGCGATCTGGGCGACCGGTCCGATGCCAATGTCCGCTTCCGACCCTGGCGGCGCACCTAGTCCTGATTTCCAACGCGCACCAGTTGGAACGATCCCAGTTGGTTGAGCAACTGTTTGAACTCTGCATACTGCCTGGTGATTGTCGTGCTCATATCGTCAGGCAACGCGGCCCCATACAGCCGCGCTGATTGACCGACGCCCTGAATCTCGTCGGTCAACTTTGATAATTCAGGCAGCAGTTCCTCGACTCGGTGAAGCGTTTCAACCGTGTTCCATTCGAGCTTGTATGCATGATCGAGAATGCGGGCGAGACGCTTCCTTGCCAAGTCGATAGCAACGCGAAGCTCTTGGCAATTTTTCAATGCACTGATCCAGACTTCTGCTGGTAGCCCGTTGCCCTGAATGCCGTAGGCCCGAAACTCACGGTCGTAGCCGACAAGCGCGTGCCTGAGCATGAACAGTCGGTCGGCGACGGATACGACGCTCGCGGCGATATAATCACGAATCTGGGACTGCTGGCGATACTCGCCGTAGTTGGTGGCGATGATCACGGCAACCACTGCGGATCCTGCGCCAAGCGCAGATCCGAGCATGGTCGCCATTTCTGCGGTTAACTTGTGCGTCGCCAAGTAATAGGCCACTGCCGCGAAAGCGATGCCTATGACGGCGCCGGTCCTGACGCTAAAGCGCTGAGCCAAGAACCCCTTGTAGAACATGTTTCCCCCTATCCTCGGCCAAGACCATGTCGAGCCATCAAAGCCACGCAAGATAGCGCGAAACGCGGCATACCCGTGCGGCGCATTCTCCCGTATCAGCCGCATCGTGAAGCACGCTGGGCAAGCAGGTCCCAAGGGGCGGCGCTAAGGTCTTAGCGCTCGTCCCCAGGCCGAGGCGATGGCGTTTGATGCAGCCTATCGCTTCGGTTTCTGCGTCAGCACACTGCCGGCCAGCGACTTGGTGCTCGAGCTGGTGCGGCCGTCGTTGAGCGCCTTGCCGGCGGTACGCGAAGTGGCCGGCGAGGACTGCTTGGCGGTGCCGGCCTGCGCCAACGCGCTACCAGCCAGGGATTTGGCGGTCGTACTCGCGCCGGGATCGCGCAGTACCGATGAAGCAATGCGGGTTACCTTGGGGCCAGACTGCTCGCGCTTGGACATCGTAGTCTTCCTCTCCGTGGTCGTATGGGCGTCACGTTGGGTCCACGGCAGCAACGTGACAGCAAACCAAAAGCTCTGAACGGATTCCGCTGTTGCTCCGCACTCCGGCCATGCCGCCACCGGCATTAGCTCGCTCCGATGGGGAGCGTGAGGGAAGGGCGATAGGAGCGATCGCGCGTCCCATCGAAATCGAACTCATACAAGCACATTCGTCCCATCGCGAGCTGCTGCTGCCCGAGGAAGAATGCGAACGCATTCGGGCCGGCCACGAACAGATGAACCGTCGAATCCACAGCCGCCGGTCGCTGCTGCTTCACTTGTGCGGCTAACGCCTGCGCCAGCTCGAATGCGTGCCGACCGCCCATCACCGACGCCTGTCCGGCCCCGCCGACGGGACGGAACACCAGCAGGCGCCCAACGGCGGGCACCGTGCGCGCGATGAAGGCCTGCACATCGGCGGCGATGTCATGGGTCAGGGCGACCGCCACGGCCAGTTCCGGCCGGGTCACGTCGATGTCGATGCATTCGCATTCCCACGCCGCCCAGGTCGGGTCGGAGGGATGATCGTCCATGGCCCAGACTTGGCGGGCCGGTGACCGCTGTTCCAGCTCGACCACGCGTCCGGATTTTTGGTTGAGCACCGAGCCGGCGGCGAAGGCCAAGGTGACATGGGCATCCAACGCCAGGCGCGGCCGCTCGCTGCCTTTCGCGGCGTCGAGCAGGAAGGCCTTCAGTCCGGGATAGAGCTTGCCTGCCCAGTCCGACTCGCTGCGGATGTAGCGGTCATCGAAGTCCGGGACGAAGTCCAGCACCTTCACGCACCGGTCCTCGAGGCGATCGAGCGCATGCTCAAACGACTTCACCCCGTAGACGCCCGGCCGCTTGCGAGCGTCCACCAGCAGGCCTTGCTGCTGACACGCCTGTCGGAAGGACGCGCGATCAAAGTCCAAGCGCCCCTGGGCCAGCCATTGGTACACCAGATCGTCGTACTCAAACGCACTTTGGTTGGACGGGATGCGGCGCAGACCCACCAGGCCAAACAGCACGTCCAGGTCATCGCGAAGCTCGTCCAGCGAATCTGTCGCCTCGCCGAAGGCCAAGGTTCCCGCCAGGATCCTCAGCGCGTCCTCGTCGATACCCAGGTGCTCCCGCCAGCTCCTGCGCACGTCGCCCAGCTTGCTGTGGTCGGTCTGGGTCGAATACAGGCGGTCCACGCGCACGGCGCCCGAGCGCAGGCCGATGATTGCGCGCAGCGGATCGGCACGATCCAGACGCCAGTTGGTCAACAACTTGAAACGCGCCCCTTCACCGCCCGGCGCGAAGTCCAGTTGCGCCCGATGGGCCCGCTGCAGCAGCGACCGCGCATTGGCGTTGACGAACGCGGGGTCGACGAGGTGGAGATAGCCGTAGCTGTCCGGTGCAACGTGCCACTTGCACTGGAGATGCTCGCGCAACAATGGCCGCCCGTACTGGTCGAGCGGGGCGTGCGCCGGGTCGTATTCCACCCAGATGTCGTCGTAGCTCTTCGGGCCGGACTCGAACCCCACCCGCCGGATCGGAGACTGGTCGTCGAGCAATCGTGCCGCGCGCCGCCAGAATTGCCGCGCCTGAAAGGCGTCGCCGTCGCGTCGAGCGGTGTTGGCCTGTGTCATGACCGTCAGCCTTCGTCGCGAAATGCAGGGGTAGGCGCCATGCCCAGCGCAATCGAGATGGCGCGTTCGCCCTCGATGGGGCCATGCGGGTAAGCATCGAGCACGATCGTCGGCAGCAGCCGCTGGGTCAGGTCGGAAAAGGTGAATCCCACTTCGTGGCCGGTCCGCCGTCCAGTGGCCGCGACCAGCTTGTCGATGTGCTTCTTTGACAGTCCCAGCGGCTCCAGGCGGAGCTCGAGTACATGGCGGCGCTGCTCGTCGCTCGGCCGCGCGAACGTCAGCACTTCGGCGGCACGACGTCGCACCGCCGGGTCGAGGGCGCTCAGGCGGTTGGTGCACATGATCACTGCGGCCGGCAGTCGGGCATTGGCCAGCCGGTCGATGCCGCGGATGAAGGCATTCACGCCGGCCCGGTCTTCGTGGTGCATCTGCGCCGATTCCCGCGACTGCGCGAGGGCGTCCGCCTCGTCGACGAGCAGGATGACGGCCCCGCGCGACTTGCCCGCGCCCGACTTCAATTTCTCGGCCTCGGCGACGGCGTAGTCGAATGCCGACGACAGCAACTGCGTCATCTCACCGACGCGCCCCTGGCCGCGGGTCGACAAGCTCAACGGCAGCAGGGTGATGTCGATCTTTTCCTGGCGCGCCACCGCATCGCCGATGGTTTCGGCCAACTCGGTCTTGCCCGATCCGACATCGCCGGCAAGCACCACCAGCGGCGGACGGCGCAGCACTGTGTCGAGCAGCGTGCCGGCATCGGGATGGTGCCTCTGCAGCCAGGCCGTGAGGCCATGCGGGTTGACGAGCAGGCCCAGAATCTTGGTCAAGCGCGACTTCTGCTCGTCGAGTCCGACCAAGCGTGCCAGACGGCCCTGGGCATCCAGGTCGGGGTAGGTGGTGCGGTGGTCAAACAGCTCGTCGAGCGTCGGCTTGGTGGTCATCAGAAGCTCCTCACGCTGGCGCGATTCATCGCCTGGCCGCCGGCGGAATAGGTGCGGTCTGCGACCAGGTAGCCGTTGATTTCCGGCTCGGGTGCGTCGACACGCTGGAACGGCAGCGTCTGCTTGAACGCTTCCTTCTGCGCCGGCGTCAGCCCGGTCCACGCGCTGCTGTAGGTCAAATAGTTGTAGAAGGCTGCGCCCACCACATTGGCGCCGGCCGGCACCTTGCCCGGATCGTCATCGTTGGCGGCGCCGCCGGCGAGATCCTGCGCCGTGTAGCGCAGCGTCGGCACGATCCACTTGCCATCGCGCCGGAAACCGAGCGTGACGGTGCCCAGGTAGCCGGCCTTGAGCAGCTCGATCACCTCGGCTTCGTAGCTGGCGATGTCGGCATCACTGGGATAGCCGTAGAGCCGCTGCATGCGCTTGAGGTCGGTGGCCACCTTCGCCGCCATGTGCCGGGCGTGGGTGACGGTGAACGTGGTGGTTTCGGAAACCGTGTAGCTCGAAGACATGGTTCACCTCAGCCTTGAAATGCGGAACCGAAGACCTTCTGCCAGTAGCGGACGGTCTCCTGCTTGGTGGGGGCCGCCAGCGCGGCGTCGATGGCGTCACCTGCGTCCAGCGCCGCATCGACAATCGCGTCGGCGTGGGCGCTCGTGTACAACCGCGCCACGTTGTTGTCCGCGTTGACCGGATCGATGATCCGCACCGGTTCGGAGAAGGTCGGGACGCTGTTGGCCGGGTAGTAGTCGCTGAACGCAATCTGCTCGCGGAAGTTGCTTCGCGCGAGGTAGGTGAAGAAATGCTGCAGCGCCTCCGGGTAGTCGGAGAAATCGCGGCCCTCGTCGCACAGCTTGGCCAGGACCATCTCGATCATGAAGGACTTGAAGCGGAACCCTTCGTTCTCGGCCTTCATGCGCCTTGCCCAGAACTTGACGAGGCGAACGACCTGGGCGAAGTGCTTTTCCTGGCGCTGCTTGCGGGTCTTGGCAAAGTCCAGGTGCAGCGGGATGCTCGTGCGCAGGAAGGAGCCGTCGTCCTGGCTGACCAGGTTGCCGTACCACTGCGGGTCGCCCGAGTAGAGGATCGGTACCACGTCCACGTCCAGGCCCGAGCCGAGGAACGAGACGGTGACCGAATAGGTCTGGGGCTTGACCTGTTCCGGTTTGAAGTTGGGGAAGGCCTTGCGCAGCCGCGCGGCCAAGTACTCCAGCAGGGCGGAGACATCCTGCGGGGCCTCGGCGCCGCTGATGTAGCAGGCCACGTCGATGTCGTTGAGCGATCGCAAGGCCGTGCCCTTGGCCAGGCTGCCCGACAGCAGCATCTTCTTCAGGGTGAAGTCGGGATGTTCGGCGACGTAGTCCTGCAGTTTTTCCCGCAGCCGCCGCGCCTGCGCGCGCAACTCGATTGCCTTGTCGTGCGGCAGGTTCACCTTGTCCTCGGCGAACGCCGCAAGTTCCTTGTGCCCTACGTGGTGCCGGCCCATGCATCGCTCCTTGTGCCGGGCCAGGCTGGCTGACCAAGCGCCCGTTCATGTCAGGCACTCGCGTGCCCCCTACGGTCAGCCTCGCACCAAGTTGTCGCGCAGGTTGCGACAGCTTCACCCCAAGCCTTGGTGCTGGACGTACTCCGTTACCCCTATGACTGGTGGTCGGCCGTCACAGTTTCAAGGGGGGAGGCCGGGAACGTGAACGCCGGCCGCGTCAGGTCGGCGGATCGAGCAGGTGGGCGGCCGGATTGTCCGTGGCCCCACCGGCCTGGAAATAGCCGATCACGCTGGCTACCGAGCGGTGCTCGGTCATCGCCATCAGCGCGGGCAGGGCGATGCCCTGGCGGCCGCCTTCGGTGACGAACCCTGAGCGCAGGCTGTGACCGCCGAAGTCGCCGTTGAGTCCGGCCTGGCGGGCGCGGCGCTGCACGATCTCGGCCACCGCCTCGCCGCTGAGGCCGGGGCCGAGCGTGGCCTTCCACAGGCGGCGGAAGAGGGGGCCTTCGGCCAGTTGCGACGCCTCCAGCCACGCGGCGAGCGCGGCGCCGGCGACGCCGAGGATCGGCTTGTCGGGGGTGGAGGTCACGCTCGGCCCGGTCTGCTGGGTCTTGCTGTGCTCGAGCCGGTACACGTACTGGCCGGGGCCGATCGCGCGCAGGTCACGCAGGTCGGCGACGGCGATCTCGCTGCGGCGGCGACCGCCGCTGGCGAAGCCGAAGTAGAGCAGGGCGCGGTCGCGCAGGCCTTCCAGGCTGGCGTCGCAGGTCGCCACCATCGCCTCCAGTTCGGCCCGGGTGACCGCGGTCTTCTTGCGCGGGCGCTCGCCGCGCTTGACCGCCGCGCGCCGGCCACGCGCCAGCACATGGCGCACCGCGGCCTGCTCGCACGGGTTGGCCAGCTTCTTGAGCTGGTGGGCCTTGGACAGCACCGCGATGCGGTGCACGACAGTGCTGTGCTTGAACGGGCCCGGTTGGCGCTTGAGGCCGGCGGCGACCAGCTGCGCATCCAGCGCCGGCGGCAGTTCCCAGGTCAGCGCGCCGGCGCTGGAACGACGCGCCAGGTGGTCGACCAGGAACTGGACCACGGCGGCTTCGGGCACCGGCAGCGCGATCGCTACGCCGAAGCGGGCCTGGTACCACGCCGCCCAGTAGCGCAGGGCGCTGGCGTAGCTGCGGGTGGTGTTGGCCGAGGCGGCTTCGGCGAGCAACTCGCGCACCGCGGTGGCCGCACTGGCGGCCAGCGCGTCCGGGCTGAGCGTCGGGACCGCTCCGGGGGCGGGCAACATTGCGTTCTTTTTCATATGTATGATGTGTCTAAATATATGAAATAGGGCGTCTACCCGTGATAACTATCCCTTATCACGGGTAGGCTGGCAACGGGGCAGGGCGCGGCAGTAGGAGCATTTTCATGGCACGAACCGGCGTGACCCAAACCGATGTCGACGCGACCGCCGACGCGCTGCTGCGCGCCGGCGAACGGCCTACCACCGAACGGATCCGCGCCCAGCTCGGGCGCGGCTCGCCGAACAACGTCGGTCGGCTGCTCGATGCGTGGTGGGCGCAATTGGGGGCGCGGCTGACGGCGCAGCAGGCCAAGCTCGATCTGCCGCAGGCGCCGCCCGCCGTGGCGGGGCTGGCCTCGCAGCTGTGGGAACTGGCGTTGACCCATGCGCGCGAGGCCGCCGTGGCCGACCTCGAGTCGGCGCGCCTGGCGCTGGGGGCCGAGCGGACTGAATTCACCGCCGTGCGCCAGGCGATGGAGGCCGCCCGCGACGAGGCCGTGGCGCGATCCGACAGCGCCGACCAGGCCCGCACCTTGGCCGAGGCGCGCCTGCACGAACTGCAGCGCCTGACGCAGGACCAGGCCGCGCAGTTGCACGAGCTGCGCCAACAACGCGAGCAAGCCCTCGTGGCCCAGGGCGACCTGCAAGCGCAGCTGCTCGCGGCACAGGGCGCGCACGCGCAGGCGATGGCCGACGCGACGGTCGACCGCCAACAGCGTGAAAGCGCCCACCGCGCGTCCGAAGACCGCTGGCTGCAGGAGGTCGATCGGGCGCGCCAGGAACTGGCCAAGCTCGCCAGCGCCGCGCAGCAGCACGAGCGCGCCGCCGAGCAGGCGGCCGCGGCCCAGTCCGAGCGCCTGCGTCACGCCGAACGCGAGGCCGCCGGCCACGCCGCCCGCGCCACGGCGCTGGAAAAGCAGCTGGATCGTTTGCAAGATCGGCTGCACAAGGCACTGGCCAAGCCGACGGCGGTCGCGAAGACGCGCGCCCGCAAGACCAAGGCCTAGCGTCGTCGCCGGAGAACGCTCAATGCCACGTGCTGATTTATCCGACCAGGTCATTCACTTCACGCAGGGCCCGACCGCGGAAGCGGCTTACCAACGGCTGGGCGAGATCCTGGTCGACGGCCGCCTGCGCGGCAGCGACCGGTTGATTCTCAATCACTACCGCTGCGTCTGTTTCACCGAGGCGCCGCTGGCCGCGCTCGCCGATGGCCTCGTCAACGACTGGGACTACGGACGCTACGCGCCATTCGGACTCATCTTCGATAAGCGCTGGCTCTACGCGCACGGTGCACGTCCGGTGATCTACCAACCGCTGGCTGAGGCCGACGCCTTGCCCCCCAGCCATCAATGGCGGCACATGACGTACGACCCCACTGCCGACCGGCCGATCGACTTCACCTGGGAGCGCGAATGGCGCCTGCACGCCGATGCGCTGCCATTTGACGCCTCGTGTGCCGGCATTGTCGTGCCCGACCCGGAGTGGGAGGCGCGGATGCGCGCCGAACACGAGCTCGCCCAAGATTGGAACGTGGTCGCTTACAGCCAGATCATGGACTCGTCGTTGGCCGAGCAGTACCGCGAGCCGTTCCGCTGGACCATCACGGCGCTGCGCGACCCATGACGTCCTGCCCCCCTGAAATGACAGACCCCATCAACTTGAACAGCCCCCGAAATGACAGGCCCCATTAACAGTTTGGAATCAGTTGACGTCGCGTCGCCCGCGCTTGACCGCCACATCGCCGGCTGCTTGTACTGCGGCCGCCCTGGGCCGTACAGCGACGAACACGTCGTCTCGGCAGGTCTCGGTGGCGACGATTCGGCGTGGATGCTTCGTGGCTGCGTCTGCAGTCGATGCAACACCTCCACATTTTCCAAGCTCGAAGCGCACGTGCTGAAAGCCTCTCCCATCGGGTTGGCGCGCTTGTTCATGCAGCCGACGACGCGAGACGGGCAGCCACCGTCGCCCTTGCAGGCCTACACCACGCTGCAATTGAGCGATGACGGACCGCAGTTGGCCGGTCAACTGGCCGCGAGCGGACAGCCCGAGCTATACGCTCAAGTCGTGTTCGAGAAAGACGAGAGCGGGACCGTCAGCGAACACGCGATAGGCCCCGACCGGCCTGCGATCGCAAACCTATTCGGCACCTTGCGCGATCGTCTGGGAGACGAGCTCGTGCTGATCGAGAAGCACGCGGCCAGTTCGTTCACGGTCACGCCGCTCAACTGGCAAGTCGACCGTTACCGGGCCGACGTACCGTCAGACCTGCGCAAGCCACCCAACCGTGGCATCTGGTTCGAGCCGATACGTAGGCCAAGCTCCCCAGAATCAAGCGAAGCCTGGTCGGTCTTCCAGAATCCGCGGTCGGGGCAATTGGTCGGCAGGGCCCCCGACATCCATCATCTGCGCGCCATGCTGAGTCTGTTGCGGGTCGACCTGGATGCACTCGAAGCCACATTGGACCAGCCCGTCGTCGCAGGCGCTGCGGCGGGGGGCGGTGTAAACCTGCAGGTCAAGGCGGACCTGCATGCCATTGACCGCACCTTGGTCAAGATCGGCCTCAATCTCACCGCGCATTTGTTTGCGCCGGGCGCCCTGCGCCGTGTCGAGTTTGACGCCGCTGTCGCCTATGCAATTGGGGAGGGGGCCGCCCCGCGGCGAGCGCAGCTGCCATCTGAACTGCTGGGGCCAGCCATTGCCAACCGTCATGTGTTCTGCCTGAGCGTAGACACGGATCCCAAAGGCAACCCGGCGCTGCTCTTCATGGCGCGTCTGTACGACGCGGGCCCGGTGGAGAGCTTCGTCCTCGCCCAGTTTGTCGCGGCGCCCCCCAAGCTGGAATCCACGGTTGTGCACGTGGACTATACGGCCAACCAGTTCGAGCGAATGACCCTCGAGAAGCACCTGCTGCGAGCTCACAGACTGACCGGGGACGCGGATCTTGGGCTATTGTCAGAAGATGAAGCCTAGCGTTGGCGCAATGTCGATGCTGGAAGAACGGTTCGACACGAAGTAGGGGCTTCCTGGGCGCGCCAGCTTGTGGAAGCTTCGAGACGCGAGCAGTAGCGCGGCGACGCGACGCAGGTTGTTCGTCGCTTGGCATCCACCTGATCACGCACGAGCAGAACGCATGGATTGGAACGCATTGGGGACGTGGGCGGCGGTCGTGGTTGCCTTGGGAATTTCACTGAAGGACACATTCCACCGGTGGCGCGATCGCAGCGCCCGCCATCTGCTCGTGGCGGCCGAGATCCTTCCGCAAATCGGACAGACCCAGAACGCGCTGCGCGAGACCGTGGCCCGAGCGGAGGCCTTCCTCGCGCTTCCCGCTACCCCCATGGCCGCCCTTCGTGACACCTGCGATGCGTTTCTCAACATCGTCACGCATTACGGCTTGCAGGATCTGCGGGGCACTGCCGATCAAGCCGATGCCTTGCCTGAGCACATCCTCGTGCCGCTGGCCAAAGCGATGACGTTGATGCACATGCTGGCCTACAACAGTCATGCCGAGGGCGGAAGCGACCGGTCACCGACCACCGACGGGGTTCGCGCGGAGCTGCAGGAGTGGAGCACGCAAGGTCGAGCCGTGCTGGCGTCACTGGATTGGGTGGAGCGCGGCATCCAGCGCAAACTGGATTCACGGCGCTGGACCAATCCGGAACAGTTGGAATGGTAGCGCCATCTGATTCCGCGGTGAGGGCACGCATCCGAAGTGGATCCGAGACAAGGGAAACCGAGCTCATCTTCGCTAGCCGGGCGTCAAGCGGTCATTAGCCGACAAACCCGGTCATGGTCCGGTAGACCTTGTCCATGATCTCAGTGCTGCGCCCGGCAGCCACCAGCGCTGCCGGCGAATCGCCGAGCTCCCGGAATGGACTGCACACCCACCGCGCTGCCATGGGTTCATCGAAGCCGAGGCGAAGGATCTCTTCGGCGAGCGCGGGATCGGCCGCTTTCAGTTCATGCCAGACGACGAGACAGCGGGCCTTGTATTCACTCTCGGCAATAACGACGGCATCGAGTGCCAGGCGTAGTGCGTTCATAGCAGAAGTCGGTCCTCTAACGAATGCCTGCTTGGCGTCGATGCCTAGGATATCGATGTTCCTGAGGCGCTAGCCCGCAGGCTAGGCTTTTCGAGTCTCCTGGGTTGAGATTGGCGATCGATCTGGGTTTCGGGCTTGCCTTCCTGCGGGCGCAACTGTGCTTGTGCGGGGGCACGATGTATGTACTGTGCATTACGCAGATGCAGGGAGTTGCAAGAACGGTCATGACTGGGTCTACGGCCATCCAATCGCTGATCGGCTTCCATACCCTTCGGCGGCCTTATGAATCCCTCTACGCCAGCGTTTCCCGTCTGATCCGCGCGAACCTGTTGAACCAACTGGAAGTGAAGCGATTGCTTCCCGCCACATGGATCGAATCCGCATTTCATTTCAGTGCAACGGGTGCCAGGGAGGCGGCATCCTCCTTTTCGGCGCTTGCGGGCGCGCGAGCCCCACTTTCGTATCGCACGCAAGTCGCGCCATGGACATTCGATGCGCTGGAGCACGGCCCAGCGGGCTTGCGCGCATGTCGCGCTTGCCTCGAGGAGGGCTTTCATAGTTTTGCAATGCAAGGAGAGTTGCTCGGCCAATGCCCGAAGCATGGCGGTTCGATGACTGAGCATTGCTGGCACTGTGGCGCATTTCTCCGCTTTAGTGGCCCCGACTGTGTCCAACACGCATTCCGATGCCCACAGGGGTGCAGTCTGGTCATCGGAAACCTTGGCTGCCTCAGTGATTGTTACGACCGCCATATGGAGCGCGAGCTGGCGCGTGTCGCCTGGTGGATGCGAGCGTTTCGCAGGACAATCGAAGTCGAGAGTGGGTTGGGGCATGCGATCTATCCCCCCATGAGCGATCGTGTCGCTCTGTACGAGTCGACCACCCCATCGGTCGGTTTGACTGCCGCGTTGTGCCGGACCCTTCTGGTCAGCGGCCGAACCGCATTAGAACCCCATCCGTATCTGGACGTGACTGATCAGTCGTGGCGGCTAAGCGTCGATGAGTTCGAACCCGATGCGACACCAGAGCCACCAGAGGAGCAGGCTGCATTTGATAGGCAAGCCTATTGGACGACCATCCCGGTGCCGTTTCCGCGTCGCTTGGCACGATGGATCGAGCGCAATCAATGGGAGGAACGCTTTCCGAATGAGGCTCCACGCCTGCTAGAAGCCGATCAGAAAGGTGCGATATTGCCGTCATGCATTGTCACCAATGGCGAGATCAATGCTCTGCGCTCGATTTTGACCTGGACAGATCGGCGAATCGTTTCCAGTCACTATCAAGTTGCACTTGAGCGTTACCTCAAGGCCGCCTATGAGCGCAGGCAGTCACTAGCCGCAACTCCCGCCGACCCAAGAGATGTTCAGCTCTCGATAGCAGAGCGAGTGGATTTCCTCGTCCGAATCGATGCGAGGCTCTATCGGGTCGTGGGGCATCGCGTCTCCACCGATCAGAACATGATCAGACGTTGGACTTGGGCTCGCGATCCCATTGGAAACCAGGAACAGCATGTGGGAGTAGGGTGGAGAGCACCCCCATTTGAGGGCTAACGACTGCGCTGCTGGCCGGCTCTCAACTTTAGGGGCGCGCTCCCGATCTCGCGTCGTTCAACCATTGCTGCAGGAGACGGGTTTCCGCCTGATATCTGCTCTCGAGCGCGCTCAGCGCTGTGGCATGCTCGGACCTTAGGCTCTCAATCTCCGCATCAACGCGAGCTTGCATGGTCTGGATAAGGCGCTGAGACTCCCTCAACGCACCCAGCGCAGAGGCGGCGTCCTTCTGTGCCGTCAGCAATGCCGCGTCTGCGGTTTCGGCCCGCGTTGTTGCTGCCCGTCTTTGGTCTTGCTCACTTTTTAGTTCAGCGGTCAGACGCGTATGTTCCGAGCCGGCGTTGAACAGATCGCCCTGGAGATGCTTCACCTGCGCCTGCAGCTCGCCACGCTCCTTTTCGAAGTTCTTGGTCGCGGCGTCTCGTGCGTAACCGGCCAAGCGCGTCCACAGATCGCCCACAAGCTCCGCGATCTCGGCCGGCGCGCCCAGCGTGGCGGCGCTGAGTACCGACGGCAGGTAATCGGCATAGAACTCGTTCAGCGCGGCGGTCGCAGTGGTCATGCTGCCGCCGCCGCGGCCGTCGATCAGGCCTTGCGCGGTGGGCTTCTGGCCGGACAGCAGCAGCCTCAGGCCAGTCTTGTGCCAGTCGGCGTACTTGGGCGGTTTCTGGTCGGTGTTAGCCATGCCGGGCCTGCCTGCCGTTTGGGATACATCGTTACTGCGGAAAAGGATACAAATTGCTGCGGAAAGGGATACAGATTTGCTCCAGCCGGACAGCAACGCCGTTTTGGCGATAGGTGCCCACCGCAGGGTGCGTGACATAATATGCATTATGCGAAGTGCTACGTAGGGCTTTGCGGAGCCTGTTCTCGGCTGTAGGCCCCGACCGATGGCCTACCCCTAACGTCCGCTATCGGCAAGCAGCGGCCTGTCACTTAGAAGGTAACGACCAAGCTACGACACCCCTAATGCCGGAAGACGTAGAGCACGTCTTCCTTCATATTGCTCAGCACATCAGCGGTGAGACTGGATGTGCGAACCAGTTCTCTGCCTGCAAGCTCAATGCGGCTTTCGATAGACCCGCTGTACATGTGAAGCAAGAGTCCAAGATGCGACGTTCTGCCGGAGCCGAGGACCGCACCGATGAAGTCCAGCCAGGAAGACACTTCCTTAAGATTGGTCGCTTCTGAAGATTCGGCAGCCGTGAGAAAGTCCTCCTGCTTCTGCGCAATGGACCGCGCGACTTTCGACTTGCCCCAGCCCTTCTTGAGCAGGCGCTGCTTCAGCGCTAACCAATCCGGAGCACAACTCGAGCTTTGGGCGAGTGCGCCAAGCGGAGTCCCGCAGTCGCAGCGTCCGACAGTGGTGATGAAGTACTGCTCATCCGGCTCAATCTGGGCCTGGATGCTCGGATTTGACAGCCGCAGAAACTGTCTTCCATGTTTGCGAGCTATCGCATCAAGGTGGTCGTGATCGGCAGATCCCGGGAGTACGGCGGTTATGTAGTGACACATGGACTAGCCGTTGAAGAGAACATCAATCATCACGCCCCAGCCAGGGCTGGCACCAATTGGTAGTCAGCTTATGCAAGCCGCCCCAGTCCGACAAGCCGGCCATGCCGGCGCGCCCCCA
The DNA here is from genome assembly GCA_036524935.1 of Lysobacter sp. Classification (GTDB taxonomy): domain Bacteria; phylum Pseudomonadota; class Gammaproteobacteria; order Xanthomonadales; family Xanthomonadaceae; genus Lysobacter_J. The sequence goes on along the minus strand of DATDBK010000098.1, from coordinate 11,037 downwards.
CTGCCCTGCCCCGCATGTCGATCGCGCCCACCTCCGTTCGTCTTAATCAGGAATCCCCACCGGAGAACAGATCATGGGCAGGCTCATTGTCGAACAGATCATCAGCGCCGACGGCTACGCGGCCGAGCCGGACGGCGGCATCGGCTTCTTCATCGACGCCAGTGCCATCAACGAGGTCGACCCGGGCCAGTTGCAGCTGCTGGAACGCGTCGGCGCCATCGTCCTGGGACGCACGACGTACCAGATGTTCGCCGAGTACTGGCCCGACGCCGACCCGGTGAAGGAACCCGTGGCCGTGCCGATCAACGCCCTCCCCAAGTACGTGGTATCGAACACGTTGGACGCGGCGCCATGGGGCACCCGTGATCCGGCGAAGGTGCTGCACGGCGATGGCGTGGAATCGGTGCGCGCACTTCGCGCCCGGGTCGACGGCGACATCATCATCTGGGGCAGCCTGACCCTGTGCGACGCGCTGCTCCGCGCGGGCGAGGTCGATCTGCTGCGCCTGCGCATGATACCGGTGCTGATTGGCGCCGGCCGCTCATTCGCACCGCCCGATCTCGGCACGCGGAACCTGGCATTGCAGTCCGTGCGCCAGTTTCAGCAGGACCTGGTGATACTGGAGTACCGCTGCCTGCGCGCCGAGCCGTCTGGAACTGCGGGTTGAGCGGTGGCGGTTGGATCCGGCCTCCCTACCCCGCCTCAACCCGCGCAGTACGCCTCGATGGTGCGCTTCCATGCGGGCCGACCCAGGCACCGGTCACGGTACGACGAGACTCCTGGATACGGCGCGATCATCCGCTCGTCCTTGATGGCTCCGAGCACGTGCGACATCAGGATGTCCGCGACGCTGAAATCCGCCGTCGCAATGAAGTCGCGGTCGGCGAGCCAGCGCTCCAGGTTCCCCAGCACCCGATGCGCCCAGCCGACCAGGAACTCGCGGTGCTGGCCGCAGCTGTCATCGGCCGTCCAGTCGAGCACCAGCAGGCCGAGCAGTGGCGGCTCGACCGTGTTCATTGCGGCGAAGCACCAGCGCATCACCTGCGCTTCGCCGGCGTGGTCGGCGGGAATCAGACGGCCCGACTTCTTCGCCAGGTACAGGAGGATGGCGGCGGACTCGGAGATCACCAGCCCGTCATCGTCGATGGACGGAATCTGCTCGAAGGGGCTGAGCTTTCGATAGGCGTCGGTGCTGAGGTCATGCGCGGGGTGGTCCATGCCGGCCAGTTCGAACGGCAACTGCATCTCTTCGAGTGCCCACAGTACGCGCAGGTCGCGGGTGTAGCCGCGAGCGACGGCATTGACCTTCGAGAATCCGTAGACCTTGAGCATGGTTGCATCCTCCTTGTGGCCGGCGCTGGGTACCGCCGAACCACTGTTCAAGGCTGGACCGCCACCCCAACCTCATGCCGGACTGAGCGGATTCTCCGCCAGCCACTTGCTCCAGTAGTGCATCAGCAGCGCAACGCCATCGCTTCGGTCAAAGGACGACCGGGTCACGGGAATCGATTCTTCCCAGCGGGCCTGCGCCAGCTCCTGCAGGTGCGACGTCGGCGCATTGCAGAACGCCATGTGCCAGGTCGCGAACTGCCGACTCGAAACCGGTGCGCTCATGAGTTCGCGGATGTTGGCATGGCTCCTCGCCAGCCTGATCCGCTCGTACGCAGCCTCAACGCGCTCGGACGGCCCTTCGAAGTACTGGAAGAACTCGTTGCCGTTGAAGAACAGCACCCCTGTCACGCCTGACATTGCGTTGAATCCGCGCGCGTCTAGCAGCAGGCCGTCGATCTCGGCGGGCTGCAACCTGCGGGTGGCAGTACTGATGTAGGCGATGGCGTGCAATGCGTCGGTCAAGGTGAATGGTTGCCTGGTTGGGCTCCGCGGCCATCGCGCAGGCTCTTTGCCACGCGGATGCCGATGGAGTCGTCGCGTGCATCGTGCGCATACCGCATCCGGTTGGCCGAGCGGTAGTCTTTCGGATAGGTGCCCCATGAGCCGCCACGTACCAGGTGCTTGCTGCAATCACCGGTCATCTGCGGCTTTCCATCGAGTGGAAGTGCGTCGTAGGACATCGTGGCGCAGTCTTCGATCCATTCGCTGGTATTGCCGATCATGTCGTGGACACCGAAGGCGTTGACGCGATAACTGCCCACCGGAGCCGTGTTCAAGGCGCCGTCGCGACAGGGCGACAGCACGAAGCCTGGATAGGCATCTGTCATCGTGGCGTCGCCGCCATTGGCATCGGCGCAACCGTCACCCGCCTCGGCTCCCCACGGGTAGGCGGTGACTGACCCGGCGCGGGCCACGTACTCCCACTCCGCTTCGCTCGGGAGTCGGTAGCCACCCGTTGTCCGGGTGTTGAGCCAGTCGATATACGCCTGCGCTTCGTCCCAACTGACGCACAGGACGGGGTGGTTTTCGGCCTGGGTGAATCCGGGGTCCTTCCATGTTGTTTCGGCATCCGGCTGCCAATCTCCGTGATGCCGCCGGTCCGTGATGCAGCCGCCCGTGGTGGGGCGGCCGGTGGCACGGACAAAGGCGGCGTACTGGGCTTTAGTGACCTCCACCGTGCCCAACGCGAAGGATTCGACTGACACCTTGCGCATCGGACCTTCGTCCTTGCCGCGACCGGGCTCGGTGTCCGGCGATCCGATGGTGAACGTGCCCGAGGGAATGACCGCCATGGGGGTGCAGTCAGCGCAGTCCTGGAAGGTCGCTGTCGCCGCGTTGGCGCCGACCGCCAGGCCAAGTACCAGGACAGCGGATGGCAGGATCTGCACGGGCATGCTCCTCTGGGATTCCGGCGAAGTATGCGATAGCCGGTGGGGTTCCTGTGCGCCCCTCGGTTCCGGGCCACGAAACCGCTACCCTGTCACGATGAAGCAGCCTTACGACGCGCTCAGCGGGATTCCTGTCGATCCTGTCACCCTGCTGTACCGGCTTGGCGCCGGTGGGCCCAGCCTGCCCAAGGAACTGGCCGCGGCGCGGGCTACCAAGCGTCAGCTCGCGTTGCTGCATGTCGATGTGGACATGTTCCGCTCGATCAACTCGAACATGGGCGAGGCGGTCGGTGACCAGGCGCTGGCGGCGATCGCACAGCGGCTGCGCAAGGCCATGCCGGACGAAAGCTGGCTGTGGCGGCTCAACAGCGACGAGTTCATCGCCGGCATCCGCTACCTGCCGGGCGAAACCGATGGCGAGGCGCTGGCCGAGATGCTCCGCGACGCTTTCGAGACGCCGCTGTGGATCCCGCCGTACTCGCTGCCGGTGACACTCTCGATTGGCATCGCGGTATTTCCCGATCACGCCAACGACGCGCCCTCGCTGCTGGCCGGCGCCGAGCGCGCGCTCCTGGACGTCAAGCGCCAGGGCCTGAACAGCGTTGGCCTGTACTCGGCCACCGCCGACAAGAAGGCGCCGAACGACGGCTTCGCCGAGCGCTTCGTCGAGGCGATGGACAACCGCGAGCTGCACCTGTTCTACCAGCCGCTGATTGATGCCCAGGACGGCGGCATGATCGGGTTCGGCGCACTGCTGCGCTGGGATACGCCAGGCAACGGCCTGCTGCGCGCGAGCCGGTTCCTGGAGATCGTCGAACGCGTCGGGTTGTCGGCGCAGCTGGGGTCTTGGGTGGCCGAGGCGGCCGCGCGACAGCTGGCGCAATGGCGCGACCGCGGACTCGACTACCTGACGCTGTCGGTGCACCTGGCCAGTCCGCTGCTGGCACAGCCGCGCTGCCTCGACGAGATCGGTGAACTGCTGCACCGCTTCAACCTGTCGGGCAAGTCGCTGGAGTTCGAGATTTCGGAAAGCGCGCTCGCCCTCGATGCGCACCGGATCCACGACACGATGGCGGGCCTGCGCGCTCTGGGCGCCACGCTGACGGTGCAGGACTTCGGCCTGGGCGGACTCAGCTTCGCCTCCCTGGCGCAGTACCCGCTCGACCGGCTCAAGATCGACCGCAGCTTCTTCCGCAACGTCGCCAGCGACCCACGCAGCGCGGCAGTCGTGCGCGGCATCATCGCGATGGGCCATCGCCTCGGCATGAAGGTCACCGCCAAGGGCGTGGAGACCGAAGCCGAACTGGGCTTCCTGCGCCGCAACCATTGCGACTACTTCGTCGGTCACCTGTTCAGTCCGCCGTTGCCGGCCGAGCAGCTCGACGACCTCATCCGCCGCCGCTTCCTGCTGCCCGGCGCGTTCGCCGCGACACGTCCGGAACGAACGGTGTTGCTGCTGGACGACGAGGAGAACGTGCTGCGCTCCCTCGCCCGCCTGTTCCGCCGCGACGGCTACAACATCCTCACCGCGAGCAGTGTCCGCGAGGCGTTCGACCTGCTCGCCAGCAACGCCGTCCAGGTGATCGTGTCCGACCAGCGCATGCCCGACATGACGGGCACCGAGTTCCTCTCTCGCGTGCGTGATCTCTATCCGGATACCGTCCGGATGGTGTTGTCCGGCTATACGGACCTGGCGACGATCACCGAGGCGATCAACCTCGGCGCGATCTATCGCTTCTTGACCAAACCGTGGAACGACGACGAGCTGCGCGAGCACATCCAGGCCGCGTTCCGCGCGCATGAGCGCCGCGCGGCAGGCGAAGACGGGTTCTGAGGCAGCGGCGGCGCCCTGCCCTCCCGCCCCGCCTCGCGCCGCCCGTCAGGCGGCGTTGGCGTCGCGAGGCTGCACGGTCGGCAACACCACGCGGAACGCGCTGCCGGCGCCCGGCTTGCTGGTGACCTCGATGCGGCCGTGGTGCTTGGCGATGATGCTGTACGCGATCGCCAACCCAAGGCCGGTGCCGCGACCGATCGGCTTGGTGGTGTAGAACGGCTCGAAGATGCGTTGCAGTGCATCGGCGGCGATGCCGCAACCACTGTCGGCGATGCTGATCCAAGCCTCGTTGTTTTCGGCACCGGTGGCGATGACGATGCTGCCGCGCTCGGTGATCGACTGGCCCGCGTTGATCAGCAGGTTCATCAGCACCTGGTTGATCTCCGACTGATGGCACTCCACCAGCGGCAGCTCGCCGTAGTGCTTCTCCAGGCGGACCTTGTACTTCAGGTCGTTCCAGACGATGTTGAGGGTGGATTCCAGGCCGCGGTGCAGGTCGGACGGGCGCATCGCCTCATCGCGTCCGGTGTGCGAGAAGTCCTTGAGGTCGTGCACGATCTTGGTGACGCGCTCGATGCCTTCGCGCGACTCGGCAAGCAGCTTGGGCAGGTCGCCGATGATGAAGTCGATGTCGAGGCGGTCGCGCTTGGCGCGGACTTCCTCGCGGCACGCCACCGGGTCACTGGCCTGCAGCGCAGCCTCGTGCGCCTCGACCAGCGCGAACAGCGCACCGATGTACTCCTGCAGCGTGCCCAGGTTGGAGTGCACGTAGCCGATCGGGTTGTTGATCTCGTGTGCAACGCCGGCCGCGAGCTGGCCGATCGAGGCCATCTTTTCGGACTGCAGCAACTGCTCCTGCGTGCCGGCGAGGCGGCGATAGGTGTTCTGCAGTTCGTCATGGCGCAGCTGCAGCTCGCGCTCGCGTCCGTTGCGTGCCGACAGGTCGTCGAAGGTCAGGAAGCTGCGCATGGTGCCGGCCTGCTCGTCGCAGTGCAGCGCGATCGACAGCACCATCCCGGACGCGCACGTGATTTCGCCGTGCCAGCCGCCACCACTGCAGGCCAGCGTCCAGGCGTCATCCGGTAGCAGGGTCAGCAGGAATTCCGGATCGGCCCCGGGCCGCACGCGCTCGGCCAACGCGCGGGTCGCGGCGTTGGCAAGGGTGACCCGGCGTGCGCAGTCCACCAGCATCACCGGGTTGTCGGTAACGCTAAGAGCCCAGAGCATGTCGTTGCTCCAGGCCGAAGACGGTGCGGTCTTGTCGTGCGTGTCGTGCTGGTTCATCCCACTCCGAGACAGCGCGCCTGCGGGCGGGCGCCAGGCTGTCCGGCGGAATCGTACACGCTCGTCGAGTCGATGCGGCCAAGATGACGCAAGGCCCAGTTCACTTCGCGGCGCCGACGCGCGAGCAGCACGCCGTTGGCCTGGTTGAACGCGCGCAGTTCGGTCAGGCGCTGCGCGGCGGCGGCTTCCGGGGCCAGCGATTCGGCGCGACGCAGGGCGGCGAGCTTGGCGGCGGTGGAAGCGAGCAAGGCATCGACGTCATGGGCGAGCAGCGCTTCGCGCTCGGCCTTCAGCGCTTGCTCAAGCGCATCCAGCGGTGGGTCGATGACATGGCTCATGGTTACTTGCTGAGCTGCTGGTCGAGGTCGATCATGCGCGTGGCGATGGCCTGCGCGTCAATGCGGTAGCTGCCGTCGGCAATCGCGCTGCGAACGGCGTTGACGCGGGCGATGTCGATGCTGGCCGGGCCGTTGCCCAGCTGGCGCTCGAGCGCCTGCAGGCCTTCAGCCTCGCCGGTCAGGCGGACGCTGTCGGTGGCGGTGGTGGCACCGATCGCCTCGTTGCGCTCGGCACTGGCACGGGTCGTCGCGGACGTCACGGCGGCTTCCGGCGGTCGGGCGGCAGGCAATCCGCCGTCGATCTTGTTGGTCATGGCTCACTCCTGAGTGGCTCGGTCGAACACGGTAACGGCAACGCACAGGGGAACTTGAGCGGCCCCTGTTCAGCTGATTTTCGGGCGACTGCCCTGCCCTTCATGGGATGACCTCGACCACACCCTGTGCCGTCACCCGGCCCCGCAGGACGCGGCGCGAAGCGACGTTCTCCACGTTGACCAGGCCGCCGGCACGGTCCGGCCCGAGGGCGCGGCCCTGCATTCTGACCTCGACGCCGCCGGTACGCGATACCAGCACCACCGGGTCGCCGCGACGCAATGGCGTGCCCAGCGCGAGGTCGGCCTCGGTCGGGACCAGCCCGGTGGCCAGGGCACGGTTGGGGATGCGGCCGACCAGGGTGGCCGGATCGCTGAAGGTCGCACCATTGGCCCGCCCGATGTCACGGCGCTGCACCGAGAGCTGGCTGGCGGCGATGGCGACACCGCTCGCGGCCGGCGATGTAAGCACCACCACATCGGCCTCGCGGCGCACGCGGACCGGGACGTACAGGCGCCAGCCGGGGGTGTCGTCGCAGCGCACTTCGGCAGTTCTCGGGCCGGATGCGACTGCCTGCAAGGGCTGGCCGCAACGGGTCAGACGAAGTGCGGGATCGATCACGGCCTGGGCTTCCGTGTCACCGGCGCCGACGGCGGCAATGGCGGCGGCGCGGACCGCGGCGAGCGGCTGCGGCGCGGTCGCGCTGGCGGACGCGATGGTTGCGGCAAACACTGCGACCACCAACACGCCATTGCTCGCCACGGCAACGAGCGACCGACCCGCGGACAAGCGCGCTGGACAGCGGAAGCGTGGTGGTGGGAGCAAGCGCATGGCCGGGATTGCCTGTACGGGCGGATATACCCGCGATGCCGTGCAAGCCGTGTGCCACGGCGGTTGCAGGTGCTTCGGGTGGCCGGCTGCCTCAAGGAACCCGTCTGCCAGCCGACAACCGGTGCATGAGTCAGGACCTGCTCGACCGCATCGACCAACGCACCCGCCTCGCCGGCCACAACCGGCTGGCGTTGCTGCTGTTCCGCCTCGGCTCGCGTCAGCTTTTTGGCGTGAACGTATTCAAGGTGCAGGAAGTCCTGCCGCGACCGCCGCTGTTCACCCTGCCGCAGTTGCCGCCGGCGTTCTCCGGCGCGGCCGACGTGCGCGGGCGGACCGTGCCGGTGCTGGACCTCGCCCGCGTCATCGGCCACGGCGGCGACGCAGGCGGCGAACCCAGGTACCTGGTGGTCACCGAGTTCAACCGCTCGGTGCAGGGATTCCTGGTCGCCGGCGTGGACCGCATCGTCAACATCGCCGTCGAACAGATCCAGCCGCCGCCGGAGCTGGGCGGCGATAGCCACTACCTGACCGGCGTCACCCGCCACCAGGGCGAGCTGATCCAGTTGATCGACGTGGAAAGCGTCCTCGCCGAATCGGCGCCCCGCGCCAGCGACGCCGGCAGCCTCACCGCCCTGCCCTCGCACGGCGGCCCGCGCGAGGTGCTGGTGGTCGACGACTCGCGCGTGGCCCGCAACCAGATCCGCGCGGTGCTGCAGCAGCTCGGCCTGGAATCGACCCTGCTGTCGGACGGCCGCCAGGCGCTGGACCACCTGCAAGCCCTGGTCCAGTCTGGCCAGTCGCCGTGCGAGCGCTACGCGATGGTCATCTCCGATATCGAGATGCCGGCGATGGACGGCTACACCCTGACGACGGAAATCCGTCGCGACCCGGCCTTGCGCGGGCTGTTCGTGCTGCTGCACACCTCGCTGTCGGGCGTGTTCAACCAGGCCATGGTCGAGCGCGTCGGCGCCGACGACTTCGTGCCGAAGTACTCCGAAAGCGAGCTGGCACAACGGGTCGCGGCACGAATCAACGCGGTGCGCTGAGGAATCCGGCGGGCCGCCAGGCACCTCGCCGCTGCCGCCGGACGCCGGCCAACAAGCGCTCTGGCACATCACTTGCCTGATCCGGGAGGAGAACCCGCCCCCGGAGGGCACATGTCCGACTTCCTAGGCATTCACGGCACCGCGCTGGCCCTGCGCGAGCAGCGCCTGCAGCTGCTCGCGGCCAACATCGCCAACGCCGACACGCCGAACTACCAGGCGCAGGACCTCGATTTCAACGGCGCCCTCCAGGCCGCACTGCAGCCAGCCGCGGCCGCGGGCGGTGATGCGATCGGCGCCGCCGCCACGGCGGCCCGCTACACGCGCGCGTCCAGCCAGCCCAGCCTCGACGGCAACACCGTCGATGGCGACCGGGAGAACGCCGCGTTCGCGCAGGCGTCGCTGGAGTACCGCGCGTCGATGTCGTTCGTCGAATCGAAGGTGCGGTCGATGCTCACCGCGATCACCGGTCAATGACCAGCGCGATCGCTAACGGGAGTGCCGCATGAGCAACCTGCCCATCTTCGACGTCGCCGGTTCGGCGATGAACGCGCAGTCGGTGCGACTGAGCACCGTCGCATCGAACCTGGCCAACGCCGATTCGGTTTCCGGCGATCCCAACGCGGTCTTCCGGGCGCGCCAGCCGGTGTTCACCACCGAAACCGTCGCCGGCAATCCGGCGCTGGCCGGCGTGCAGGTCAAGGAAATCACCCAGAGCGATGCCCCCGCGCTGAAGCGCTACGAGCCGGGCCATCCGCTTGCCGACGCACAAGGCTACGTATACGCACCCGACATCGATCCGGTCGCACAGATGGTCGATCTGATCTCGGCCTCGCGCAGCTACCAGGCCAACGTCGAGGTGTTCAACAGCGCCAAGGAACTCGCCCTCGCCACCCTGAACATGGGTCGCTGACGCGGCCGCGACACGACGCAACTGACAGCACGCAAGGACACCGATGAGCACGATCAGCGGCACCGACACCACTTACTCCTCGCTGGGCTTGCAGACCCCGCAGGCAACGCGCGACAGCTCGCTCGGCCAGGCCGACTTCCTGCGCCTGATGACCGAACAGTTCAAGAACCAGGACCCGCTCAAGCCACTCGACAACGCGCAGTTCCTCGGCCAGCTGGCGCAGTTCTCCACCGTGCAGGGCATCGACAAGATGCAGGGCGCGATGGAGGCGGTGGCCACCGTGATGGAGTCCGACCAGGCCCTGCGCGCGGCGACGCTGGTGGGTCGCGACGCGCTGGTCGAGGCATCGACGGTCGAGCTTGCAGCAGGCACCGGTGTCGATGGCGAGGTCACTGCGCCGAAGGCCGGAACGATCACCTTCGAAGTGGTCGACGCCGCCGGCGTGCGCGTGCGGCAGATGGCCGTGGAGGCCGACGCTGCGGGCGATACGAAGTTCAAGTGGGACGGCCTCAACGATGCCGGCCAGCCCACCCCGGCCGGCCGCTACACCATCCGCGCCACCACCGGCAGCGCCGCCGACAGCGAGTCGCTGGCCGTGCGCGTTGCTGCCCGCGTTGACAGCGTCTCGGTCGAACCGACCGGGCTTGTCCTGAACCTTGCGGGCCTGGGCAGCCACCCACTGTCGTCCGTGCGTCGCATCGGCTGACCGCGCGACCTGATCGCCCGGCATTACTTCCAGGCACTTCTTCGAGGAACACACCATGAGTTTCCGGATTTCGCTTAGCGGCATGAACGCGGCCTCGGCCGATCTCAACGTCACCGCCAACAACATCGCCAACGCCAACACCACCGGCTTCAAGCAGTCGCGCGCCGAGTTCGGCGATGTGTTCGCGCTGTCGCCCTATGGCCTGTCGCGCAACGCGATCGGTGCCGGCGTGCGGCTTGAAAAGGTGGCCCAGCAGTTCGGCCAGGGCAACACCGACTTCACCGGCAAGGCGCTGGACATGGCGCTGTCAGGCCAGGGTTTCTTCACCTTGTCGAGCAATGGAGCCACCGTGTATTCGCGCGCCGGCAATTTCGGTCCCGACCCGGACGGTTTCGTGGTCAACCCGGCCGGCCAGCGCCTGCAGGTGTTCCTGCCCAATGCCGGCGGCAATGGCTTCGATACCGGGCGCATGGGCGACCTGCAGCTGTCCACTGGTGACTCGCCGCCGCAGGCGACCACCGAGGTCGAAGTCGGCACCAACCTGCCGGGCAATGCGACGCCGCCGACGCTCGCGCCGTTCGACCCCAATGAACCGCTGAGCTACAGCCACACCACCTCGCTGACGGTCTACGACTCGCTCGGCGCGCCGCACACGCAGTCGCTGTACTTCATCAAGACGGCCAACCCGAACGAGTGGCAGCTGCATACGCAGGTCGATGGTGTTGCCGTCGGCACGGCGCAGACGCTGCAGTACTCCTCGACTGGAGCCCTGACCACGCCCGCCGCACCGGGTCGCATCGTGCTGCCTCCCTACACGCCCGCCGGTGGCGCGGCGCCGATGGCGCTCACCCTCGATATCGGCGAGTCAACGCAGTACGGCAAGGCATTCGGTGTCTCGGCGCTGGTCCAGGACGGCTACACCACCGGTCGCCTGACCGGCATCGAAGTCTCGCCCGAAGGCGTCGTCAATGCGCGCTACACCAACGGCGTGTCGAC
>DATDBK010000097.1:0-14003 GCA_036524935.1 Lysobacter sp. | reverse complement strand
GGTTGGGTTGCGGGACGCCAGGGCGGGATGCGTCCAGCCAGGGGCGGTCGCGGCTATCTGACCACATTGTAGGAGCGGCGGACGCCCGCTCCGGAAATAAGCCCCCGGCATGAGCGCATAACGCAGTTTCCTTTCATATGGCCGCTGGCGGGGCCTAGCCTGCAATGGTCCCCACCGCCCAGTCACGTGCCGATGTCGGCTTCTCCTGCCAGCCCGATTGCCAGCGCCTCCCTCGGATCTCCCCTGCCAGAGGAGCGCCTGGCCGCACTTGCGCACGTCACCGACGGGCTCGATGCGAGCGGCCTGTGGTGGCTGTCGGGCTATGCCGCCGGGTTGGCCAGCCGCACTGCAACGACAGTGCCGGCGACCGCCCTCCCGGCCGCAGAAGCCCAGGCGGTGGGGCGCCTGACCATCGTCTACGGCAGCCAGACCGGCAACGCCAAGCGCCTGGCCGAGCAGCTCGCGCGCCAGTCGGAGACCGCCGGCCTGCCGGTGCGCCTGCTGCGCGCCGACGCCTACCCGACCCGCGAGCTGAAGGACGAGCGCAACCTCTACCTGGTGATCAGCACGCAGGGCGATGGCGACCCGCCCGACGATGCGCGCGCCTTGGTCGAGTTCATCGCCGGCAAGCGCGCGCCGCAGCTCAAGCAGCTGCGCTACGCCGTGCTCGGCCTGGGCGATTCCAGCTACCCGCAGTTCTGCGCGATCGGGCAGAAGCTCGACGAGCGCCTGGCTGAACTTGGCGCTGCCCGCCTGCTGCCGCGCGGCGACGCCGACCTCGACGTCGAGACGATCGCCACGCCGTGGCTGGCGCAGGCACTGAGCAAGGCCAAGGACGCGCTGAAGCCGTCCGCGCCGCTGGCGACGGTGACGCCGCTGCGGCCGCTGCCGGCTGCCCCCCTCCATGGTCGTGATGCGCCGTTCGCGGCCGAACTGCTTCTCAACCAGCGCCTGGTCAGTCGCGCCAGCAGTGTCGGTCGCCCCGGCCCGGACAAGGACGTGCGCCACATCGAGCTGTCGCTGGAAGGCTCGGGCCTGCGCTACGAGCCTGGCGATGCACTCGGCCTGTGGCCGTCGAACCCGCCGGCCCTGGTCGATGCGGTGCTGTCGACGCTGCAGCTCGATGGCAATGACGACGTCAGCCACGGCGGCGTGACGCTTCCGCTGCGGCAGTGGCTGGGCGACAAGCGCGAACTGACCCGGCTGGCGCGTCCGTTCGTCGCCAGCCTCGCCGCGCAGGCGCGCAGCGACGAACTAAACAGCCTCCTGGCACCGGGCCAGCAGCCACAACTGGCTCGCCTGCTCGGCGAACAGCAGGTGATCGACCTGCTCTCGCAGTACCGCGCCGACTGGAGCGGCGAAGAGCTGGTCGCAGCGCTGCGCCCACTGACGCCGCGCCTGTACTCGATCGCATCGAGCCAGAAGCACGTCGGCGACGAGGTCCACCTGACCGTCGCCCATGTCGAATACGACAACGGCCACGGGACGCGCTGGGGCGCGGCTTCGCACCAGTTCGCCGCCAGCACCGAGGGCGCGCGGCTGCCGGTGTTCATCGAGCACAACGATCGCTTCCGCCTGCCGGCCGACGCCTCGCGCGACGTCATCATGATCGGCCCCGGCACCGGTGTCGCACCGTTCCGCGGCTTCCTGCAGGAGCGCGCCGCGCTCGACGCCAGCGGCCGCAACTGGCTGCTGTTCGGCAACCCGCACTTCCGGACCGACTTCCTCTACCAGGTCGAATGGCAGCAGGCACTCAAGGAGGGCCGCCTGCAGCGGCTCGACCTGGCCTTCTCGCGCGACCAGGCACACAAGGTCTACGTCCAGCATCGGCTGCGCGAGCAGGGTCGCGAACTGTTCGACTGGCTCGAGGGTGGTGCGCACATCTATGTCTGCGGCGATGCCACGCGGATGGCGCGTGACGTGCACGCGGCGCTGCTCGATGCGATCGCCGTCCATGGCGGCAAGTCCGCCGAGGATGCCAACGACTACCTCAACGACCTGCAGCAGCAGGGCCGTTACGCAAGAGATGTGTACTGAGAAGGCATGAACCTGGAAGGCATGAACTGATGAGCAACCACTCGGTCGAGGACATCAAGCACGACAGCGCGCGCCTGCGCGGATCGCTGCTGGCGTCGCTCGCCAACCCGGTCACCGGCGCACTCGCCGAGGACGACCAGACCCTGATCAAGTACCACGGCAGCTACCAGCAGGACGACCGCGACATCCGCGAGGAGCGCCGCGTCGCGAAGCTCGAACCGGCCTACAGTTTCATGATCCGCACGCGCACGCCCGGTGGCGTGGTGACGCCGGCGCAGTGGCTGGGGCTGGACGCGATCGCGACCCGCTTCGCCGAGCGCGGCCTGCGCATCACCACGCGCCAGGCGTTCCAGTTCCACGGCGTGATCAAGACCGAACTGAAACCGACGATGCAGGCGATCAACGCCGCATTGATCGACACCCTGGCCGCCTGCGGCGACGTCAACCGCAACGTCGCCGTCGCCGCCAATCCGCAGCTCTCGCGCTCGCACGCGGCCGTGCACGCCCAGGCGGCTGCGCTGTCCGAGCATCTTCTGCCCAACACCCGCGCCTACTACGAGATCTGGCTTGACGAGGAACGCGTGGCCGGCAGCGGCAGCGAGGACGAGCCGGTGTACGGCCCGACCTACCTGCCGCGCAAGTTCAAGATCGGCTTCGCGATCCCGCCGTTCAACGACGTCGACGTGTTCGCCCAGGACCTGGGCTTCATCGCCGTCCTCGATGATGACGGCACCCTCGCCGGCTACAACGTCAGCATTGGCGGCGGAATGGGCGCGACCCACGGCGACCCGGAGACCTACCCGCGCATCGGCGACATCATCGGCTTCGTCGCGCCTGACCAGGTCATCGCCGTCGCCGTCGCCGTGGTGACCGCCCAGCGCGACTTCGGCAACCGCAACGTGCGCAAACGCGCGCGCCTGAAGTACACCATCGACGACCACGGCCTGGAGTGGTTCAAGGCCGAAGTCGAGCGCCGCGCCGGGTTCACGCTGCTGCCGCCAAGCCAGTTCTCGTTCGCGCACAACGGCGACCGTTTTGGCTGGGTCGAAGGCGAGGATGGTCGCGCGCACCTGACGCTGCGCACCGTGGCAGGTCGCATCTGGGACCACGAAGGCATCAACCACCTCAGTGGCCTGCGCGAGATCGCACGCGTGCTGCAGGAATCGGCGAACGACGCCGAGTTCCGCCTGACGCCCAACCAGAACCTGGTGATCGCCGGAGTGCCCGCTGCTTTGCGCACCCGCATCGACACGCTGGCAAGCCAGTTCGGACTCGACGGCTATCGCACTGCCAGCCCGCTGCAGCGCAACGCCCTCGCCTGCGTCGCCCTGCCGACCTGCGGCCTGGCGATGGCCGAGGCGGAGCGCTATCTGCCCGAACTCACGGGCAAGGTGCAGTCGCTGCTCGATGGCCACGGCCTCAACGATGCACCGATCCACCTGCGCATCAGCGGCTGCCCGAATGGCTGCTCGCGCCCGTATCTGGGCGAGATCGCCCTCGTCGGCAAGGCGCCCGGCCGCTACAACCTGATGCTGGGTGCCGACCACCGCGGCCAGCGCCTGAACACGCTGTATCGCGAGAACATCGCCGAGGCGCAGATCCTCGCCGAGCTCGATCCTCTTTTCGCGCGCTATGCCGGCGAGCGCCAGGCCGATGAAGGCTTTGGCGATTTCCTCGTCCGCACAGCCGTGGTTGCACCACCCAGGCCCCCGATTCCTTTGCACCTGCGTAGCGAGAACGTGGCATGAGCACGCCCCCCGATCCGATCACCGCCGCCGAATCGCCGCAGGCGCTGGCGGAACTCAATCGCTGGCTCGGCCAGCACAGCGCCGCCGAACGCGTGGCGTGGGCGCTGGAGAACACCGCCGGTACGCATGCGCTGTCGTCGAGCTTTGGCGCACAGGCGGCGGTCTCGCTGCACCTGGCCACGCAACAGCAGCCGGACATGCCGGTGATCCTGATCGACACCGGCTATCTGTTCCCCGAGACCTACCGCTTCGTCGACCAGCTTGGCGAGCGCCTTGGACTGAACCTCAAGGTCTACCGGCCACAGATCGGCATCGCCTGGATGGAGGCGCGGTTCGGCAAGCTCTGGGAAAACGGCCTCGACGGCATCGAGCGCTACAACCGCATGCGCAAGGTCGAGCCGATGCAGCGCGCGCTCAACGAGCTGGGCGTGCGCACCTGGATTGCCGGCCTGCGTCGCAGCCAGGCGCGCACGCGCGCCAACATCGACTTCCTCGAACTGCGCGACGGCCGCTGGAAACTGCACCCGATCGCCGACTGGAGCGACCGCGAAGTCTGGCAATACCTGCAGCAGCACGACCTGCCGTACCACCCGCTCTGGCACCAGGGCTACGTCTCGATCGGCGACATCCACACCACGCGACCGCTGGAGGCCGGAATGAATGAGGAAGACACGCGTTTTTTCGGCCTGAAGCGTGAGTGCGGCCTGCATTTCGACAGCGAGCCGAATGCGGCCTGAGGCGAAGTCCCGGCGGGCCGGGACTTCCCTGCGCTTGCGCTGTGAACCGCGCGATTACTCCTGGGGAACGACGCCCAGATAGCTGCCGGCTGCGGCAACCGTCGCCCAGACGTTGGGTTCGCGCTTGAACGAGCGATCGAACAGCGCTTCGGCGGTCTTGCGATCGCCCTGCATCAGGTAGTAAGCGCCGACCTCGGCGATGCCACCGCTGTCCTTGGGCTTCTCGCTGACATAGCGATCGAACAGCGCCTTTGCCCGGTCCCACTCGCCGGCTTCGCGATAGACGCGCGCGATGCGGAACAGGTCGCTCGGCTCGGGCTCATCGGCCAGCACTTCATCGAAGATGGCCTGGCCGGCCGGCTTGGAACCGCTGAGGTAGTAGACGCGGCCCACCGCGATCTGCTCCCAGCTGCCGCCATCGGCCTGGACCTTGGCCAGCTGCAGCATGGCCTGGGCGGCCTCCTGGTTGGACTTGTCGCTATACGGCCACGGCTCTGCCCTGTGCGCGGCAAAACCGACGGCAACGCCGGAAGCGAACAGGCCGGATGTGATGACAACGGACGCAATGACGGAACGCAGCTGCATGGACGGTTTCCCCTGATGGATGAGCTATCCGACGCCGGCGACCAATGGCAGCTGCGGTCGTGCCGCAACTCCAGGCCGATGCGTCTTCCCCGTCGCCAGCATAGGCACGCAGAGGCGTGCCGTCGATCAATGTGCAGTCGATCAATGTGCCGTCGATCAATGTGCTGTCGATCAGCGTGCCGTCGACCAACCGGCCAGCGCTGCCCTCAGGTTGTGATCGGCTGACTCAGCTCGCGCCATGCCGGCGCCGGCGGCCAGCGTGGCTCCAGGTTGCCTTCGAGCACGCGACGCAGGTCGCGCCGGTCAAGCTGCGGCGCAACGCCATGCATCAGCGCCAGTGCGTACTCGCGCAGCACGCGGGCGCGTGGGATCACTGCCCAGGTGATGCACTCCGGCAGCGCGTCGGGCGCGGGCAATGCCTTGAGATCGGTATCGCGCGCACCGACCGCCATCTCCGCGAGTACGCCGACACCGAGGCCGGCGCGGACGTAGGTCTTGATCAGGTCTGCATCGCGCGCGGTCATCGCCAGTTGCGGCTCGAGGCCGGCAGCGGCGAACGTGCGATGCAAGGAGGACTCGGGGCGCGTGGACGACTCATAGCTGACCAGCGGATGCGCTGCCAGTTCGGCCAGGGTCGGGGCGCGATCGAGCGCCGCCAGCGGATGGTTGAGCGGGACCAGCACCACCCGGCGCCAGCGATACAGCGGCACCGCGACGCCGCCCTCGGGTTCGCCGCCGGCAGTGCTGATCACTGCCAGGTCGGCTTCGCCGCGCGCGAGCTGCTCGAGCACCTCGCCATCGGCCGCCGCCTGCAGGTGCACGCTGACTTGCGGGAACTCGCGCTTCACCGCGGCGATGACTTCGGGCAGGACGAACCGGGCCTGTGTGTGGGTCGTGGCCAGGACCAGCCTGCCGCTGTGCTGGCCGCGTTCGTTGGCGGAGTAGGCGCGGATGTTGCTGGCTTCCTCGAGGATGCGGCGCGCGTGCATCAGCACGCGCTCGCCGGCCGGCGCGATCGACTCCAGGCTGCGACCCTTGCGGGTGAACAGCTGGAAGCCCAGTTCGTCCTCCAGCTGCTTGAGCTGCTTGGACAGGCCCGGCTGGGTGGCGTGGACGCGCTCGGCGGCCAGGGTGATGTTGAGCCCCGAATCGGCGATGGCGACGAGATAGCGAAGCTGGGTGAGGGTCATGGCGGAGCAAACCTGAGAGGGGATCACCCATATATCGCTTGATACGAATAAAGGGATGGACGGAAATTACCCTGCCCGGGGGCGCCTGTCCAGCGCCCGGGCGCTCATTCCGAAACGACATACCGCCAGATGGCCGCGTCATTTCCGCCGCCGGGCGCCCGTGGGTAGGTTCACGGTATCGCCGCTCCGTCCCTCGATCGACACCATGGCCAGCCCACTGTTTCCCGTATTCGCCGACCTGCGCGGCCGTGACGTGCTGGTGGTCGGTGGCGGCACCGTGGCCCAGCGCAAGGCCGAGGCCCTGCTCGATGCAGGCGCGCGGGTCCGCCTGGGCGCCCCGGCGCTGAACGGGCCGTTGTCGCGGCACGTCGCCGAAGGGCGCATCGAGCATCTCTCCGGCGTATTCCAGGCCGCCTGGCTGGATGGCGCGTGGCTCGTTATCGCCGCCACCGACGACGATGCCGTCAACCGCGCGGTGGCCGATGCGGGCGAGTCGCGCCGCATCTGGGTCAACGTGGTCGACGATGCACATGCATCCAGCGTCCAGATTCCCGCGCGCATCGAGCGCGGACCGCTGCAGATCGCGATCTCCAGTGGTGGTGGCGCGCCCATGCTCGCCCGCCACCTGCGCGAAAAACTGGAATCGGAGATCGATGAATCCGTCGGCGCGCTGGCAGAACTGCTGGGCCGCGAGCGTGCGCGCATCCGCGCGCGATTCCCCCAGACCGGCCAGCGCCGGCGCTTCTTCGATCGATTGCTGGCCGGTCCGATTCCGCGGCTGCTGCGACAGCGGCAGCGGCTCGCCGCCGAGCGCGAGTTCAGCGCCGCGCTGAGCGAGGGCAATGAAGCAGGCGCGCGCGGCTCGGTGGCGCTGGTCGGCGCCGGTCCCGGCGATCCGGGCCTGCTGACGCTACGCGCATTGCGCGTGCTCAACGAGGCCGACGTGATCCTGCACGACCGCCTGGTCAGCAGCGAAGTGCTGCAACTGGTACGGCGCGACGCATTACGGATCGAAGTCGGCAAGCAGGCCGGCAATCATCAAACCACGCAAGCGCAGATCCACGCGTTGATGCTGGAGCACGCACGTGCGGGCAAGCGCGTGGTGCGGCTCAAGGGCGGCGACCCGTTCGTGTTCGGACGTGGTGGTGAGGAACTGGAAGTGCTGCGTGCGGATGGCATCGATTTCGAGGTCGTTCCCGGCATCACTGCCGCCGTGGCGTGCGCGGCCTATGCCGGCGTGCCGCTGACCCACCGCGATCACGCGCAATCGGTGCGCCTGGTCACCGCGCACTGCAGGGATTCGCTGGACACGCTCGACTGGCAATCGCTCGCGCTCGAGCGGCAGACGCTGGCGGTGTACATGGGCGTTGCCGGGCTCGATGGCCTGCGTGATCGCCTGATCGCGCATGGCCGCGCCCCGTCCACTCCGTTCGCATTGATCGAGAACGGCTCGCGGCCCGAACAGCGCGTGATCGTCGGCACGCTGGCCGAGCTTGCCGAGCGTGCGCGGCAACACGACGCGCAGTCACCGGCGTTGCTGATCATCGGCGAAGTGGCCGCACTGGCTGGAAAGCTGCACTGGTTTGGCGCACCGCCCCTGGGCGAGCCGTCGCTGGCACTGGCCGCCTGACCCGACGCGCGCAACGCCCTCCTCCACAACGTTTCGTCCGGAGCACACCCATGGCCCTCTACGACAGCATCCTCGACACCATCGGCAGCACGCCGATCGTTCGCCTCCACCGCATTGCGCCGGCGCACGTCACGCTCTACGCCAAGGTCGAATCGTTCAACCCGGGTGGCTCGGTGAAGGACCGTTTGGCCCTGGCCATCGTGCTCGATGCCGAGCGCAAGGGCCTGCTCAAACCGGGCCAGACCATCGTCGAGGCGACTTCGGGCAATACCGGCATCGCGCTGGCGCTCGTTGCCGCGGCGCGCGGGTTTCCGTTCGTGGCGGTGATGACCGAAACATTCTCGGTCGAACGCCGCAAGCTGATGCGCGCTTATGGCGCGAAGGTGATCCTGACGCCGGCCGCCGAACGCGGCAGCGGCATGGTGCGCAAGGCGGCCGAACTGGCGGAAACGCACGGCTGGTTCCTCGCGCGCCAGTTCGAGAACGAGGCCAACCCGGCCTATCACCGCAGCACCACCGGTCCGGAAATCCTGCGTGACTTCGCCGGCAAGCGCCTGGACTATTTCGTCAGCGGCTGGGGCACCGGCGGCACGATCACCGGGGCCGGCGAGGTACTCAAGCTGGCGCGGCCGGAGCTGAAGGTCATCGCCAGCGAGCCCGCGGGTGCGGCACTGCTATCGGGCAATACGTGGCAACCGCACAAGATCCAGGGCTGGACGCCGGACTTCCTGCCCGCGGTACTCAGCCGCACCATCGCCGACGAAGTGCTCCCGGTCGATGACGTGCTGGCACGCGACACCGCCCGCCGCCTGGCCGCCGAGGAAGGCGTGTTCGTCGGCATCTCCGCCGGCGCGACCGTCGCCGCAGCGCTGAAAGTTGCCGAAGGTGCGCCGGAAGGATCGGTTTTGCTGGCCGTCCTGCCCGATACCGGCGAGCGCTATCTGTCGACGTTCCTGTTCGAAGGCGTGGCCGAGGGCTCGGATGACGAATGGCTGGAGTCGCTGGCGGGCAAGGAGGCCGTAGCGGCCTGACCCCCTCTCCGGCCGCCCGTCGCGGCGGCCTGCATTCCCCCGCGCGCAGCGTCCCGCTACGCTGTGCGCATGCGGCTGTCGCCGCCCGGAGAATGCATGACCGCAGCACCCGCCTCATCCGATCGCGAGGCCGCGCGCCTGGCCTGGGCCAGAGCCGCGAGCGGCGATCCCGATCTTTCGCTGCAACGTGCTTCGGTCGACGCCGGCTTCCGCAGCTACTGGCGCGCCAGCACGGCCGCGGGTACCCGCATCGTCATGGATTCGCCGCCGGATCTCGAAGACGTGCGCCCCTGGCTGCGCATGCGCACACTTCTGGAAGGCGGTGGCGTGCGCGTGCCCCACGTCCTCGTCGTGGACGAGCAGGCCGGTTTCCTGCTGATGGAAGACCTCGGCGGTCCGACGCTCGCCAAGGTCATCGACGACGACAACGCCGATGTCCACTTCGAGGCCGCGGTCACGCAGTTGCTGAAGCTGCAGGCAATCGCGCCGCCGGCCGGCATGGGCGAGTTTGGCGAGGCGCTGCTGCAACGCGATGCGGGCTTGTTCGCGGAGTGGTTCCTGCATCGCCACCTCGGCATCGAGCTCGACTGCGCAGAGGCCGAACAACTGCAACGGGTGCAGCGCCGGTTGATGGACAACGCACTGTCGCAATCGCGCGTGCTGACCCACCGCGACTACATGCCGCGCAACCTGATGCCGGTGCCGGATGGCCCGGCCGTGCTCGACTTCCAGGACTGCGTCAGCGGCCCGGTGGCCTATGACCCGGTCAGCCTGTTCAAGGACGCGTTCCTGAGCTGGCCGTTGCAGCGCGTCGACGACTGGCTGGCGCGCTATCACGCGCGTGCGATGGACGCCGGCGTGCCGGTGCCGCCGTTGCCACAGTTTCGCCGCGACGCCGACTGGCTCGGCATCCAGCGCCATCTGAAGATCCTCGGAATCTTCGCCCGCCTGCACCATCGCGACGGCAAGTCGCACTACATCGACGACGCACCGCGCTTCATCGCCTACCTCGACGAAGTCCTGCCGCGGCATCCGGAACTGGCGTCCTTGCAAGCGCTGCTTGATTCGCGGATCCGCCCGGCGATGGCGGAGGCCGGCGCATGAGTGCCGCCCCGATGAAGGCGCTGATCTTCGCCGCCGGCCTGGGCGAACGCATGCGCCCGTTGACCAACCACACGCCCAAGCCGCTGCTGGTCGCCGGCGGCAAGCCGCTGATCGTCTGGCACCTGGAGAAGCTGGCCGCCGCAGGCATACGCGACGTCGTGATCAATACCAGCTGGCTGGCTGAACAGTTCCCGAAGGCGCTGGGCGATGGAACACGCTGGGGACTGCGCCTGCACTACTCCTACGAAGGCACCACACCGCTGGAGACCGGCGGCGGCATGTTGCATGCGTTGCCGCTGTTGCGTGATGGCAGCGACGACAACCGCGCGTTCCTGCTGGTGAATGGCGACGTGTGGACCGACTTCGACTTCGCCCATCTGCCTCGTGATGTCGACGGCGATGCGCATCTGGTCCTGGTCGACAATCCGGTCCAGCATCCGGGTGGCGACTTCACCCTCGACGAGGAATCCGGGCACCTTTCGTTTGGCGACGGCCTGCACGGTGCGACGCCGCCCGCTGGAAATGGTCGGGTGCGAAAGACGTACGCGGGTCTGGGCCTGTATCGTCCGGCGGTGCTGGATCGCTGGCGCGATGTCATCGGCAACGTGCCCGGTGCGGACGAGATACCGCCTCGATTCAAGCTACCGCCACTGCTGAAGGCCGCCATGACCGCCGGACGCGTGAGCGGCGAGCATCACCGCGGCCGCTGGACCGATGTCGGAACGCCGGAGCGGTTGGCGTTGCTGGACAAGGAGCTGGGCGGCTAGGCGCCGGCTAGCTTCCCAGCGTCTGCCGCAAGAACGGCACCGTGATCCGTCGCTGCGCCGCCAGCGAGGCTCGGTCGAGCCGGTCGAGCAACGCCGTCAGTCCGCCAAGGTCGCGGCCGACGCGCTTGAGCAGCCAGTCCAGCGCCGCTTCCTCCAGCACCAGCCCGCGTCGCTGTGCGCGCTGGCGCAGCACTTCGCGACGGCCTTCGTCGTCGAGCGGCGCAAGCGTGATCCGCGTGCACTGGCCCAGGCGCGAGCGCAGGTCGGGCAGGCCCAGGCCGATTGCGTCGGGAATGTCACGCGCGGCATAGACCAGTGCCACACCCACCGCACGTGCGCGGTTGTGCACGTCGAACAGCGCGACCTCGTCCTCGCGATTGCCGGCGATGACTTCGAGGCCGTCGATCGCGATCAGGTCGTTGCCTTCGAGCGCTTCCAGCGCGTCGCGCAGGCGGCCGGCCGCGGCCTGCAACGGCAGGTACGCCGCGCGGCGCCCGGCCGCTTCGGCGGCGGCGCAGGTTGCCAGCAGCAGATGGGTCTTGCCGACACCCGACGGACCAGCGAGGTAGACGTTGTCCGTGCGCGCCGCGTCGGCACCCGCCGCCAGCGCGTGCAGCTGCTCCACGGTCCCGGCGGGCGCGTGGACAAACGTGTCGAGTCGCTGGTCGGGCGGATAACGCAACGCCAGCGGCAACTGCGGGATGCTCACTGCGGGGCTCTCAATGAATCGCTCGCTCACTCTTGCCTGTCGTCCAGCGACGGCGCGAGGTGCGGGTCGGCCAACGGATCGGCCTGGCCCACATACAACCGGCTATGTCGGTATCGCTCCTGCGCGTAGCGCAGCAGCACGTTGACCACCGCCGCGACCGGCAACGCCAGCAGCATGCCGAGGAAGCCGAACAGCTGGCCACCGGCGAGCACCGCGAAGATCACCGCCACCGGATGCAGGCCGATCCGGTCGCCGACGAGCTTGGGCGTGAGCACGTAGCTCTCGATCACCTGGCCGATGCCGAACACGGCCAGCACGCCGGCGACATGCTGCCAGTCGCCGTACTGCACGAGGGCCGCGATCACGCCCAGGATGATGCCGCTGGCCGGGCCGAGATAAGGCACGAAGGTCAGCAGGCCGGCGATCAGGCCGATCAGGATGCCCAGGTCGAGGCCGACCGCCCACAGGCCCAGGCCGTACATCACGCCCAGCACCAGCATCACCAGGAACTGTCCGCGCAGGAACGCGCCGAGCACCTCGCTGGACTCGCGCGCCAGCCGCTCGACGGTGGGCAGGTGGTTGCGCGGGATCAGTGATGCGACCCGCTCGACCAGCAGGTCCCAGTCACGCAGGAAGAAGAACGCGATCACCGGCAGCAGTGCGATGTTGGCCACCATCGCCAGCACCGCCGAGCCCGAGCGCGACAGGTATCCGAGCATCGTCGACGCGATGCCACCGGCCTGGTCCCAGTTGTCGCGGATCAGCTGCGCGATGTGGGTGAAGTCGAGCGAGTCGGTGATCTCGAAACCGGTGCGGCGTTCGACCCAGGGCAGCGCGGTCAGCATCAGCCACTCGCGGTAGCTCGGCAGCGAGGCAACCAGCGTGGTCAGCTGCCGCTCGATCAGGGGCACCAGCACCAGCAATGCCGCCAGCACGATCAGCGCCATCAGCGAGAACACGATGGCCACCGCGGTATTGCGCGAGCGACCGGCGCGTTCGAGCCGGTCGACCAGCGGATCACCCAGCCACGCCAGGATCAGGGCAAACGCGAACGGCGTCAGGATCGGTGCCAGCAGCCACACCAGCCAGCACACGCCCAGGCCGAGCGCGGTCCATTGCAGCCGGCGCAGGAACAGCGCGATCTCGTCCAGGGATTGCGTTTGCATGGGTGTCTTTGGTCCTTATCGCAGCCGGTAGACCGGCGGCTGTCCTTCGAGGCCTTCCATCACCTCGATCACGTCATCGCGCGCCAGCACGCGGTTGAAGCCCGGCAGGCCACTGACCAGCTCCAGTTCGTACTCCAGGCCCAGCGGCGTCGCCCGCATCGGCGTCATCCGACGCACGACCGACACCTTCTGCAGGTAACCGGCGAGGCGGATGAAGTCGTCACTGCTGTCGATGCCGGTGAAGGTCACGCGGTAGCTGCCCGGCTGGCCGGCGGTGGCCCGCTTGGCGTAGCGCTTCATCAGCGCATCGGCGGCGCCGTCGGCGCCACTGGCCATCAGCTGGCGCGGATCGGTGCCGGTCTGCGACCAGCTCGACAGCACCTTGCCAGCGTCGACAAAGGTCCAGTCAGCCTTCCAGCCGGCGGTGTCGCGGTAGAGCTTGCCGATCAACTGCATCGGCGGGCTGTAGCGGGCCGAGGCCCGGGCCACGGCGGCGCTGTCGCCGCGCCAGATCGCGCCAACGGCGGCCTGCTCGGCGGCATTGCCGGTCGGCAGACCGAGCTTGTAGCCGCGCTCGGTGGCCCGGTTCAGGGCCGGACGGGCCGCATTCACCTGCGGCAGGCCGACCAGGCGCGGGCCGCTGCCGTCGTCGATCGCCAGCCACAGCACCGGCTTGGGCCGCGGCTGCGGCCAGACCGGGATACCGAGGGTGTTGGCCAGCTCGTTGACGGCCTCCTCGTCGTAGCGGACCACCAGGGTGGTGCGGAAGCTCGGGGCGCCGGTCGGGCCCAGGCCCTCGTCCTGGCGGTAGTCGTAGCTTTCGACGTAGGTCTTGGCCTGGCGCAGCTCCTGGCCCACGCCCGGGCGCGAGGCCGCGCCGCGGTCGCCGGAGAGCTTGCCCAGCACCAGGGCCAGGCCACGGGCGAAGGCGGTATTGCGCTCGCTTTCGCCCTGTCCGTTGACCTGCACCTCGGTGGCGTAGATGCCCTCGGCGCGGGCCCGGTCGCCTTCCACGCGTTGCGCCGCGGCGCCGAAACTCGCCAGCAGCAGGGTCAGTGCCAGTCCGGTGGCCAGCCCGGCTGTCCGGGCCATGTCCATGACCTTGGCGCGGACCTTCGTTTGGATCTTCATGCGGCCCAGCATGCCTGTTGCGCCGCTTGCAGAGCGTGTTCCCGTGCCAATTGCCCGAACCATCGCTATCCCTGGTGGTGCGTGATGAGCCGAAATGGTGCCGTAGTGGCGTCGGAACGTCCATTCGCGAGCGTCACGACTGGTAAAATCGCCGCTTCATATCCCGCG
>DATDBK010000096.1:0-8792 GCA_036524935.1 Lysobacter sp. | reverse complement strand
GACTTCCTGGCCAAGGCCGCGACGATCAAGCGGTACGGCGCCGGCATGGTGGTCATGGCGTTCGACGAGCAGGGCCAGGCCGACACGCGGGACCGCAAGGTCGCGATCTGCCAGCGCGCCTACCGGCTGCTGACCGAGCGCGCCGGTTTCTCCCCGTCCGACATCATTTTCGACCCGAACGTGCTGGCCGTCGCGACGGGTCTCGAGGAGCACAACGAGTACGCCATCAACTTCATCGAAGCCACGCGCCTCATCAAAGCGACGTGTCCGGGTGCGAAAGTGAGCGGCGGCATCAGCAACCTCTCGTTCGCGCTCCGTGGCAACGACACCGTGCGCGAAGCGATCCATGCGGCGTTTCTCTACCGTGCGATCCGCGCCGGCCTCGATATGGGCATCGTCAACGCCGGCCAGCTCGCGGTCTACGAGGACATTCCGGCCGACCTGCTCGAGCGCGTCGAGGACGTGCTGTTCAACCGCCGGCCGGACGCGACCGAGCGGCTCGTGACGTTTGCCGAGGATGTCAAAGGCACGAAGAAAGAGAAGGACACCGAAGCCTGGCGCGAGAAGCCCGTCGGCGAACGGCTCTCGTACGCGCTCGTGCACGGTGTCGTGGACTTCATCGAGGCCGACGCGGAAGAGGCGCGGCACACGCTGGGCCGGCCGCTCGACGTTATCGAGGGTCCGCTGATGGATGGGATGAAGACGGTCGGCGATCTGTTCGGCGCCGGCAAGATGTTCCTGCCGCAGGTGGTCAAGTCGGCGCGCGTGATGAAGAAGGCCGTGGCCTACCTGCTTCCCTTCATCGAAGCCGAGAAACTGCGCACCGGCGATGTTGGCAAGTCCAATGGCAAGATCGTGATGGCCACCGTCAAGGGTGACGTCCACGACATCGGCAAGAACATCGTCGGCGTGGTCCTGGCGTGCAACAACTTCGACGTGGTCGACCTGGGCGTGATGGTGCCTGCGCAGACCATCCTCGACCGCGCCCGTGCCGAGAACGCCGATCTGATCGGCCTTTCGGGCCTGATCACGCCGTCGCTGGAAGAGATGAGCCACGTTGCCCGCGAAATGCAACGCCAGGGCTTCACCATGCCACTGCTGATCGGCGGCGCAACGACGTCCCGTGCACACACCGCGCTCAAGATTGATCCGCACTACAAGTCACCGACGGTCTGGGTGAAGGATGCTTCGCGCGCCGTCGGCGTGGCGCAGTCGCTGATCAGCCCGGACCTTCGTGTCGGTTTCGTCGCCGCCAACGATTCCGACTACGCGGAGATCCGCGAGCGCCACAAGCATCGCGGAGACGGCAAGCGCCTGGTGTCACTGGCGAAGGCACGCGGCCAGCGATTCGACGGCTGCTGGCAGGACTACACGCCGCCGGAACCCCGGCAGCCCGGCCTGCATGTGTTCGATGACTATCCTTTGGCGGAACTGGTCGACTACATCGACTGGACTCCGTTCTTCAACACCTGGGAACTGGCCGGCAAGTACCCGGCGATCCTCGACGACGCGATCGTCGGCGCACAGGCGCGGGAACTGTTCGGCGACGCGAAGGCGATGCTCAAGCGCATCGTCGACGAGAAGTGGCTGAAGGCGAAGGCGGTGTTCGGCTTGTGGCCGGCAAACAGCAGCGGCGACGACGTCATCGTCGAGACCGCGGCGGCTCCGACCACCCTGCACTTCCTGCGCCAGCAGGTCGACAAGCCGGTCGAGCGCCCGGACTTCTGCCTGGCCGACTTCATCGCGCCGAAGGACTCGGGCAAGCAGGACTGGATCGGCGGATTCGCCGTCACGGCCGGGCTGGGCATCGAAGAACACGTGGCTCGCTTCGAGGCCGAGTACGACGACTACAACGCGATCCTGCTCAAGGCACTGGCCGACCGCTTGGCCGAGGCGCTGGCCGAGCGTCTGCATCAGCGCGTGCGCAAGGAATTCTGGGGATTCGCCAGCGACGAGTCGCTCGACAACGATGCGCTGATCCACGAGAGCTACCGTGGCATCCGCCCCGCGCCCGGCTATCCGGCCTGCCCGGAGCACAGCGAGAAGGCGAAACTGTTCGCGATGCTCGATGCACCGGCCAATGCCGGCCTGCTGCTGACGGAGAGTTTCGCGATGTATCCGGCGGCAGCGGTGTCGGGCTACTACTTCAGCCATCCCGACAGCCAGTACTTCGTGGTCGGGCGCGTGTCGAAGGAGCAGGTCGAGGACTACTCGCGGCGCAAGGGCGTCAGCCTCGCGCAGGGCGAGCGCTGGCTCGCATCCAACCTGGATTACGACCCGGATTAGGCTCCGGGCGCAGCAAACGGGACTCCGGCGCAGCGGACACAATCCTCTGCGCCACCTGTCGTTATTTCGCGGCTCGGGCCGACGTACTGGCGCCGGCAGCGTCCAGCGATCCAAGGTGGTCCAGGAAGCTGGGCACGAGCAACTGGTTGCCGTGCCCACTTAGATGGTCACCGTCGAAGAACAGCGGTCGGCCGCGCTCGCTGACGCTGCACACCGCGCCAGGGCACAGGACCGGCAACGGATCCCAGACGCTGACGCCACTGAGCTGCGCGGCAATATTCCGATACGAGGTGAGCACCGGCTCGCGCAGCGCTTCGATCTCGCTGCGGTCCATCGTCAATCCATCGCGACAGGCGGGATTGGCTTGGCTGAACCAGTCGGCGCAACGATATGGCGGCGAACGGAACAGCGGTTTCGGGGCTTCGAACACCACTCGTATGCCCTCCCCGGGGAATGGGCGCAGGCTCTCGCCGATGATTCGTTCCGACTCCAGGCGTCCGGCTATCGCAGCCTCTCCAAAAACTGCATTGTGGATCTCCTCTGGCTTGAAGCTGATCCACTGATCGGCGAATCGCGGCAGACGCAGAGCCGGCAGGAAAATGATGTCACCAGGCTTCGCGCGCGCCTTGACGTCGCCCAGGACCGCGGCCGCGAACGCCTGGCAATGCGGAACCTGATAGTCGCGCCACGGCTGCAGGCTGGCGAACGAGCAACCGGCGCGGGTGTAGATGTAAACATCGCGTCGCGTCCGCACGGCCACCTGTTTGAGCATGCCGGCATAGGCGGAGGCATGGGAATCGCCGATCACGAACAAGCGACCGGCCTGCGGCTCCTGCTTGCATGCCGTCGACGACAGTATGCGCAGTTCGGCATTGGCGACCGTCTCGACGTGTCCAGACGCGGCACAATCCGGCGGCGCGGCACGGGTCTCCCGACCCTGCGGATACCAGTCCTCGGCTTGCTGCGCCACCACGCTCAGGGACAGCTCCGGTTGCATCCGACCAATCTTGCGGTAGCCGAACATGCACACCAGGATCACCACGACGCCGATGCTCACCACCGCCAGCCGGGGTGCATTGCGCACGGCCGGCGCACGCCGGAACGGCGTTTCGACAAAGCGATACGAGAGCCACGCCAACGCGAACGTCAGCAGCAGCGCGGCGATGCGGACCGTTGCCGACTCCAGCCCGACGGTCCAGCGCATCAGCACGAACACCGGCCAGTGCCACAGGTAGAGCGAATAGGAGATGCGGCCGATAAACAACGCGACCTTGTTCTCGAACAGTTGCCGGATTGGACCACCTACGGCGGCGACCTGCAGGAATCCCAGCAGGCCCAGCGTGCCTGCCACCGGCAACAGAGCATCCGGATAAGGGGCGTGCCCTGGCCGGGCGGTCACGAGACCGTAGACGAGAGCGGCCAACGACACACCCGCACCGAGCGTGGATGGCCAAGCTCGCGCTGATGCCGCGCCGTTCTTGCTGGTGCGCCGCGCGGCCAGGAACTGGAACAGCAGCACACCAGCGGCCAGTTGCCAGAAGCGCGTAGCCAGCATGTAGAACGCCAACGCCGGCTGGTCCTTTGACACCACGACCACGTAAGCCAGCGAGGCCAACAAACCCGTCCCGAACAGCGCCATCGACACCGTGCGCCCGCGACGCCCGAATGCCCAAGCAAAGAACAAAAGCGGGAACAGCAGGTAGAACTGTTCCTCGACACCCAGCGACCAGGTATGCGTATAGGGGTTGAACTCGACCTTGGGCGAGAAGTAGTCGCCATCGGTTCGAAGCAGGACGAAGTTGCTCAGCCCCAGGAATGCCCAGCGGCCGACTGCGTTGCTGGTGTCGCTGAGCCATGCAGCGGGAATGAACAGCGCGCTGGCCAGGCTGGTGGCGAGCAGGCAGCCCATCAGCGCCGGCGCGATCCGGCGGATCCGCCGCGAATAGAAGTGACTGAGGTAGTCCAGCGGTCTGGGATTGTTGAACCGCGCCATCGATGCGCTTACAACGAAACCCGAAATCACGAAGAAGACATCGACGCCGGCGAAGCCGCCAGGCAGCCAGGTCGAATCCATGTGGTAGGCGATGACCGACAGCACGGCAAGCGCGCGCAGTCCATCGATGTACGGGAAATACCCGCGCTGCGGCTCGTCCATGATCCCCTGCCCCTGCCCCTGCCTACATTCGAAAGTTGCCCGCGAGGGCGTTACCACACCAGGTCGTCGGGCACCTGGTATTGAGGATCTGCGTAGGGATCCTCGCCTGCGGGCGCGTTCGGGTCGACCTTCAACGCGATCGCCGCGGCGAAGATCTGCTCGGCCTGGGCCAGCATTTCGGCGCTCACCAGCACGTAGCGGCCGTCCATCTGCAGCACGCCCAGTTCGCCGGCGTTGAGCGCCTTGAGCTGCGCTTCGTTGACGTAGATACGCTTGATCTTGCCGCCATACGGGAAGTGACGCGCGATCTCGGCCGCCGGGTCATTGAGTGCCTTGTCCTTGACCAGCTCGGTCAGCCTGGCGCGGGCCTCGCGACGAAGCCGTGCTTCTTCCTGCTTCGCTGCCTCGGCCGCAATGCGTTCGTCTTTCTCGCGCTGAGCGCGGATCGCGTACGCCTTGGCCAGGTCGATGTCTTCGCGCGACTGCGGCCTGCCGCCCGGACGTGCGCCGCCGGCGTTGCGGGCGTCGTTCCTGCGCTGGTCACCCGCGCGCGGGCCGCCCTTGCCCGGGTCTGGCCTGCGCGGGTCACCCCTGCCCGGAGCACCTTTGCGTGCGTCGCCTTTGTGGGCAGGGGCCGGATGCGCTCCGGGCTTGCCGCCCTGCGGCTTGCCGCCAGGGCCAGGACCACGGCCGCCCTGCTTGCCGCCGGGCCTGCCGTCCTGCGCCGGGCGCTCGGGTTTCGGTGCCGGCTTGAAGCCCAGCCCCAACAGTTCATCGCGAAGACTATTGCTCATTGCGTCGTGTCAGTAGTGCGGCGGGGGCGGTTCTTGCGAAGCGTCGCCGGTGATCGGGTTGGTCGACATCACCATGCGCATCTGCTTGAGCTCTTCAAGCACACGATGCAGCAACAGGGCGTTGCGACCTTCTTCCTCGCGCGCGCCAGCCAGCGCATCGCTGAGTTCAGTCAGTGCCTGCTCCTGGAACGCAACGCGCATTTCCAGGTCGACCAGACGCTGTTCGAGTTCGCTCTGGCCGCTCATGCCACGTCGTCGATCAGGATCGAGCGGCCGCGCCCGATGCCGTAATAGGCCAGGCCCGCCGCCTCGACTTCGTCGGGGTGGTAGAGGTTGCGGCCATCGAAAATCACGCGGTCGGCCAGCGACTGGCCCAGGCGCTGGAAATCGGGGCTGCGGAACTGCTTCCATTCGGTCACCACGACCAGCGCGTCGGCATCGGCCAGCGCGGCGCGCGCGGAATCGCACAGCACCAGGTCGTCGCGTTCGCCAAAGATCCGCTGCGCCTCGTCGCTCGCCTCCGGGTCGTAGGCGCGCACTTTGGCGCCGGCATCCCATAGCAGCTGCAACAGGCGGCGGCTCGAGGCCTCGCGCATGTCATCGGTGTTGGGCTTGAACGCCAGGCCCCACACCGCGAACGTCTTGCCGGCGATCGCGCCGTCGTAATGGCGGCCGATCAGCTCGAACAGGTGTTCCTTCTGGCGATCATTGACCGACTCGACCGCGCCCAGCAGCTGAGCGTCGTAGCCATGCTGCTGCGCCGTCTTCGCCAGCGCCTGCACGTCCTTGGGGAAGCACGAGCCGCCATAGCCCGCGCCCGGGTAGATGAAGTGCCAGCCGATGCGCGGGTCCGAGCCGATGCCCTGGCGGACCATCTCGACGTCGGCACCGACCTTCTCGGCGATGTTGGCGATCTCGTTCATGAAGCTGATCTTGGTCGCGAGCATGGCGTTGGCCGCGTACTTGGTCAGCTCCGCCGAACGCACGTCCATCACCACGATGCGCTCGTGGTTGCGGTTGAACGGTGCGTACAGTCGCTTCAGCTTTTCCACCGCCGCCACGCTGCTGGCACCGATCACGATCCGGTCCGGACGCATGCAGTCGTTGACTGCGTCGCCTTCCTTCAGGAACTCCGGATTGGAGGCGACCTCGAAGCCAAGGTCGGCGCCACGCGACGCCAGCTCGGCGGCAATCGTCGCGCGAACCTTGTCGGCCGTGCCGACCGGCACCGTCGACTTGTTGACCACTACCACCGGCCGCTCCAGATGGCGGCCGATCGTGCGCGCAACCGCCAGCACGTATTTGAGGTCGGCGCTGCCATCCTCGTCCGGCGGCGTGCCCACGGCGATGAACACGACGTCGCCATGGCCCACGGCCGCTTCGGCATCGGTGGTGAAACGCAGGCGCCCCGCAGCATGGTTGGCCTTGACCATCGGCTCCAGTCCCGGCTCGTAGATCGGGATCACGCCGTTGTTGAGGCCGTCGACCTTGGCCTGGTCGATGTCCACGCAGACCACGTCATGGCCGACGTCGGCCAGGCAGGTGCCCGTGACCAGGCCAACGTATCCGGTGCCGAAGATGGTGACGCGCATAGGTACTCCAACAAGAAACGGGTCTGCGGGTGCGCGGAGCGGGTGCGCGGAACGAGTCCGCCCCGCGCGCCCGGATTGCTGCCCGCTACTTACTTCTTCGCATTACCGGGCTTGACGATGTCGAGCAGCTCGACCTCGAACACCAGCGTCTGGTTCGGGCCGATCGGGCCTGCGCCCTGCTCGCCATAGGCCAGCTTGCTCGGGATCCAGAAGCGGTACTTGCTGCCGACCGGCATCAACGCGATGCCTTCCTGCCAGCCCGGCACCAGCTGGCCGAGCACGAAGGTCGCCGGCTCGCCACGGTCATAGGAGCTGTCGAAGGTCTTGCCGTCGAGTAATGCGCCCTTGTAGTGCGCGCTGACCGCGTCGGTGACGCTGGGCTTGGCGCCCTTGCCTTCGGTCAGGACCTGATACTGCAGGCCCGAAGCGGTCGTCACCACGCCCGGCTTCTTGCTGTTCTCGGCCATGAACTTCTGGCCGTCCTCGAGGTTCTTCTTGGCGTCGGCCATCATCTTGGCGATGCGCTGGGCCTGCACCTTCTGGCCGAACGCCTCGCGGATCTCGGCCGCCTGCTTCTCGTCGAGCAGCGGCTTCTCGCCGGCGAGCGAACTCTTGAGCGCCTTGTGCAGCGTATCCAGGTCGATCTCGTCCTTGACCGGCTCCAGCGAGCGCGCCATGTCCATGCCGATCATGTAGCTGACCTGCTCCTTCTCGGTCGCAAGGCCCGGGATCGCCTTCGCCCCGGCCTTGCCGGCATCGGCTGCGGCATCGGGCTTGGCGGCGTCAGCAGCCTTGTCGGCGGGCTTGTTGCAGGCGGCCGTCAGCGCCGCGAGCGAGGCAATGGCCAGAGCGAGAGCGGTATGGCGCGGGGAAAACTTCATTGGACGGTGGCTCCGGGGAAATGGGATGGCAATCGGGATCGGCAATCGGGGGCGGCAGCGCGGCGTGGATGCCACGCTGCCGTTAAGGCCTGACAAACTGCCAGCTTCGAACTGAACGGTAGACGTATCGACCGGGTTCAGAGGATGGACATCAGTTCAACGTCGAACACCAGGGTGGCATTCGGTCCGATCGGACCACCCGGGGTGCCCTTCGGACCGTAGGCCAGTTCGCCCGGGATCCAGAAGCGGAACTTGCTGCCCACCGGCATCATCGACAGGCCTTCAGTCCAGCCGGCGATGACCTGGTTGAGTGCGAACTCGGTCGGCTGGCCGCGATCGTAGGTGCTGTCGAACACGGTGCCGTCGAGCAGCGTGCCCTGGTAGTTGACGCGGACCTGGTCGGTCGACTTCGGGCGCGCGCCCGAACCCTGGCGCAGGATCATGTACTGCAGGCCCGAGCCGGTTGTGAACACGCCCTTGACCGTCTTGTTCTTTGCCAGGAACGCAGCGCCATCGGCCTTGTTCTTGTCGCCCAGCGCCGAAGCCTGTGCCTGCATCTTCGCCTGCACCTTCTGCTGGAAGGACTGGCGAACAGCGCCCTGCTCGGCTTCGCTCAACAGCGGAGCGCCCTTGTTGAAGCTGGTGCGGATGGCCTGTACGACCACCGGCAGATCGAGCTCGTCCTTGATCGGAGCGAGCGAACGGCCGACGTCGGCACCCACCAGGTACGCCACCTTGTCCTTGGGCACTTCGGGCACTTTGCTGCCGGCCGGCGCCTGGCCGGCGCGCGATGCGATTCGCTGCATCAGCGCTGGGCCGACGGCCTGCGCTTCGTCTTCGCTGATCAGCGGCTTGCCGCCGTCGAAAGCATTCTTGATGGCGCGTTCGAACGCGGCCAGGTCGATGTCCGGCGCCACCGGGGCAATGGACTGGGCAATGTCGGTGCCAACCATGTAGCTGGCCTTGTCGCGTTCGGTAGTAAGCACGGTCTTGTCCTGGGCAGAGGCTGCCGCGCCGAACAGCGTGGCCGCAGTAGTGATCAACACGGCGGCGCCGCGCACAAAAGCCTTCATCGGGTACCTGC
>DATDBK010000095.1:0-11544 GCA_036524935.1 Lysobacter sp. | reverse complement strand
CGAAGGCGACCTGCGCAGCCCCGAGGGCGCGCGCTTCGCGATCATTGCCAGTCGCTGGAACCCGCGCATCACCGATACGCTGGTGGCCGGTGCACGCAAGACGTTCACCGACAACGGCGTGGCCGAGACCGCGGTCGACGTGATCCGCGTTCCCGGTGCCTGGGAGATCCCGCTTGTCGCCGCGCGACTGGGCGCCGCCGGGCAGCATGCCGCGGTGGTCGCGCTGGGTTGCGTCGTTCGCGGCGACACGCGTCATTACGAACAGGTCGCGGACGGTTGCTCGGACGGCCTGATGCGGGTGTCGCTGGACTACGGCCTGCCCGTGGCCAACGGCGTGCTCGCGGTCGAGCGCCACGAAGATGCCGAGGCCCGCGCAGGCGGCAGCCACGGCAACAAGGGCGAAGAAGCGGCACTGGCCGCATTGGAAATGAGTCACCTGCTGGGACAACTGCCATGAACCGCCGTCGTAATGATGGAATCGATCCCGTAGCGCGCTCGCGCGCACGCCGCCGCGCCCTGCAGGCCGTGTATGCCTGGCAGATGTCCGGCGCCACCGCGCCCGACGTGATCTCGCAGTTCGCCCACGAGCAGGCGCACGAAGTCGCCGACCTCGAGTACTTCGAGGATCTGGTGCGCGGCGTCGACCAGCACTGCAACGACCTCGACGAGGCGCTGCAGCCGTTCCTCGATCGCGAGATCGACCAGGTCGACGCGATCGAGCGCGCGGCCCTGCGCATCGCCGCCTACGAGCTGCGCCTGCGCCCCGACGTGCCGTACCGCGTGGTGATCAACGAGGCGATCGAGTCGGTCAAGCGCTTCGGTGCCGAGCACGGCCACACCTACGTCAACGGCGTGCTCGACCATGCCGCCGCCGCGTGGCGCGCGACCGAAGTGCAGGCGCCGCGCAGCAAGTAAGGTTTGCCCCTTCTCCCGCCCGCGGGAGAGGGCCTGGGTGAGGGGCAGGGCAGCGAGGACACGACCATCGCCGAATTCGACCTGATCGCCCATATCCAGACACGCACCCAGTCGCGTGTCGCACTTCGTGACGACGTGGTGCTCGGTATCGGCGACGATGCCGCGCTGTTGCAGGTGCCGGCCGGGATGCAACTGGCCGTCGCCACCGACACGCTCAACGCCGGCGTGCATTTTCCGGTCGAAACCGCACCTGCGGACATCGGCTGGAAGGCGCTTGCGGTCAATCTCTCCGACCTCGCCGCGATGGGTGCCGAGCCGGCCTGGTGCACGCTGTCACTGTCGCTGCCCGATGGCGGCGATGCCTGGCTCGATGGCTTCCTCGATGGCTTCCTCGATCTCGCCTTGCAGCACCGCATCGCCCTCGTCGGCGGTGACACCACACGCGGCCCGCTCTCGATCAGCGTCACCGTGCATGGCTTCATCGCGCCCGGTCGCGCACTTCGGCGTGATGCGGCGCGCGTTGGCGACGACGTCTGGGTCAGCGGCACCCTCGGCGATGCCGCCGCGGCACTGGAGCAATGGCGCACGGGCGCAGCGGTCGATGCGCGACTGCGCGCGCGACTGGACCGGCCGACGCCGCGTGTCGCGCTGGGGCGAGCCCTGGTCGGAATCGCGCACGCCTGCATCGACCTGTCGGACGGACTGCTCGCCGACCTCTCCCATGTCTGTGGCGCCAGTGGCAATGGCGCCGATGTCGACCTCGAATCGCTGCCGGCATCCGACGCGCTGCAGGCATTTGCGAACGAGGACGCACGACGATCGCTGCAGGTAGCGGGCGGCGACGATTACGAGCTGTGCTTCTCGGCGCCGTCCGGATCGCTGGTTGACGTCCAGCGTGTTGCCGATTCGGTTGGCGTGGCGGTGAGCTGGGTCGGCCGGATCACGGCGAAGGAGGGCGTTCGTCTCTTCGACGCCGATGCGATTGAGTGGATGCCGTTGCGTAAAGGCTACGAACACTTCGGCTGAGCGTCGTTGGGGCGCCTGGCTCCCCGGGTGCGGCCTTTGGCCTTACCCGGGCTACGGTAACAATTTTCCGGGGTTCAATATTCCGTCCGGGTCGAAGGCTGCCTTCACCGCCCGCATCATCGCCAGGGTGGGCGCGTCGATCGCCAGCGGCATGAACTCGCGCTTGGCCAGGCCGATGCCGTGCTCACCCGACAACGTACCGCCGAGCGACAGTGTCAGCGCGAACACCCGGCCCATCGCTGCATGCGCGCTTTCGCTCTGCGACGAATCGGCAGGGTCGTAGAGCAGGTTGACGTGCAGGTTGCCGTTGCCGGCATGGCCGAAGCAGACAATCGGCAACGAGAACTCGCGTGACAGTGCCTGCACGCCATCCACCAGCTGCGGGATGCGCGACACCGGCACCACCACGTCCTCGTTGATCTTCCCTGGCGCCAGCGTGCGCAGCGAAGGCGACAGCGCCTTGCGCGCGGCCCACAGCTTTTCGCGCGCGGCTTCGTCGGCCGCATCGTCGATCGAAATCAGCCCATCGCCTTCGGCGGCGCGCATCAGTGCCTCGATGTCGTGCGCCAGCGTCTCGCTGTCACCGTCGGCCTCGACCATCAACAACGCGCCGGCATCGTGCGGGAGGTCGGCGCCACCGACGTCGCGCGCCAGGCGGACCGCATCGGCGTCCATGAACTCCAGCATCGACGGCGTCAGCGGCTGCGCCATCAGGCGCGCAACGGCCTTCGCGGCACTGGAGACGTCGCGATAGATCGCGCGCAGGGCACGCCGCGACCTCGGGGCGGGGGTCAGGCGCAGGCTGGCCTCGACGATCAGTGCCAGCGTTCCCTCGCTGCCGACCAGCAGGCGCTGCAGGTCGTAACCGGTCGCGCCCTTGGTGGTCGCGGTGCCGCAATGGATCAGCTCGCCCGTTCCGGTGACCGCGGTCAGCGCCAGCACGTTGTCGCGGCTGGCACCGTACTTCACCGCGCGCGGACCGCCGGCATTGCAGGCGAGGTTGCCACCGATCGAGCTGTAACCGGCACTGGTCGGATCGGGTGGCCAGAACAGCCCGTGCGGTTTCAATGCCGCCTGCAGGTCGCCATTGAGCACGCCGGGTTCGACCACCGCGCAGCGATCGCCAGGCCGGATGTCGATGATGCGGTTCATCCGCTCGAACGAGACCACCACGCCACCTGCCACCGGCACCGCGGCGCCGGTGGTATTGGTGCCGCGCCCGCGCGCGACCACGGCCACGCCATGCGCGCGACAGGCGCGAACCAGTGCGACGACCTGTTCGCGTGTCGTCGGCAATGCGACCGCATCGGGCAACGATTGCCGTCGCGAGTTGTCATACGCGTAGGCCAGGCGCTCGCTGGGATCACTGCGCCAGCCGTCGCCGAGCAGCGCGGCCATCTCGGCATGAAGCCCGGGCAGGGGAGTGTTCATCGCTGCGCAGGATAACGCGTCGCTCCACCGGCAGCAGGTCCTTGCCGCGGATCCATGGCGTCAGTTCTTCGGCTTGCCCCGGCCGCCGGCCTTGATCAGCGCGAGCTCCGCGGGCAACCGGTGCTGCAGCTCTTTCAACAGCTCGCGCGCCGCCATGCTGTTGTTTGGTTTGCCGTCCAGCCAGAGCGCACCGACCTCGGTGGCCAGTCCCTGGCGCTGTCCGTCGGCTACCAGCGCCCGGGTGAGGACGATGAAACGTTCGCCCCGATAGCGCACGGTATAGATGCCGAGCATCTGCGCGCGCGCCTCGTAGGTGACGCCATCGAGCCGGATCAGGATCTGGCCGACCGCATTCCAGGTATCGAGCATTCCTGCGGCGATGGTGAACTCACCGCGGCCGGCGTCCACGGCCTTGTCCGCTTCCGATTGCCCGGGCTGCACCGGCGGTGGCTCGACTTTCGGCGCAGTGGCACTGCAGCCTGCAACGACCAGCACGACGGCGGCGATGACGGTCCTCATCGCATTTCCGCCCGACATGGGTCAGGTACCACTCACTTGGCGGCTGCCGCGGTGTCCGTCGGTACTTCCTTCCAGCTGCTGTCCGGATCGAAGCGCGTCATGGCTTCGGCGAGCTTCTCGCTTTCCGGGCCCATGTCCTTCTCGAACACTTCGCCCTCGTGGCTGATCATGAAACTCATCACGCCGGTGTCGGCATATCTGGCCGGCCACGCCACCAGTGCGAATCCGCGGCTCATGCTGTCGCCGATCAGATAGTCGTACTCACCGCCCGGAGCCGACGGCCCCTGCGCGGTCAGGATGCGGTACTTGTACCCGTGCCATTCGCCGTCGGGCGTGTCGTCGCCGAACAGCGGGCCGAGCGGACTGTCGTCGATGCCGTTCTCCTCGGGCCAGTAAAGACCATCGTGCAGGCCATCGCTGCTGAGGAACTGCTGCGCATACTCAAGCACGCCGTTGCCGTTGCGGTCGATGGAGGCATAGTCCATCTGCGCATCGTGGTAGGCGAGTGCGGCCTGGACCGCGGCGAGCTCGTTGCGGCCAATCCGGCGCGCGCGGATTTCCGTCTCACCGGCCTTGACGTTGAACTTCCAGCCGTCGGGCTTTTTCTCCAGCGGGATGGGCAGGGTCCAGGTGTCCTTGCCGACGGCGAGGATCGCGCGGCCCGGGGCAGGCGTCTGGAACGAATGCTTCTCGCGATAGCGCACGAGGAACGCATCGACGTCGCTGCGCTCGACGCTGCCACGCGGCACGTAGATCACCCAGTCGGGACCGAGGATTGCGCCAAGGCGTGGCTCGTCGACCTTCGTCGTGCCGAGCGCGGTCACCAGTGCCTGCACGGCGGCTTCCTGTGTCGGGAATGCCTCCTGCGCAGTGGCCAGTGGAGCCATCAGGGCCAGGCAGGCCAGCGCGAACAAGCGAACGGCGGTGATCATCGTCGTCTCCTCTCAGCGTCGCCGCGCGCCGCCCGAGCGCGAGGGCGCGCGCGACGGGCGGGACATCTGCCGGCCGCCACCGCGTGCACTCGACGGTCGCTGCGATGCGGAATAGCTGCCGTGGCCACGATTGGCCGATGCCCGGCTCTGGCCGGGATTGCCGGCGCCGGCGAATGCGTTGTTGTTGCTACTTCGATTGCCGCCCTGGTACTGCTGGCGAGTGCCCTGTCGCGCCTGGGCATTGCGTTGCGAATCGGCGCGGCCCTGCGCGCCCTGGCGTGCCGCTGCGGTGTCGCGCGCGCCGCCTTGCTGTCGGTTCATCTGCTGCGAGGCCTGGCCGGCGCGATCGCGCGCCTCGCGGTTGCTCGCGGCGGGCGAGTCGAAGCCGCGCTGCGACATCGACTCGCGCGCGCGTTGGCGGTCGGCGGCACGTGCGGGGTCGTGTCCACGGAAATTCTCGCGTTGGCCGGCGCCATCCTTCTGCCTGCCGTATTGCTCGCGGCTTGCACGGTCGCGGTAAGGCACGCCATCGCGGTTGCCCGCGTTGTGGCGCCAGGTGTTGTCGCCACGGTTGATCTGGCGATTGCTGTTGATGTTGTTGTAGCGATCGACGTTGATGTCGACGTCGCCGTGGCCCCAGTTGAAGTCGCCCCACAAGGCCGCGGTGATTGCCACGCCGGTGCCGAACGCCAGCCCCGCCCACAGCGCGCCGCCCGGGTAGTAGTACGGCGACGGCGGGTAGTAGTAGGGCGGATACGAAGGATAGGGCCAGGTGCCATAGACCGTGGTCGAGTTGTACGCCGGGACATACACGACCTGCGGATCGGCCGGTTCGATGATGATGGTCGATGCGGCCGGAGCGACCGTCGTGGTGCTGCCCGTGGCCGGCTCGGTGGTCACCTTCTGCTGCTCGGTCGACTTCAGGTTGCCGGCGGCCTGCGCCTGTCGGCGAAGCCGCTGCACCGAGTCCATGACGGCATCGGGCTGGGCCAGGAACGCATCGCCCATTCGCTGCACCCACGCCGGATCCTTGCCCAGCTGGTCGAGAACCTGCGGGAACGCCACCAGCGACTGCACGCTCGGATCCCACGGCTGGCTGCCCACCTGGCGAACGGCGTCATCGCCCTTGGCATCCGGATGCGCCTTCGACCACTTCACCGCATCGGCGACGTCGCCGGGGTAGGTCGATGCCATCAGCACCTGCGCGAGCAGCGAATCGGGATACAGCGCCAGCGGCGCCATCATCTGGTCGAGCTGTTCGGCGCTGAAAGCGTCCGACTGCGCCGATGACGCGACGGGCGTAGCTGGCGCGGAAGCTTGCGGTGCGGCGCCAGCCGTTGCCACGAACAGCACGGCAGCGAGCGGCAGATGACGTGCGGAAATGCGCATCGGAATTCTCCAATCGCAAGACGTCCGGTTTCGCAGCCGGCCGTGGCGGACGGCGTGTGGGGCGCTTCGGAGGCCATCATAGGCCCCGCGCAGGCGCCGCCGTTCACATGATGAACACGGCCGCCCGCGCCGATGGAACGTACTGCGAGGGTGCTGCCGCGGACGACACGTCAGGGCCCGCGCCTGGCGGGCCCTGACGATGTCCGAGGCGTCGGGTCGCTTACTCGCCCAGTCCGACGTTCATTTCGACGCGCCGGTTCTTGGCCTGGTTCTGCGGCGTGTCGTTGGCCACGATCGGGTTCTTGGGGCCGTACCAGAACAGCACCATCCGCGAGTTGTCGATGCCGTGCTTCTCGGTCATGTAGCGACCGACCATCTGCGCGCGATCACGCGAGAGGCGCTCGTTGTAGTCGCGGGTACCGACGTTGTCCGTGTAGCCGGCGATGACGGCATACGACTTGGGTTTGTCCTTCATGAACTCCGCCACCTTGTCCAGCTCGGCCTTGTCCTTGTCGGCGAGGGCGGTCTCATTGAAGGCGAAGTTGATGTTGTCCGCCTTGAGTCCGACGATCTTGGTGTCGGTCGTGGTGACGACCTGCTCGTTGACCTTCACGTCGTACAGTGCGCCGCTTGTGTACTCGGGGTGGTTGAAGAAATCGGCAAGCGGTATCACGCGCGAGCATGCGTTGAGGCTCGCGACATCCTTCGCAAGCGTGGCTTCCCTTGCCGGCTTGGCGCTGCTGATGACGTAGAAGCAGACGTCGTATTCCTTGGCCAGCCGCTTGGCGATCTCGGCGGGATTCTGTCCGGTGTATTCACCGTCCCAGAACACGAACACGCTGCTGCGCCCCGTCAGCGGTTTGAGGATGCCCTCGAGCTTTTCCAGGCCGGTGTTCAGTGGCGTGATGCCGCTGCCCTTGTTGCGCACGCCATCGAGCGCCGCGTCGACCTTCGCGCGGTCGTACGGCTGGACCGGATAATTGTCCTGCCAATCCGTGTAGGTGTAGATGCCCATGTTGTAGCCAAGATCCGGAAAGTAGGAATTCCGGTTCTTGAGCTCTTCCTTCACCACCTGCACGACGGGCTTGCCGGTGTCGCCGAACTTGCGGTTGGTCGAGGACGATGTATCGAGCAGGAAGATGGCGTTGTCGGCCACTTTTTCCAGCTGGTCCGTCTTGACCACGTTGTTGATGATGTCTTCCTTGGTGATGATCTCGACGGCCAGAAGATCCGGCGCGATGAGGCCACCCAGTATCCCTGCCAACGCCCCCGTCAGGACTTGCGACTTGCGCTTCATAGAACCACTCCAAAACGCCGGCCCACGCCCGCGAGGCCTCGGACAGTGGGCCTGCACAGGTTCAGGTTCTGTATAGCCAAGGCCTCATGTGGCTGTTCAGCAAAGCCATTCCGACCAACGGTGTGCGGACAAGTGGCAAAACGTTTCGCTGCTGCAACCTGATACAGAAGCTGACGAACGGACCAGGCGGCGGACACATCCCAGGTACGTTGCGGTGGTGTCATGGCTTTCACACAAACGGAGAGCGACATGAAGAACCTGCAACTTGCCACCGCACTGATGGCGGTCCTCCTGACAGGCGCTTCGCTGGCCGGCGCGCATGCCGCCGGACCTGACGGCATCAAGCGTCACGAAGCGCTGCGCCATGACCTCGACCAGGCCGGTCGCGAACTGGTCCAGGTTCGCGTGGATTTCGCCCCTGGTGCTGCGTTCGGCATGCACACGCATCCGGGCATCGAAGTGGCCTACGTCCTGGAAGGCACGCTCGAGTACTCGTTCGAAGGCAAGCCGCCCGTCACCCTGAAGGCCGGCCAGTCGCTGTACATCCCGGCTGGCGAGGCACATGCGGCGCGTAACGTCGGCAGCGACAACGCTGCGGAACTTGCGACCTATCTGGTCGAGAAGGGCAAGCCGATCGTGGTGCCGAAGACCGCGGCGCCCTGAGCATGGTTTGCAACGACCAGGCGCTCAGCAGTCATCCGCGCGAAACGCGTCGCGCAGCCAGTTGAGCTTCGGCGCGGCCGGGTCGCCCTCGGCTTCGATGACATCGAAGCGGCACGCGCCATTCGCGTAGCGGCGGTTCCTCGCAAGGAAGACCATCGCCGCGCGAACCAGCTTGCGGCGCTTGTGCACGTCGACCGAGGCGGCGCCGCCGCCGAAGCGCGAGTTTCGCCGGTAGCGCACTTCGACGAACACCAGCGTGGCGCCGTCGATCATCACCAGGTCGAGTTCGCCGATGCGGTAGTTCGCATTGCTGGCCACTTCGCGCAGGCCGGCATCGATCAGGTACTGGCGCGCGGCGGCTTCGACCGCCGCGCCCCGGGAGCGGGTGTCAGCGCTGGGCGGCATCGCTCAGCGGGGTGGCGACGCCGGCACTGAACGTCGACCACGCCGGCGTGCGCAGGACATTGCCGAAGCCGTCCAGCCGCAG
The DNA here is from genome assembly GCA_036524935.1 of Lysobacter sp. Taxonomy (GTDB): domain Bacteria; phylum Pseudomonadota; class Gammaproteobacteria; order Xanthomonadales; family Xanthomonadaceae; genus Lysobacter_J. Next base: position 2,885 of record DATDBK010000095.1, on the reverse strand, counting down.
CGTGCCGGTCGCACCGTCGATGTGGGCATCGGCGCCGGTGGCCAGTCGCTGCAGGTACGCGGTTATCTTCCAGGCGTCGTAGCCGAAGGCGAACAGGCGCGCGGCCGGCCCCTTGGCGCTCGACAGTTGCGCGCCGACAATGCTCGCCGGCGGCAGGCCGGCAACGCCGCGCGTCGTCCACACGTCGCTCGGGAAGACGATGCCGTCGAGGATGCGGTCTTCTTCCGGCTTGCCGGTGCCGGACAGGATCTGCGAGGTCGCAACGCGTGGCTTGCCGGCGAGGCCGGCCAGCGCCAACTTCGGCATCAGCACGCGCGCATTGCTGCCCTTGATGGCGAGGAACACCGCGTCGACGCCGCCGGCCTTCTGCGCATACGGACCGAGGTCGGCGACGCCTTCGCCGACGACGTCGGTGACTTCACCGCCGCGTTCGACCAGTCGGTCGCGCAGGCTGGTGACCGCACGCTGCTGCGAGTCGTCGCTGCCGCCAATCACCAGGATCCGGCGCGCACCGCGGCCGAGGAAGTACTCGGCGGCAGCGATGCCTTCGTCTTCCGGCGACAGCGAAAAGCTGGCGTTGCCGTTCAGCGGCGAGACGTCGCCACGGTTGAGGGCGAGTACCGGCACCGGCAGCGAAGCCTTGCCAAACAGTGCGTTGACTTCGTCACGGCCGAGCGGGCCGATGACGAAATCGTTGCCTTCGGCCGCGGCCATGTCGTATGCGGCCAGCGCGCCACCGGTGGTGCCGGCAGTGTCGTAGAAGCTGATGTCGGGGCGGCGGCGGGATTCACCGTAGTAGCCGGCCAGCAGGCCGTCACGCACCGGGGTGGCCGGGACGGCGAGCGTGCCCGACATCGGCAGCAGCACCGCCAGCTTCACCGGCGGGCGGTAGCCATCGCTGTCGGCCGGCGGGCGATTGCCGGCATCGAAGCGCCATGCGCTGCGATCGAACGGGCGCGGCAGCGGCAGGCCGCGACGCAGCAGGGCCTGGCCGACGTAGTTGTAGAGCGGGTCGCCGGCGGCAAGCGCCGCGGCTTCGCGGGTGAGCGTGGGGTTGTCGAGCTGCGCCAGCAGGCGCTCGATCTGGCGATCGTTGGCGGTGCGCGCAGGTCCGACCAGGGCGGCACCCGCCCGGGCCAGTTCCCCGGCCTGCATGATCGTGGCGTTGTGGCTGGCCTGGGACGTCGTGCCGGTGTGGGTAACCGTGGCGCAACCGCCCAGCAGCGCGGTGCTGATGGCCACGGCGAAGATCCATTTCATCGCCCATCGATTCGAAGCTGGGATCATCGGCATGCATTCGCCGCGACGCGGCGTTCCTGAGGGACCGGTTAGGATTCTACCCGGCCCCACCGCAGACGCACGATGCCTACGCCCCAAGCAGCAAATCTCCCACCTCCGGGTACCCTCCATGTCGTCGCCACTCCGATCGGCAACCTCGGTGATCTGACCGCGCGGGCGTTGGAGACCCTCAAGACGGTGAGCGCGATCTGCGCCGAGGACACTCGCCACACGCGCCAGTTGCTGGCGCATTTCGGCCTCGAGCGGCCGTTGCTGGCGTTGCACCAGCACAACGAGGAGGCGCAGGCGGCGCAACTGGTGGCGCGCCTGCGTTCCGGCGAATCGCTGGCGCTGGTGTCGGATGCGGGCACGCCGCTGGTGAGCGATCCGGGCTTTCGCCTGGTCCGCGCTGCACGTGCGGCCGGGATCCGTGTTTCGCCGGTGCCGGGAGCCTGCGCGGCGATCGCGGCATTGAGTGTCGCCGGCGTGCCCAGCGATCGTTTCGTCTTCGAAGGCTTCCTGCCAGCCAAGGGCTCGGCCCGGCGTGAGCGCCTGTCGCGCCTGGTTGGCGAGCCGCGCACGCTTATCTTCTATGAGTCGGCGCATCGCATCGAAGAGTCGCTGGTTGACCTGGCAGCGGCGTTCGGCGACGACCGCGTCGCAGTGGTCGGCCGCGAGCTGACCAAACTGTTCGAGACAGTCCTCGACGGCACCCTCGGAGAGTTGCGGGCGCGGGTGGCGGCCGACGCCAACCAGCGCAAGGGCGAATTCGTGGTGATCGTGAAAGGCGCGGGCGACGACGCCGACGCCAGCATCGCCGAGGGCCGACGCCTGTACGCCAAGCTCAGCGAGCACCTGAAGCCCTCGCAGGCGGCCAAGCTAGCCGCCGAACTGAGCGGCGCACCGCGCAAGGCGCTCTACAACTCCGACGAAGCCTGATGCCGGCGCAGCCTGGTGCATCGGCCTTCGGCTCGGCGTCGTCCGCCGGCCCGGGGATTGCTCCGCCCCTTAATCGGACATCCATGTCCGATGCGGGGCGCGGGCCATCCGTGGCCCGCTGCGGATCAATCCCCGACCCGGCGGACGACGCTTCGGCACTTCGTTTCCCGGTCTTCGGAATGATGCGTTCCCGGGTGCGGCCTGCGGCCTTACCCGGGGTACACGCGCGCGGTGAAGTAGCCCGGGTAAGCGAAGCGCACCCGGGGCCGGGAATGACGAGGTGGTGAAGTAGCCCGGGTAAGCGAAGCGCACCCGGGGCCGGGAATGACGAGGTAGTGACGTAGCCCGGGTAAGCGAAGCGCACCCGGGGGCCAGGCGCAGCCAGGCACGCGCACAGCCGCAACCAGCCCCCTTTAGTAAAGGGGGCGCCGCGGCAGCGGCAGGGATTTGGGGATCAACTGAGTCGGGGCCCGAAGTTTGCTACGCAAACTTTGGGGTTTATTCAACGCGAAGCGGTAGAATAAACACGGCGGAGTCGGCCAGGCAGTCGCGTCATCCTTTCGGGGGTGCCGAGGAAAGTCCGGGCTCCACAGGGCACGGTGCCAGGTAACGCCTGGGCGGCGCAAGCCGACGGAAAGTGCAACAGAGAGCAGACCGCCGAACGGCGT
>DATDBK010000094.1:0-16546 GCA_036524935.1 Lysobacter sp. | reverse complement strand
GTCGGGCCACCCGGGCGCAGACCGATGGTGACGTCGAAGCCGGAGTCGCGCAGGTTCAGTGCATGGGCGCGGCCCTGGCTGCCGTAACCGACGATGGCGACGCGGGGATTGGAGCTGGTGGTCATTGCAAAGTCCTTGTGGAGTTCACGAGCGGGGTTGGAGGAGCGAATGAAGAACAGGGACGAACGACTTCAGGTCAGGCTGGGACGGGTTCACGTGATTCGGTCGCGTTGCTCGCGCCGGAGTCGATCAGCTGGCTGGCGATGCGACGGTCATCGAGCGGTCCCGGTGCGGTCACCGCGCCGCGCGAGGCCGAGCTGACCAGCTGCGCGTACTTGGCCAGCACGCCGGTGGTCACGCGCGGCGAGATGCGTGCGGCGGTGCGCGTCGACAGATCGGCATCGACATCGATGCGACGCGTGCCGACATCGATCCGCACGCGGTCGCCTTCGCGCAGCTTTGCGATCGGGCCACCGTGCGCCGCTTCCGGGGAGATGTGGCCGACCATGAAGCCGTGCGTGGCGCCGCTGAAGCGGCCATCGGTGATCAGCGCGACGTCGTTTCCGAGTCCCTGGCCGACCAGTGCCGCGGTGACGGCCAGCATTTCGCGCATGCCCGGGCCGCCGGCCGGGCCTTCGAAGCGGATCACCACGACGTCGCCTGCATTCACCTGGCGCGCCTGCACCGCCGCGAACGCCGCTTCTTCCGAATCGAACACCCGCGCGATGCCTTCGAAATGCTCGCGGCCGTGGCCGGCGAGCTTGACGATGCAGCCTTCGGGCGCGAGGTCGCCGTAGAGGATCGAGTAGCCACCGCGCGGCTTGATCGGATCGTGCACCGGCCGCACCACGTCCTGTCGGGCCGGTGCCGGCACGTCGTCGAGTTCGGCGAAGAACGAGCGGCCGGTGACGGTGGGGATGTCCTCGATCAGGCCGGCGGCGCGCAACTCGCGCGCGACCAGTGCGGTGCCGCCCTGTTCGAACATCTCCGCGGCGGTGTAGCGGCCACCGGGCTTGAGGTCGGCGATCACCGGCGTCATCCGAGACGCCGCTTCGAACTCTTCCAGGCCGAAGGCGACGCCGGCCTCGTGTGCGATCGCCAGCAGGTGCAGTGCAGCGTTGGTGGAACCGGCAGTGGCCGAGACCGCGCGGGCCGCGTTGCGCAACGCGACTGGGGAGAGGATGTCGCGCGGTCCCGGCCCGCCGTTGCGCAAGCGGTCCATCACCAGCGCGCCGCAGGCCCGCGCGGCGGCGGGCTTTGCGGCGTGGATCGCCGGGATGTCGTTCAACTGCAACGGCGACAGGCCGAGGAAGGTCAGCACCATCGCCATCGTGTTGGCGGTGAACTGGCCGCCGCAGGCACCGGCGCCGGGGCAGGCATGGGATTCGATACGGTGCAGCTCGGCGTCGTCGATGCGCCCGGCCGAATGCGCGCCGACGGCTTCGAAGACGTCCTGCACGGTGAGGGCGCGGTCCTCGTCGCCCTGCTTCGTCGGGCAGTGGCCCGGCATGATCGTGCCGCCGTAGAGGATCACCGTCGGGATATCCATGCGCGCTGCCGCCATCGCCGCGGCCGGGATGGTCTTGTCGCAGCCGACCAGCAGCACCATCGCGTCGAGACAGTGGCCGTTGACCGCCAGCTCGATCGAATCGGCGATCGTCTCGCGCGATGCCAGCGAGGCGCGCATGCCATCGGACCCCATGGCGATGCCGTCAGTGACGGCGATCGTGTTGAACTCGATCGGCGTTCCACCGTTGTCGATCACGCCCTGGCGCACGTCCTGGGCGAGGTCGCGCAGGGTGAAGTTGCACGGCGACACGTCCGACCAGGTGTGGACGACGGCGACCAGCGGTTTCGCGATCGCGGCGTCGTCCAGGCCGGTGGCGCGCAACATGGCGCGTGCCGGTGCACGTGCGGGGCCCTGCTTGATGGCGTTGCTTCTCACGAACTGGCGTCCTCATATGCGAATCCCTCGCAAAAGCCCGCACATCCATGTGCGGACTCTTCAGGAAGCCCAAGCCCTGAAAAACAAAAACCCCGCGCCTTCTCGGGCGCGGGGTCTTGGTGTTTCAGACCTGGGTGGTGTGGTGTTGCTTACACGAACCCGTACCCCGCGCTGGCATGCCCGGTAATAAGTACGAGTACAAGAATGAGCGCCGCCGCTGCGGTCAGGGTCAACGCAAGTCGCAGCGACTCCGCCGTGCCTTGCGGCCTGGCCTGAGCGGTCTGCGGGTGGTTGTTGCGCTGCGTCATGGAACCGAGGGAAACATGCCCGGCGCGGGCATGTCAACAGTTTCGTTTGTAACAGCGCCCGACCGCGACAAAGTCGTCATCGTTTCAGCAGTCGCTCGCGCAGGGCCGGGTAGTCGACCGCCAATGGCTCGGCGAAGGCCGGCCAGGACAGGGTCCGGGCCAGTTCGGGCGGCGGCTCGACGGCATGGCCGACGAGCGGCTCGACGATGCTATCGAACTTGGCCGGATGGGCCGTGGCCACGACCGCCCATGGCCGGCGATCGCCCCGGGCGCGCACCTGCCCGAGTACGTGCAGGCCGGTGGCGGTGTGCGGGCAGGGCACCACGCCATGAATCGCCGGCGCCTGGCGGATGGTCGTGGTGATGGTGGCATCGTCGACTGCCAGCGCCCTCATTGCGGCGCGAAGTTGCGCGTCGTCCTGGTGCCAGTAGCGCAACCGCTCGAAGTTGCTCGGCGCGCCGACGTCCATGGCGTTGGCCAGCGTGGCGCGGGTGGCCTGCGGCGTGTACTCCTCGCCGGCGAAGTAGCGCGGCAGCACATCGTTGGCATTGCTGGCGAGGATCAGTTCGCCGACAGGAAGCCCCATGCGTCGCGCCAGGTACGCCGCGCAGGCATTGCCGAGGTTGCCGGTGGGAACGATGAAGTTCAGCGCCTGGCCGTGCTCCCGGGAAAATTCCAGCGCCGCATGCGCGTAGTAGGCCACCTGTGGTAACAAACGGCCGAGGCTGATGCTGTTGGCCGAACTCAGCGACATCGATTGCCGCAGCGACTCGTCCGACAGCGCCTCCTTGGCCAGCCGCTGGCAGTCGTCGAAGCTGCCCGCCACGCGCCAGGTGCGCACGTTGTCGCCCCAGCATTCCAGTCCATGTGCCTGGCGTGGCGAGACGCGGCCTTCGGGATACAGGATCACTACCTCGAACCCGGGCCGCCGGTGGAATGCCGCCGCCACGGCCGCGCCGGTGTCGCCCGAGGTGGCGACCAGGATGGTGGTCGGCGCCGCGCCCGGCGGGCGCAGCCGCGAGAGCGACTCGGCGAGGAAGCGCGCGGCGTAGTCCTTGAAGGCTGCGGTCGGGCCATGGAACAGCTCGAACAGATGGTCGCCTTCGCCCGACATGGGCCGCAGCGGCGCGCGGAAGGAGTAAGCGTGTTCGCAGATCGCCGCGAGCGAATCGCGTAGCGAAGAGTCATCGAAGTAGGGTGCGAGCACCGCATGCGCAGTGTCGGCCAGCGTCGCGCCCGGCGACAGTCGCAGCGTTGGAATGCGTTCTGGCACGTACAGACCGCCATCGGGCGCGAGTCCGGCGACGAGGGCCTGGTCGATGGCAGTGGCGGGCGTCTTGCCGCGGGTGCTGGTGAAGTTCATGCGGTAAACACGTCTGCGGCAATCACGTCTGCGGCAATCACGTCCGCCCGCGGCCCCGCCACCGGCGTCACGTAAGCGCGCGAGCCATAACCGGCCCGTGCGAACGCCGCCTGCATCGCCGGCGCTGCCGCCTCCGCCTCGGTTTTCGATGCGAACCACGCAAACGTGCTCGGTCCGGCACCGGAGATGCTCGCGCCGAGCGCGCCATGCTCCAGCGCTGCCGCCTTGGCTTCGGGGAATCCCGGAATCAACGGCGCGCGTCGCGGTTCGACCAGCAGGTCGTGCAGGCCTTCGCGCAGCAATGCGGCATCGCCACGCTGCAGCCCGGTGAGGAACAATGCCAGGTGCGAGCTCTGCTCCACCACCAGTGACAGCGGATACGGTTCGGCCAGCACCGCGCGCGCGCGGCGGGTCTCCAGCATCTGGTCGGGATGCACGACCACGGCGTGCAGCCAGTCGGGCACGGCCAGCGGAATCATCCGCGTGGCCGTCGCCATGACCACGCCACCCAGTAGCATCGGTGCGACGTTGTCGCCGTGGCGACTGCCGCTCGAAACCGACTCGCCATCGAGGGCGAACTCGTACAGGGCATCGCGTGACAGCGGGGCATCGAGCAGTGCGTTGGCCGCGACCAGCGCCGCAACGCAGGAGGCGGCCGAGCCGCCCAGACCCGAGCCGAGCGGAATGCCCTTCTCCAGTTCCAGTTCGAAGCCATGGGCGAGGCCGAGCTTCGTCCGGAGCGAAATCAATGCCTGCCCGGCGGTATTGCGCTCGGCTTCCAGCGGCAGCGAGCCGGCACCGGCGACGTCGCCGCGGATGGCGTTGATCCGCACCTCCGGCTGCGCGATGCGCCGCACCTGCGCGATGTCGCGCACGCCGGCGATGGAATGGCCGAGCAGGTCGAAGCCGACGCCGATGTTGCCGACGCTGCCGGGCGCGAACGCGCGGCACAGCAGACGCTGGCCGCGCGTGGATTCGTCCGGCGGCGACTGGATACTCATGCTCATGCGCGCACCTCGGCCCGTGCGACGCTCATGCGCGCGCCTCGGGCTGGACGGTGCCGGCATGCAGCATCGGCATGCCACACGGCGAACCGAGCGACTGCGCGATCGCCAGCACGTCGCCGAACACACCGGCGGCGGTCACGTCCGGGCCGGCGCCGGGTCCCTGTACCACCAGCGGATTGTCGGCGTAGCGGCGGGTGCTGAACTGCACCAGGTTGTCGGTGAGGCGGGTATGGCAGCAGGCGTGCTCGTGCGGCAGGGCGACCACGCCGACGCTGGCCCGACCGTCGCGGTCGAGGCGGGCGAGGTGGCGCAGCGAGCGCTGCCGCGCATCGGCCTCGCGGTAGCGCGCCAGCATCGGGGCATCCATTTCCTCGAGGCGGGCCAGGAACTCGTCCCGGCCGACGCCACGCAGTGCCTCGGGCACCAGGTTCTCCACTTCCACATCCTCCAGCGACAGCGCGCGACCGGCTTCGCGCGCCAGGATCACCAGTTTGCGCGCGACATCGAGGCCGGACAGGTCGTCGCGCGGATCGGGTTCGGTATAGCCCAGCGCCTGCGCCTCGCGCACGAGTTGCGAGAACGGCACGCTGCCGTCGAAACGGTTGAACAGCCACGCCAGTGTGCCCGAGAGCATGCCGTCGATGCCCGACAGTTCGTCGCCGGTGTCGAGCAGGTTGCGCAGGGTCAGCATCACCGGCAGGCCGGCGCCCACCGTGGCTTCGTAACGGAAACGCCCGCCGCCGCTGCGGCTGGCGTCCTGGATCGCGGTGTAATGCGACCAGTCGCCGCTGCCGGCGTGCTTGTTCGGGGTGACGACATGGATGCCGGCCGCGAGCCAGCGCGGATACAGCGCGGCCACCGCCGGGCTGGCGCTGCAGTCGACGATCAGCGCGTGCGGCAGGTGCTCGCCGCGGACATGGCTGGCGAAGCGTTCGAGGTCGACCGGTTCGGCGGCGCCACCGTCGAGGCGCGCGATCGCATCGGCCGGCTCCACCCCTCGCTCGTCGAGATGCATGGTGCGGCTGTTGGCGAGGGCGCGCAGGCGCAGGTCGAGCCCGGATCGCTTGCGCAACTGCGGCAGGGCGGCGGCCAATTGCGACAACAGAGCGCGCCCGACCTGGCCCGGACCGATCACGCCCACCGAGAGCGTCTGCGGTGACAGCCAGAACGCCGCATGCGCCGCGCGCAGGGCTCGCGTCGCGTCCTGCGCGCCGATGGCGACCGAGATGTTGCGCTCGCCGGCACCCTGGGCGATGGCGCGGGCATTGACCCGCGCCTGCGCGAGCCCGCCGAGCAGACGCGCCGCCACGCCCGGGGTGCCGACCATGCCGTCGCCCACCGCCGCGAGCACGGCAATGCCATCGGTGAGGGTCACGCCCTGCGCCTGGCTGTCGGCGATGGCGTCGGCGAACGCGGCGGCGACCGCATCGCGCGCGCGCTCGGCCTGGTCGGCGCGGACCACGCAGCAGATCGAATGTTCGGAGGATCCCTGCGAAATCATCGTCACCGATACGCCGGCACCGCGCAGCGCGCCGAACAGGCGCTCGGCCGCGCCCGGCACGCCGACCATGCCGTTGCCGACCAGTTCGACGATGGCCATGTCGCGGACCAGGCTCAGGCCCTTGACCGGCGCGCCGTCGGGATCGCTCTTCGGGCTGATCAGCGTGCCCGGCAATTGCGGCCGGCGGGTATTGCGGATCCACAGGGGGATGCCGCGCTCCTGCACCGGTGCCAGCGTCTGCGGGTGCAGCACCTTGGCGCCGAAGTAGGCCAGCTCGCAGGCCTCGGCGTAGGACATCGACGGCAGGCAGACCGCTTCTGGCACCAGCCGCGGGTCGGCCGAGAGCACGCCGTCGACATCGGTCCAGATCGTCAGCGCATCGGCATCGAAGAGGTTGGCGAAGATCGCCGCGGAGTAGTCGCTGCCGTTGCGGCCGAGCGTGGTCGCCCGCCCCTGTGCATCGCGCGCGACGAAGCCGGTGACGACGACATGGCCGTTGCCATGCTGCGCGCGCCATCCGGCCAGGCGCTCGCGGCTCGCCGGCCAGTCCACCGCCATCCCCATCTCGCCCGGATGCACGACCAGGACGTCGCGTGCATCCAGTCGCAGCCAGGCGGCCGGTTGTCCGCGCGAGGCGCCGGCCAGCGCGGCATGCATCAGGCGCGACGACCAGACTTCGCCCCAGCCGGGCAACGCGGCCGCGGTCGATTCCGCGTTGCTGCCACCGCCAGCCACGTCAGCCAGTTGCCCGCGAACCGACTCGAAATCTGCATCGAGCGCCAGGCGCAGCCCGTGGATACCCTCGCCATCGAGCGCATCGGCCGCGGCACGGTGACGCTGGCGCAGCGTTTCCCAGGCTGGCGCCCAGTCCTGGCCGGCACGCGCGCTTGAAACCAGGCCGATCAGTGCGTCGGTGACGCCCTGCATCGCCGAGACGACCACGATGCGGGTGCTGGCCTTGTCATCCAGCAGCCCGGCCGCGACGCGGTACAGCGCGGCATCGGCAAGGCTGCTGCCGCCGAACTTGTGGACGTGGCAGTCCACGACGGATTTCGCAGGGGAGGGTGGTGCGGCGTCGGCGGAAGGCATCGTTCGGGCTCCTTGTGGGCCCCGCTTCCGGTCCGGGTGCACACCTGCGCACCCGGGTCGGGTGCGGAGGCGTGGTCTGTTTCAGCTGGACACGCCCGTCCGCACCCCGAGAGGAGTGGTACCGGTACCGGTGGTAATCGCAATGGCCACGACGGCGGCAACCCGGTCGAGGACCAGGGTCTGCGGCGTCTGCGGCAGCATGTTGCGATGCGTCATGTCACCGAGAAGATCACGCCGATTCCCCGTCTGTCAACTGCCCAGGGTCCCGGCACGATCGGCGGCATGCCGGCGGCTGCGATGGCCGCCGCCGGCACCGATGGATCGCTGCCGTTATGTCGAAGTGAGCGCGTTGTGCGTTCGCGCCATCACATTGCAATTGCGCTCATTGCCGATCGACGTGATGTGAACCGGGTCGCTGAACGTGTCGGTTGATGCGACTAGATTCGCTTCGTTCGCGCCGTGGCGGCGGCGCGAGTGGAGCTGCCGGTCATGGACGATGACGCGCTGTGATCGATATGCGGTTCCGACCGGGGTCGTCGTGCCTCGAGTCGTCTTGCCGTCATCGTTCACAGGAGCTTTGCCATGAAGGGATTCACCAAGCAGGGACGTGTCGCATGCGCCGTGTTGTGCGTGCTCGTCGGTAGCATCTGCGCCGTGCAGGCCAGCGCACAGGCCAGCGCAAAGGAAACGGCGTTGAGCAGCGAGGACCTGGTCTACTCGTACGACGAAATGTTCGATTTCGACATCGAGGCCTACCTGGCCAGGCATGCACCGCACCTGCGCAGGTACGCGGAATCGATATCGCACTGGTCCGGTTACAGCGGCATCAGCCCGAAGGTGCTGATCGCACTGATGGAACAGCAGAGCGGCGTAGTGACCCGCCAGCACCCTGCGCGCGATGCGATGCGGCGCCCGTTCGGCAAACTCGCGCGCGGCAATGATTTCAATGCACAGACACGTGACATCGCGCTTGCGTTGCGCGAGGCGATGTACGAGCGCGATGCCGCCAGCGGAGATGCCACCGGGCCCGTGCCGTTGTCGCGCAGCGGACCGTTGCGAACCCTGTTCGCGCTGTCGGGGGAAAGCGCGGCTGGCGCAGTCCTGCGTGGCGATGCCGAGTTTCAGCAGGCCTATGCCCGGCTGTTCAACGAACCGCGCAAGGCCAGGGCGGCGTCGACGCGTTTCGCCCCCGCGCGCGCCGGCGCACACGCAGGCGAGGCAAATTTCATCCTTGAGTTCCCGTTCCCGCGCGGGCAGACGTGGAACGTCGGCGGCGCACACACCAACACCGGCTCGGGCAGCTTCCCCATGTCGTCGCTGGACATGTCGCAGGGTGGCGGCTGGGGCAGCAACCAGGGCAACGTCTGGGTGGCGGCGTCGGCGGCCGGGCAGTTCAAGCGCCACTCCTCGTGCTTCGCCGAAGTGGTGCACAGCGGCGGCTGGTCGACGACCTACTACCACCTCATGAACCTGCGCCACCGCACCGGTGACAGCGTCCCGGCCAATGCCGCCATCGCCAATCCCGCAAACACGCGAAGCCAGGCTCTGTGCGATGGCGGCCAGTCGACTGGCCCGCACCAGCACTGGACGCTGAAGTCGAACGGCAGCTTCCATCACCTCAATGGCGTCTACCTGTCCGGGTACCAGATCGGCGCCACCGGCGACAGCTACGACACCGACTGCAACCGCTTCTATCTGGTCAGGGATGGCCGGCGCTATTGCGCGGGCTGGTACACCAATCGCTGACGGCAGCGGCCGCAGCTGCGTTCCGGCCTGGGCCCCGCGCCCGGGCCGGGCGCATGCGGGCTCCGGACCGGTGATTTTCGCGGCAACGCCCGGTCCGGGACGTGGCGCGGGCGCCCGTTTCCATGTCTAATGCGCGTGGAAGCGGGGGTACCGGGTCGGTCCACAAGGATCGCCCGGTTGAGACAGACCCTTCGAACCTGATGCGGTTGAGACCGCCGTAGGGAAGCTTCGCGACACCGCCATTGCGCGGTGCGCGCCGCCGCTTCGTCCCGCCCCCTCCGGACGAATGCCATGAATGCAGTGCCCTCCGAACTGATCCGCCAGGCCGAACAGCTGTCGGCCGATGTCACCCGTCCCATCCCCGGCTCGCACAAGATCCACGTCGAAGGCTCGCGTCCCGACCTGCTGGTGCCGATGCGTGAGATCGCGCTGGCGCGCACCCCGACCATGTTCGGTGGCGAGGACAACGCCCCGCTGGCGGTGTACGACACGTCCGGCGCCTACACCGACGCCAATGCCGTCATCGACCTCGCCCAGGGCCTGGCGCCGCTGCGTGCGCAGTGGGTGGCCGAGCGCGGTGACACCGAAGTGCTCGGAGGGCTGTCTTCGGAGTTCGGGCGCAAGCGCGAGCACGATCCGAAGCTCGACGCCGTGCGTTTTGGCAGCCGCCCGCTGCCGCGTCGTGCGATCGCCGGCGCCAACGTCACCCAGATGCACTACGCGCGCCGCGGCATCGTCACCCCGGAGATGGAGTTCATCGCCATCCGCGAGAACCAGCGCCTGGAGTCGATCCGCGAGGCGCACCTGCTGCGCCAGCACGCCGGCGAGACGTTCGGCGCCAGCATCCAGAAGATCATCACCCCGGAATTCGTGCGCGACGAAGTGGCCCGCGGCCGCGCCATCATCCCCAACAACATCAACCACCCGGAAAGCGAACCGATGATCATCGGCCGCAACTTCCTGACCAAGGTCAACGCCAATATCGGCAATTCCGCGGTGTCGTCCGGCATCGCCGAGGAGGTCGAGAAGCTGGTGTGGTCGATCCGCTGGGGCGCCGACACGGTCATGGACCTGTCGACCGGCAAGCACATCCATGAGACCCGCGAGTGGATCATCCGCAACTCGCCGGTGCCAATCGGCACGGTGCCGATCTACCAGGCGCTGGAGAAGGTCGACGGCCGCGCCGAGGAGCTGACCTGGGAGATCTTCCGCGACACCCTGGTCGAGCAGGCCGAGCAGGGCGTGGACTACTTCACCATCCACGCCGGCGTGCTGCTGCGCTACGTGCCGCTGACCGCCAGGCGCGTCACCGGCATCGTCTCGCGCGGCGGTTCGATCCTGGCCAAGTGGTGCCTGGCGCATCACAAGGAGAATTTCCTCTACACGCACTTCGAGGACATCTGCGAAATCATGAAGGCGTACGACGTCGCGTTCTCGCTCGGCGACGGCCTGCGTCCGGGCTCGATTGCCGACGCCAACGATGCCGCCCAGTTCGGTGAGCTCGAAACGCTCGGTGAGCTGACCAGGATCGCTTGGAAGCACGACGTCCAGACCATGATCGAAGGCCCCGGCCACGTGCCGATGCAGCTGATCAAGGAGAACATGGACAAGCAGCTGCGCGAGTGCGGCGAAGCGCCGTTCTACACGCTCGGCCCGCTGACCACCGACATCGCCCCGGGCTACGACCACATCACCAGCGCCATTGGCGCGGCGATGATCGGCTGGTTCGGCACGGCGATGCTCTGCTACGTGACGCCCAAGGAGCACCTGGGCCTGCCCAACAAGCACGACGTGCGCGAGGGCCTGATGGCGTACAAGATCGCCGCCCACGCCGCCGACCTGGCCAAGGGCCACCCGGGAGCGCAGGCGCGCGACAACGCCATGAGCAAGGCGCGCTTCGAGTTCCGCTGGGAGGACCAGTTCAATCTCGGCCTCGATCCGGAACGTGCGCGCGAATACCACGACGAGACGCTGCCAAAGGACGCGCACAAGGTCGCGCACTTCTGCTCGATGTGCGGCCCGCACTTCTGCTCGATGAAGATCACCCAGGACGTGCGCGACTACGCGAAGGAGCACGGCGTCGGCGAGGGTGAGGCGCTGGCCGAGGGCATGGCCGAGAAGTCGGCGGAGTTCCTCGCCCAGGGCGCGCAGGTCTATCACAAGGCCTGATCACGCGGCCGCGCCGCGTCCCGGCCCGTGGCGGCGCGGCCGGTTTGGGCTACGCTCTGCCGCAACCACACGGACCGGGTGAGCAGATGGGCGAGACCCGCATTGGCTGGATGCGCTGGCGCGTCAAGGCGCGCCGCAATCCGTCGGCGTTCCTGCTGGCCGCGCAACTGCTGAGCCTGGTGCTGTACCCGCTGTTCGACGAGATGCGCGCCGGGCGCGTGCTGTTCGGTGCGTTCGGCGTGGTGGTGATCGTCCTGGCGGTGCTGGTGGTCAATTCCAGCCCGGCCAAGAACTGGATTGCCTGGATGCTGGCCGCGCCGGCGGTGCTGTTGTCGATCATCGCGGTCGTCACTGACAACCACTCGCTGGTGACCGTCTCCGCCTCGCTGGAGGCCCTGCTGTACCTCTACGCCGCCGGCAGCCTGACCGGCTACATGCTGGGCGATCACAAAGTGACCAGCGACGAACTGTTCGCCGCCGGGGCCACGTTCACCCTGCTGGCCTGGGGATTCGCCTACGCGTTCTTCGTCTGCCAGGCGCTGCACCCGGGCAGCTTCACCGGTGCGGTCAACCCGGACCAGCCGCGGACGTGGCTGGAACTGCTGTTCCTGAGCTTCACCACCCTGTCGGCTACCGGCCTGGGCGATGTGCTCCCGCTGTCGTCACCGGCGCGGGTACTGGTAATGCTGGAGCAGTTCGCCGGGGTGACCTACATCGCCGTGGTGGTGTCGCGCCTGATCGGGCTGACCATCCTGCGCAAATAGCCGGGCCAAAAAAAACGCGCCGGAGCGCGAATAGTGGAACGCAGATTTCTGTAGGACGTCGGCGAGAGAGGGCCTGGAGCCACCCCGGAATCATGGGGTTAAGCCTCCAAGACGTTAGAATGCCCCCCTGAGCCGCGCTTTCCCTATTGCGCCCGGGCTATTTGCCGCATCGGTCGACTGGACGGATCCAGACCTCCGGCACATGACGTCCGTTCAGGTTGATGCCCACCATTTCGGATCCATGCCCCGACCCACCGACCCAATATCGCCGCCGCTACCGTCCGATCGGTTGCGCGTGGGCGATTGTCTGGTGGATGTCCCGCTGCGTGAGATCCGTGCGCCGGCCAAGCGCCGGCCGCTGCGCATCACCCCCAAATCCATGGCAGTCCTGCTGGTGCTCATCGAGCAGGCCGGCCGAGTGGTCAGTCGCGACGCATTGATGGCCGAGGTCTGGCCCGACACGTTGCCGACGAACGACGTGGTCACCCAGGCCATCACCCAGCTGCGCAAGGCGTTCGACGACGAGCGTGGCAATCCGCGCTACATCGAGACCATCGCCAAGAACGGGTACCGCCTGCTGGCGCCGGTCGAATGGCTGTACTCGCAAGGCTCGGCTTCGAACGAGGCCCAGGCCGACGCGCGCTGGGCGGATCCTTCGCGCACCACGTCGAAGTATCCGGCAATAGCGCCGGCCGACCCGACCGAGCCGCTGGCACCGGTGCCCTTTCCGGCGTCGTCGATGCCGCGTGGCAACTGGAGTTCGATAGTCGCTGTCGTCGCCACCGTGTCGGTGCTGGTGGCCGCGGTGCTGGGTTGGGCGCTGTTCCGCAGCACCGATGGCCCACGCAACGGCGCGGCCGCGACGACGCCTTCGATCTCGCACGGCCTGCGCAGCGAGCGGCCGTACCGCCTGATCACCTCGATGCCGGGCTTCGAGCTGTCGCCGACGCTGTCGCCCGATGCCGGCATGGTCGCGTACGTGGCCATCCCCGAGGGCCAGCGCGCTACCTCGATCATGGTCCAGACCACCGAGCAGACCCAGCCGCGCCTGCTGACACGTCCGCCCGACGGCGCAGACGACAGCGCTCCGGCATGGTCGCCGGATGGCCGCTGGGTTGCCTTCCTACGCATCGCCGGCAACGTCTGCAGCATCCGCGTGGTCACTCCCAACGCGCGCGGCGAACACGAAGTCGGCGAATGCGATTACCGCAGTCCGCCCACCTTCGACTGGACCCCCGACGGCAACGGCCTGGTGTTCGGCGGCATGCCCGGCGACCGTGGCAGCCTCGGCCTGCGCCTGCTGGACCTGGACAGCGGGGCCTGGCGCGCCATCTCCTACGAGCACGATCCGGACGACCTTGATTCCTCGCCGCGCTACTCGCCCGACGGCCAGTGGATCGTGTTCGTGCGCAACGCGCCCCTGGGCGACTTCTGGCGGATCCCGGCCGGCGGCGGAAAGACCGAGCGCCTGAGCCGGCTGCGCGCCGACATCCGTGGCTGGGACTGGCTACCCAGTGGCCAGGCGCTGTTGTTCAGCGTGATGGTCGACGGCAACTACCGGATGTTCCGGCTCGACACCGCCACCGGCGAGACCCATCCCATGGGCCTGGATGACGCGCAGTCGCCGGTGACGGCGACGGCACGCCGGGCGATGGCTTTCGTCCAGCGCCGTCCGTTCTTTGGCCTGTACCGGGTCGCGTTGGCGCCTCAGGGGCAGGGCAGCGTCCACGTGGTCGAGCCGCTGTTCGCATCCACATCGAGCGACGTCCTGCCGACAATCGCGCCGGACGGCCGCCAGCTGGCCTTCGTTTCCGACCGCTCCGGCAGCAACGGTCTCTGGTGGGGCGATCTGACCCAGCCCGACACACTGCGGATGATCGGCGGTGTCAGGCCGGGTACGCGCTACGCGCCCTCATGGTCGGCCGACAGCACGCGGCTGCTGGCGACCGGGGTCGATGGCGGCGGTCTCAGCGTCCTGCAGGAGGTCACCCCGGCCAGCGGCCGTGTCGTCCGCCTCGAGCTGCCCGATCCCGATCCCCTGCTGGCGCGGTACACCAACGACCCGAACCGGCTGCTGGTGCTGTCGGCCAACGACGACGGCCATCCGCAGTTGCGCCTCTACGACCGCAGCCAGAAGCCGTGGCGCTCGCTGGCGCGGATCGATGGCGTCTCCAACTTCCAGGTGGACCCGGAACGCAACCGGATCCTCTTCACCCGCCTGACCGAGGGCGGGCTGTGGCAGGCCGACCTGGGCCTGGCCGCCGCCAGCGTCACCCGCATCGACGAGTCTGAACCGACCTCCGACCGCTACCGCCTGTGGGCGGTGGCCCCCGATGGCGAGGTCCGTTACCTGGAGCAACTGCAGGGCTGTTCGGCGAGCCTGCGCTGGATCATGGTGGCCACCGAAAACGCCTTGACGAGCAGCTGCCTGGACCAGACTCGCCGATCGGCGATCAACGGTTTCAGCCTCGGCGGCACGCGCGGTGATGTGGCCTACGTCTCACTTATTGAGTGGGACGGTGCCGATATCGGTTACATGGACCTGCCGGAAGAACCGAAAGCGTTCGTGCCAGGTTGGATCAACTGATTGATTGGAAAGGATAAGTTCCTTTCGGAACTCCTTCGTCCGGGCCTTCGTTGCGAATTCGTATAAGTCTCCGCCAACTTTCCTGATCTGAAACCCCGTCTCAGGCAAATCCATTAACCATTCTCGGCACATGAGGTGGACCAAATGGAGCAAGTGCAATGGGCGGACCGCGGGCAGCTGCTGCAGCTCGATACGCCGGAAGGCGCGGTTCAGGGTGGTTGCATCGGCGTCTCCCGGCTCGGCAGCGTGCAGGTCGCTGGTGGGTTCTCGATCTGGGTGCAGATGCACGGCAGCTCGTGGGTCGAGGCGAAGGAAGGTAAGTTCCGGCTGCGTCGCGGTGACTGGATCGCCTTCGAGAAGGACTCCAAGCCGACCGTGCAGGCCGACCGCTTCGGTGTCTGCGTGGGTCTCACGCTCTCCGGAGATGCACTCAGGGAGATGACCCGGTTCGCCGATCGCGGGCTCTACGCCGGTCGCGGCAACATGCCGCGTCGCGATGCCCGCATCGCCCTGCGCCTTTGGCGCGAGGCCGCTGCCCGCCTGACCGAGACCCCCTCGGCATCGTTCGATACCACCGCGCTGCGTCCGATCCTGCTGCACCTGGCGGGCGTCCAGCGTGAGCTTGCCGCCCGCATCCCGCGCTGCCCGGGTCGTTCGCGCAGCCGCAAGCGCCAGGTCTTCGGCCGCCTCCAGCGCGCCCGCCTGTACCTGGAAGGCAACTGCGACCGCGTGGTCCGCATCAGCGAGCTGGCCGAGTTGACCAGTTTCTCCAGCTGGTACTTCTCCAAGACCTTCCACAGCCTGTACGAGGAAAGCCCGCAGGCGGCCTCGGCGCGCATGCGCCTGGAGCACGCGGCCGACCTGCTGACCAGCACCTCGATGATGATCGGCGAGGTCGCCGCCGCCAGCGGATTCGACAACTGCTGCAGCTTCGCCCGCGCCTTCCGCGCCCGCTTCGGCCAGTCTGCGACCCGCTACCGCAGCGCGGCCGTGTCCCTGCGACCGGCTCCGGTCAAGGCGATCGGTGCCGCCCGCAAGGGCGCCGAGCGCACCGGCACCTGACGGAAGTACACCGTCCATGCGTGCGACTCGCCGGAACCCGGCGAGGTCGCACGTAGCGTTCCCTGGTCCAGTTTCCATCGGGCGCCCCGGCTGACCACTCGCCGCCGGCCCCGCGTGGCAGACGCCCCCGGCGCGCCATTCCGATCCCGCAGACATTCGCCCGACGAAGTCCCGGCAGGCGCCGCGGTCACGCGCATTGCCGCGCGCACATCAACCGCCCGAGCCGCCACTCGCCAACCGCTGCCGTCGTGATAACCAGCGCACTCGCCGCTGCCCGGCAGACCCTTGCGGAACCGCGGCAGTGTCCTCGAGGACCGACTCGGCAAAGTCTCTCAGCGCTCACCGCAAAGCGGTTGGGCCCACCGGAACGTAAGTTTGATCGGCGTTTAACACGCTCATAACAGTTATCTGGAGAGAGATAAATGAACCATCGCAATCTGCGCACCGCGATGCGCGTCGGCATGCTGCCGGCCGGCATCGCGATCGCATTGGCGCCGGCGTTTGCCAGCGCCCAGGAAGCTGCCGCCGAGCAGCAGGGTGCCACCACCCTTGATCGCATCGAAGTCACCGGCTCGCGCATCCGCGGCGCCGACATGGAAACGCAGCAGCCGATCATCACGCTGAGCCGCCAGGACATCGAGAAGCAGGGCTTCACCTCGGTTGCCGACGTCCTGCAGAACCTGACCTCGGCCGGTTCCCCGGCGATCTCGCGCTCGGACGCTCTGGCTTCGGGCGAAGACGTCGGTGGTTACTACATCGACATCCGTAACCTGGGCGCCCAGCGCACCCTGATCCTCGTCAACGGCAAGCGCCTTGGCGCATCGACCTCGGGTCTGCAGGACCTGAGCCAGATCCCGATGGCCTCGATCGACCGCATCGAAGTCCTGAAGGACGGCGCCTCGGCGATCTACGGTTCCGACGCCATCGCCGGCGTCGTCAACATCATCACCCGCAAGCGCTATGAAGGCGCGGAAGCCAGCGGCTACCTCGGCCAGTACGGCGAAG
>DATDBK010000093.1:0-5516 GCA_036524935.1 Lysobacter sp. | reverse complement strand
CATGCGCCACCAGAAAGCCGGCCGTAAGTTCAGCCGCACCAGTGCCCATCGCGATGCCATGTTCACCAACATGGCCGCCTCGCTGATCAAGCACGGCCTCATCCGTACCACCCTGCCGAAGGCCAAGGAGCTGCGTCGCGTCGCCGAGCCGCTCATCACCCTCGGCAAGGTCGATGGCGTTGCCAATCGCCGCCTCGCCTTCTCGCGCCTGCGCGACAAGGAAGCCGTCGGCACGCTGTTCACCACCCTGGGTCCGCGTTACCAGTCCCGCCCGGGCGGCTACCTGCGCATCCTCAAGTGCGGTTTCCGCGCTGGCGACAATGCGCCGATGGCCTACGTCGAGCTGGTCGACCGTCCGGACGCCGCCACGGAGTAATCCGTCGCGACAAGGTGTTCCTCAAGACCCCGGCCCAGTGCCGGGGTTTTGTTTTTTGCGTTGAAGAGTGGAATGGCTGCGCCGAGCCGGGTAGCTGCCGTCGGGCATCGCCGTTAAGCTTGCCGGCATGACAAACCCGATCCTGCGCGGCTCGTTCCGCACCCAGTTCCTGCTCGGATTCCTCGCTTGCGCCGGCCTGTTGGGCTTCGCGTTCTACCTCCAGCTCCACGACGGCCTCGAGCCGTGCCCGCTGTGCATCTTCCAGCGCGTGGCGTTCTTCGTGATGGGGCTGGTGTTCCTGGTCGGGGGGCTGCATGCGCCGAAGGGCACGGCTGGTCGCCGCGGCTATGGCGTGGCAGCGTTGCTGGCGGCACTGGGCGGTGTCGCCGTCGCTGGCAACCACGTGCGCCTGCAGCATCTGCCGCCGGACCAAGTGCCCTCCTGCGGCCCGGGCCTGGACTACATGCTCGAGGCGATGCCGATCACCGGCGTGATCCGCAAGGTGATGACCGGCTCGGGCGAATGCGCCAACGTCGACTGGTCCTTCCTCGGCTTGTCGATGCCGACCTGGAGTCTGGTCTGGTTCGTGCTGCTGGCCGTGTGGGCTGGCTATGCAGCGTTCCGTCGCCGCTAGGCCACTGTTGCCGCTGTAACGGTTGCAGGGCGCCTGACTAGCGCCCATAGTTGTTCGCCGCATTGCAGCATTCCGTGTCATGCCGACGTCCGATCGCAACCTCCGTGCCGTGAACCTGCCCACCGACTGGAATCCGCAGTCGTGGCGCAATCGTACCGCGATGCAGCTGCCGCAATATCCGGACGCGGCCGCACTCGAGTCGGCGCTGTCCGAGCTGCGCGACCTGCCGCCGCTGGTGACGTCGTGGGAAATTCTCTCGCTCAAGCAGCAGCTGGCCGAGGCACAGGAAGGCAAGCGCTTCCTCCTGCAAGGCGGCGACTGCGCCGAGAGTTTTTCCGCGTGCAGTTCCGGCGTGATCTCCAACCGCCTCAAGGTGCTGCTGCAGATGAGCCTGGTGCTCGTCCACGGCATGCGCAAGCCGGTGGTGCGCGTCGGCCGCTTCGCTGGCCAGTACGCCAAGCCGCGTTCGACCGACACCGAGACGATCGGTGACGTGACCTTGCCTAGCTACCGCGGCGACATGGTCAATGCGCCGGAGTTCAACGCCGCCGCGCGCGCGCCGGATCCGCGCCGGATGATCAAGGCGCATGCACGCTCGGCGATGACGATGAACTTCGTCCGCGCCCTGATCGACGGCGGCTTCGCCGACCTGCATCACCCCGAATACTGGAACCTCAGCTGGGTCGGTCACTCCGAGCTCGCCGACGAATACCGGCGCATGGTCAACGCGATCGGTGACGCGGTGCGCTTCATGGAGACGCTGTCGGGTTCGGAGGTGCACAACCTCAACCGCGTCGACTTCTACACTTCGCACGAAGCGCTCCTGCTGCCGTACGAAGAGTCGCTGACGCGCCAGGTGCCGCGCCACTGGGGCTGGTTCAACCTCAGTACGCATTACCCGTGGATCGGCATGCGCACGGCTGCGGTCGACGGCGCCCACGCCGAGTACTTCCGCGGCATCCGCAACCCGATCGCGCTGAAGGTCGGGCCGTCGGTCACGCAGGATCAACTGCTGCGGACGATGGACCTGCTCAATCCCGAAGACGAGCCCGGTCGCTTGACCTTCATCCACCGCATGGGCGCGACCGGCATCGCCGAAAAGCTGCCGCCGCTGCTGGATGCGGTGCGCCGCGATGGCCGCCGCGTGCTGTGGGTGTGCGATCCGATGCACGGCAACACCGAGAGCACCAGCAACGGCTACAAGACGCGTCGCTTCCGCAACATCCGCAGCGAGCTTGAGCAGGCGTTCGAATTGCACGCAGCGGCCGGCACGCGGCTGGGTGGCGTCCACCTGGAGCTGACCGGCGAAGACGTCACCGAGTGCCTGGGTGGCGCGCGTGAGCTGACCGAGAGCGATCTGGAACGGGCGTACATGTCCACGGTCGATCCGCGCCTGAACTACGAGCAGGCACTTGAGATCGCGATGCTGATCGTGCGCAAGCAGGCGCAGATCGCGGCGCCGGCGTAAGGGCTGCCTCGTCCGGCGAGACGTAGAGATGTAGCCCGGGTAAGCAAGGCGCACCCGGGTTGTGCGCGTCGGCCCCGGGTGCGCTTCGCTTACCCGGGCTACATGTTGCGGTGTCAGCCTTTGGTGGTGCCGATGGCTGCTGTCGCCAGGAACTTCGGCGCCTTGCGCGCCTTCGTCTTCTGCTCGAACGCATACGCCAGCTCGATCAGGCGCGGTTCGCTCCACGCCGGACCCATGAAGACGATGCCGATCGGCAGGCCGAAGCTGTCGCCCATCGGCACGGTGATGCTCGGCGTGCCCGCGACCGCGGCGGCACCGTAGCCCTCGCCGAGGAAGTGATCGCCGTTGACCGGGTCGATCAACCAGGCCGGCGCGGTCGCCGGTGCCACCACCGCGTCGAGGTTGCCCGCGGTCAACGTGGCTTCCAGACCTTCGGCACCGGCGAGGCGACGTGCCTTGCTGCGTGCCTCGATGTAGCCGATCTCGTCCAGTGCGCCCTTGGCCTGTGCGCGTTCGAACAGTTCCTGGCCGAAGTAGGGCATTTCCTTGCCGGCATTCTTTCGGTTGTATTCGATCAGCCCAGCCAGCGAAGTCACCTGCGCGCCGCTGCGTGAGAGATAGCCGTCGACGCCGTGCTTGAACTCGTACAGCAGCACGTCCATTTCCGGCTCGTTCCAGCTGCCGTCACCGGCGATTTCGACATCGACGACTTCAGCACCGGCCTTGCGCATGGCCTCGATGCTGCGCTCGAGCGCGGCGTCGGCATCAGGATGGAAACCCATCGCCTTGCGCAGGACACCGATGCGGGCGCCGCGCAGGCCGTCGGCATTGAGGCGGGCGTGATAGTCGAACATCGCGCGGCCGGTGCTTTCGGCGGTCGCCTGGTCGGCGTCGTCGCGACCGACCATCGCCGACAGCAGCACCGCCGCGTCGGCAACGCTGCGCGCCATCGGGCCGGCCGTGTCCTGGCTGTGGGAGATCGGAATGATGCCGCTGCGGCTGACCAGGCCGACGGTCGGCTTGATGCCGACCAGGCCGGCGACCGACGCCGGGCAGATGATGCTGCCGTCGGTCTCGGTGCCGATGGCGGCGGCAGCCAGGCTGGCGGCAATCGCACTGCCGCTGCCGGAGCTGGATCCACACGGCGAGCGGTCGAGTGCGTACGGGTTGCGGGTCTGCCCGCCGCGCGCACTCCAGCCGGAGCTGGAGCGGGACGAACGGAAGTTGGCCCATTCGCTGAGGTTGGTCTTGCCCAGGATCACCGCGCCGGCTTCGCGCAGTCGCGCCACCACGAAGGCATCGGTGCGCGGGTGATTGGAGGCGAGGGCGAGCGAGCCGGCCGAGTTAACCATCGGCGTAGCGTCGATGTTGTCCTTGAGCAGGATCGGCACGCCGTGCAGCGGGCCGCGGACGCGGCCGGCCTTGCGCTCGGCGTCGCGCGCGTCGGCTTCCTTGAGCGCGTCCGCATTGGTCTCGATCACCGCATTGAGGCGCGGGCCGGCATCGTCGATGGCGGCGATCTGGTCGAGGTAGGCCTGAGTCAGCGCATGACTGCTGAGTTCGCCGCGCTCCATTCGCGCCTGCAGTTCGGCGATGCCGACCTCGGCGAAGGCGAAGCCCCTGGCGGCAGGCGCCGGGCTGGCATTGGCAGAAGCGACAGCCGCCACCGGCCTCGACGGAGCAGGCTCCGTGGCGCGCTGGCAGGCAGGTAGCAAGGCGAGCAACGTCGCCACAGACAACGTCTTCAGTACAGGCAAAGAGCGCATTGCGATTCCCCGGTCGCGGATGGCCGTCGCCGAGCATACGCGAAACTGAACCGCCGCCAGCCCCTATTGGCGTCGCTTGACCAGATCGCGTGCCAGCACTGCGACGACGATCAAGTTGACGGCCAGGACCGCCCATGAGGTCCAGCCGGGATGGTGGTACACGGCGTACAGGTCCAGGGGCAGGTAGATCGCGGCGCTGATGCAACCCAGCCACGAGGCCCAGGCCTTGGCCCGCCACAGGCCCCACGCTTCGAGCAGGCGCAGCAGGCCGTAGGCAAACACCACCGCCGCGGCGAGGTGCACGCCGTCAGGGTTGATGACCCGGTTGAGCCAGGCGAGGGCACCTTCATTCGGATCGAGCTGGAAGCGATCGATCAGCTCGTGCAGCCAGCGCTGCAGTGGCACCGGCCCCAAAAGCTCGAGGCCGCTGGCTGCCAGCAGTGCCAGCAGGCCCTTGGCGGCCTCGAATATCGCGATGACATGGAGCCCCGGATGCGCGTGCGGATCCGGGTTGTAGTGCTGGGCGTCGGTCATGTTGGCGAGTCGACGCCCAGTACTGGTTGCAGCGTGGATCAGGCGGCGCGCGAGGCGCGCTTGCGATCCGACTCGCTCAGGTGCTTCTTGCGCAGGCGGATTTCCTTCGGGGTGACTTCGACCAGCTCGTCGTCCTCGATGAAGTCCAGTGCCTGCTCCAGCGAGTACTTGATCGCCGGGGTCAGCTTGATCGCGTCGTCCTTGCCCGAGGCGCGCATGTTGGTCAGCGGCTTGGGCTTGATGGCATTGACGGTGAGGTCATTGTCCTTGGAGTGGATGCCGATCAGCTGGCCCTCGTACACCTGGTCGCCTTCGGCGGCGAACAGGCGGCCGCGCTCTTCCAGCGGCCCGAGCGAGTAGGCCGGGGTGGCGCCGGCGGCATTGGCGATCATCACGCCGTTCTGGCGCTTGGCGATCGCGCCGGTTTCCTTCGGACCGTAATGGTCGAACACGTGGAACAGCAGGCCCGAGCCCTGGGTCAGGGTGCGGAACTCGTTCTGGAAACCGATCAGTCCGCGGGCCGGGATCATGTAATCAAGGCGCACGCGACCCTTGCCGTCGGACTCCATGTTCTTCAGCTGGCCCTTGCGGACGCCGAGCTTTTCCATGACGCCGCCCTGGTGCTGCTCTTCGATGTCGACCACCAGCTGCTCGACCGGCTCCATCATCTGGCCGTCGATCTGCTTGATGATGACTTCCGGGCGCGAAACGGCCAGCTCGAAGCCTTCGCGGCGCATG
>DATDBK010000092.1:0-10828 GCA_036524935.1 Lysobacter sp. | reverse complement strand
GGCACGGCGCGCTGCTCCAGCAGTTCGGCCAGCTGTTCGATCTGGGTGTCGTCGAGATAGGCGGGGACTTTCATCGGGGGACTCGGATCGCAGAAACGCGACATGGTAGTCGCATGCGTGTTCTCTCGCCGAGAATGCGGCCATCCCGCCCGATTCAGCGATGTATGCACATGATCCGCACCTGCCCCTGTGGCCTGGACCGCCCCTACGCCGAATGCTGTGGCCTGTTCCACACCGGGGGCATCGCCGACACCGCCGAAGCATTGATGCGTTCGCGTTACAGCGCGTTTGTCCTGGGGGACATCGATTACCTGCTGGCAACCTGGCACGCTAGTACCCGGCCGCCACGGCTGGACCTGGGCGACACCGCGGCCACGCGCTGGCTCGGGCTCGAGGTGAAGCGCCATGCGATGACGGGCGCGGACAGCGCGATCGTGGAGTTCGTGGCCCGCTACAAGGTCGGCGGTGCGGCCGCGGTGCGCCTGCATGAAACGAGCCGCTTCGTCCGCGAGGACGGCCGCTGGTTCTACGTCGACGGCGAATTCCCTTCGCGCTAGGCCAGGCACGAAACAGCGGCGCAAAAAAAAAGGGCGCGGCAAAGGACCGCGCCCATGCTTGCCCACCATGAGGTGGGGGAGAGAGACGTTTGCCTTACTTGACCTCGAACTCGGTGGTCGAGGCCGGTGCGCCGTTGACGGTCACTTCGGCCTTGTACTTGCCCGCCGGCCACGGCTTGGCATTGGTGAACTCGAAGTTGGTCGTTTCCGCACCGGTGGTGTTGAGCGCCTGCTTCATCTCGCCGGCGGTCTGGCCGTCCTGGTAGACCAGGCGCGTGCTGACGTCGGCATTGCTGGCGGTGCCGTCGGTCGCGACGGACACGATGATCTTGTCCTTCGGGGCAAAGGCCATCGTCGGCGCAGCGATCTTCTTGTCGGCGCCCGCGGTCGTGCCGAGGGTCACGCTAGTGACGGCCACGCCGGCCGGAGCCGCTGCCGGCATCGGCTCGGCCGGTGCGACGGGTGCTGTTTCAACCGGCGCCGGGGTTACTGCGACGGGCTCTTCCTTCTTCTTGCAGCCGACCATGGCAAGCGAGGCCAGCAAGGCCACGGCCACGGCGTAGTGCAGGCGATTGCGATTGATCATGAGGGGGTCTCCTGGGGAACCTGGGACGCGGAATCCGGACTCGAAAGCCGGGACTCGAAATCCGCGGACAAAAGGGGTGGACACAAAGGGAGCGGACCGCGACGTCAGTCTTGCGGCGGGATCTTCAGGACCTGGCCGGGCTGGATCTTGTCGGGATCGTCGAGCTGGTCGCGGTTGGCTTCGAATATCGCGTTCCATTTGTTCGCATTTCCGTAGAACTGCTTGGAGATATGCGAAAGCGTGTCGCCCTTGGCGACGGTGTAAGTCTGCTCACCGACCTTTTCGGCGGTGCTGTCGACGGACGCGGTCACGCCCGAGAAATCGGCCTTTTCGACCTTCTCGGCGGTGGTGTCGACGTTGGCGCTGACGCCGGAGAAATCGGCTTTCTTGTCCGGTGTAGTCATGGGTGGACGGCTCCTGCCCTAATGGCCGGAGCACCATGACACGTGCCTTGTTAAGGAAATATGGCGACCGGGTGAGCCCGGTCCCGTTCTGTTGGGATTGTGACGAAGGCGTTCGATCACTGCCGTTCGTCGCGGCCTGCACCCGGTTGTCGATGCCCGGGGCTGCCACGCCAGGGGTTGATGTCGAGCCCGCCACGACGCGTGTAACGCGCCTCCACCGACAGCCATTGCGGGCCCGCATGCGCCATCAGGTCGGTGAAGATGCGTTCGACGCACTGCTCGTGGAACTCGGCGTGATCGCGGAACGAAACCAGGTAGCGCAGCAGTCCGGCGCGATCGATTCGCGGCCCATGGTAGGAGATCACCACGCGTGCCCAGTCGGGCTGCCCGGTGACAGGACAGTTCGACTTCAGCAGCGAACTGGTCAGCGCTTCGGTGACGACATGACTGGCATCAGCGACTAGATGGCCGGCGTTGGGCGGGCCGTAGTCGTCGATGGCGACATCCAGGCCATCGATGCAGTCCATCACGGCATTGTCGGCAGCGCTCTCGTCGATCGGCGGCAGGCCAAAGGCGACCTCGACCGGCGCACCGGCCGCGCGCGACAGATCGTGGGCCATGTGCGCGCGCACTGCTTCGTCATTGTCGAAGCGCGTGGCATTGAACGAGTTGAGGTACAGCTTCAGCGATTTCGACTCGACCAGGTTCGACGAGGTCGCCGGCACCGTGATCGTCGCCGTGCCGACATGCGGCTTGCCACGCTCGTCGAGCCAGCTGAGTTCGTACGCGTGCCAGCGGTCGACGCCGATGAACGGCAGCGCCGCGTCGTCGATGCCGATATGGCCGCGGCCGAGCGCGCGGGCGATCGGGAACAGCAGGGAGGCGTCGTACTCGCGCGGGTAGTCGACGTGGCGGCCGAGCGGCAGGTCTTGGGCGGTCATGGCGGCGATTTTACCCGCCATGGCCGCGGCCAACCTGACCGGCAAGCGGCTGCGCGGCCGCAAGGATCGGATATCGGACGGCCCGGTGGCGGCACAGACTGCGGCATCGACCAATGACCAGCAAGGCAATGGAGCGGACCATGCTCACCCTTTACGACTACCTGCCCTCTCGCAACGCCTGGAAGGTCCGTCAGCTCCTGCAGCAGCTGGGGCGCCCGTGGCAGACCCGTACCGTCAGCATCTTCGAAGGCGAGGGCCGCCAGCCCGGCTACCTCGCGATCAGCCCCACCGGCACCGTGCCGGCGATCCAGCTCGAGGACGGCCGCGCGCTTGCCGAGTCGAACGCCATCCTGATGTACCTCGCCGATGGCACGGAGCTGCTGCCGGATGACGCCTACGACCGGGCCAGGGTCTGGCAATGGCTGTCGTTCGAGCAGGAGCGCATCGAGAGCCAGATCGGCGCGCTGCGGCACTGGACGCTCACCGGCAAGCTGCCGCGACGGCCGGAGGCCCTGGTGGCGATGAAGCGCGCGGCTGGCGCCAATGCGCTGTCCATCCTCGAGCGCGAACTGTCGGGTCGGGACTTCATTGCCGGCGACCGTTACGGCATCGCCGACATCGCTGTGTTCGCGTACGTCGGCGTGGCCGCGGAAGCGGGCTTCGACCTCGCCGCACATCCGCACCTTCTTGCGTGGATCGATCGCGTCCGGACCCAGCCCGGGCACCTGGCCGAGGTGCACCCGTATTCGATGGACCCGCATTCGGTGAAGGAGCCTGGCTGATGGATCACCTCACCGTCATCCCGGCGAAAGCCGGCCATCACCGTCATCCCGGCGAAAGCCGGGATCCACCTTGATCCTGCACTGCCAAGGGACGGCCAGGTCAGCGGCAACCGCAGATGGATCCCGGCTTTCGCCGCGATGACGGTGAGGGTGAGATGGTCCGGGACCTTGCAATGAACTGCCGAAGCGGCGTCCACCGCGCCGGGGATTGCGCAGCAGCGGGACATGGATGTCCCGCGCCCCGCATCGGACAGGGTGTCCGACTAAGGGGCGGAGCAATCCCCGGTGTGGTGGACGCCGCCGTTCCGAACTCCCCGCCCTCGAGAGTCACGATCAAGGAGGGTCCCGGCTTTCGCCGGGATGACGGTGATGGATCAGATGGGTCCCGGCTTTCGCCGGGATGACGGTCGTCCTCAGTCGTGCGTGACCACTGCCACTGCCTGCGGCGCGTGCAGGTAATCCAGCGTCACCTGCAGCAGCGCGCGCAGGCCCAGGTCCAGCGCCGACTCGTCCATGGCGAACTGCGGCGAGTGATTGCTCGGTGCCGTCACCGGATCGATGCCCTTGGCGGTGGCACCGACGAAGAAGAACATCGACGGCACTTCCTTCGCAAAATACGAGAAGTCCTCGGCGCCCATCTGCAGCGACGGCTCAACCACGTTGTCGGCACCGGCCACCGCCTGCAGGCTCGGCAGCATGCGCGCCGTGAGCGCCGGGTCGTTGACCGTGACCGGGTTGCCCGCGTTGTCGGGCACGCTCGCGATCGCGGTGGCACCGTTGGCGGCGCTGACGTGCTCGGCAACATTCTTCAGGTCGGCGAAGATCTTCTGCCGCATGCCTTCGTCGAAGGTGCGGATGGTTCCGACCAGTTCGACCTCGTCGGGAATGATGTTGTAGCGGATACCGCCGTTGATCGAACCGAAGCTCACCACGGCCGGCAGCTTGGCGATGTCGGTGCGGCGGCTCACGATCGTCTGCGTGGTGCCGATCAGGTCGGCCGCGGCGACGATCGGATCGATGCCGCCCCACGGTCGCGAGCCGTGCGTCTGCCGACCCTTGACCTTGATGGTGAACTTGTCCGACGCCGCCATCAGCGGCCCCTGGCGAACGCCGATCTGGCCGGCCTGCAGGGTCGAGAACACGTGCAGGCCGAACATCGCGTCGGGCTTGAAGGTCTTGAACAGGCCTTCCTCCAGCATCAGCGAAGCGCCGCCTTGCTCGCCGTCGGGCGCGCCTTCCTCGGAAGGCTGGAACACCAGCATCACCGAACCGGGCAGGTCGGCCTTCATCTTCACCAGCGCATCGGCGATGCCGAGCAGGATGCCGGTGTGGGCGTCGTGGCCACAGGCGTGCATGACCCCGACCGTCTGCCCGCGGAACGTTGCGGTGGCCTTCGAGGCGAACGGCAGGTCGACCTGTTCGGTCACCGGCAGCGCGTCCATGTCGGCGCGCAGCGCCACGCGCGGGCCGGGCTTGCCGCCCTGGATGATCGCCACGACACCGTTGTGGGCGATGCCGGTCTGCGGCTTCAGGCCAAGCGCGCGCAGGTGTTCGGCCACCTTGGCCGCGGTGCGCGTCTCGCGATTGGACAGCTCCGGGTGCTGGTGGAAGTCGCGACGCCAGGCCACGACCTTCTGCTGCACGGCCTTGGCCGCGGCGGTGACTTCAGGGCGCTCGCCGGCGGCCTGCGTCGTCTGGGCGTGTGCCTGCGAGAACAATGCGGCGGCGATCAGTGCGGGAAGGACAAGCTTGGAAGGACGACGCATCGAGGGCTCCGGTGTGGTCGATGCCGCGATCGCCGATCGCGGCAGGTGTGCGAAAGAGGGAAGGGCGGCGCGGCGCTGTCAGCCGCCGCCGTGCAGGTAGTCCAGTGCCACCTGCAGCATGCTGCGCGTGCCGACATCGAGTGCCTGCTCGTCGAGCAGGAACTGCGGCGAATGGTTGATCGGCGCCTTCGCCGGGTCGGTCCCGGCCGACGTGGAGCCGACGAAGAAGTACAGGCCCGGCACCGTGTTGGCGAACTGGGCGAAATCCTCGGCCACCGTCACCATCGGCATCTCGACCACATTGTCGGCGCCGACCGCGCGCTGCAGCGACGGGCGCACCCGCGAGGTCAGCGCGGGGTCGTTGATCGTCGCCGGCGCATTGCTGGCGACGTCGAGCGTGGCGGTCGCGCCGCTGGCATGGGCGAAGTCTTCGGCGGTACGGCGGAAGCGGCTGATCACGTCCTCGCGCACCTTCGCGTCGAACGTGCGCAGCGTCCCGACCACGCGGGCCTCGTCGGGAATGATGTTGAAGCGCACGCCGGCGTTGAACTGGCCGGCGGTGAGGACCACCGGCGTGGCGGCGATGTTGACCTGGCGCGCGATCAGGCTCTGCGTGCCCAGCAGGATCTGCGCGGCGACGGTGATCGGATCGACGCCGTCCCACGGACGCGAGCCGTGGGTCTGCTGGCCGCGCACGGTCAGGTTCCACTCGTCGGCGGCGGCGAGCATCGGACCGCTGCGCACGCCGACCTGGCCGACCGGCAGGCCGGCCCAGACATGCAGGCCGAACACCGCATCGGGCTTGAAGTCGCGGAACACGCCTTCGTCGTGCATGAGCTTCGCGCCAAACGTCTCGCCCGGATTCGGCGGGCCCTCTTCGGCGGGCTGGAACACGAACATCACTTCGCCCGGCAGGTCCTGCTTCTGCGCCGCCAGCGCGGTCGCCACGCCAAGCAGGATCGCTACGTGGGCGTCATGGCCGCAGGCATGCATCACGCCGACCGGCTGGCCGCGGTATTGCGAGGTCACCTTCGACGCGAACGGCAGGCCGGTCTGTTCGGTCACCGGCAACGCGTCCATGTCGGCGCGCAAGGCGATGCGCGGCCCCGGTTTGCCGCCCTTGAGCACGGCGACAACGCCGGTGTGGGCGATCCCGGTGCGCGGCTGCAGGCCGAGCTTGCGCAGCTGCTCGGCAATGACCCGGGCGGTGCGCACTTCGGTGTTGCCCAGCTCGGGATGCTGGTGGATGTCGCGGCGCCAGGCGATGACCTGGGACTGCACGGCCTTTGCGGCGTCGGTTGCGTCGGGCGACTGGGCGTGGGCCGACGGGGCCAGCAATGCGGCGAGCATCGCCGGCAGGATCAATAGACGCATCAAGGCCACTCCGGAAGTGAGGCCCTGATGGTAGCCCGGGTAAGCGCAGCGCACCCGGGGCGGGTGTCGCGACTTTGGTCCCGGGTGCGCTGGGCTTACCCGGGCTACGCGTCTCCGAGGACCTGCGCGCGGCGCTTGCGGCTCAGGCCGTCGAGGGCATGCCGGTACGACCACTCCACCAGTTCGGCCAGGTAGTCCTCGGGCACGCGTCGCACATCCACGATCGTGATCCAGCGATGGCGGCCCATGTAGCGGGCGGGTTTGATGCCCGGCACGTCGGTGAGTTCGACGAATCGCTCCGGCG
This sequence comes from Lysobacter sp., assembly GCA_036524935.1. Taxonomy (GTDB): domain Bacteria; phylum Pseudomonadota; class Gammaproteobacteria; order Xanthomonadales; family Xanthomonadaceae; genus Lysobacter_J. The sequence goes on along the minus strand of DATDBK010000092.1, from coordinate 4,114 downwards.
AGACCTTGATGCTGAAGCGCCAGCGCTCGGGCTCGCTGGTCTTGAAATAGGCGAAGGTCTTGTCGCCTACGTTGTAGACAAGGATGTTGCGGGCGTCGTCGTAGAGCATGACCACGGCGCCCGGGCGCCGGGCGCAGAAGTCCTTGAGCTGGTCCGTGTCCATGGAAGGCGAGGGCGGCGGCGAAGACTTGCCAGCCTATCAGTCGTCATCCCCGCGAAGGCGGGGATCCATGGACGTCCGCGGTCGAAGGCAACGTCCCTGGATTCCCGCCTTCGCGGGAATGACGGGCGGGGGCGCTTACGCCACCTTGACGATCCGCAGCGGGTTGTCCCATTCCTTCAGCAACTCGGCCTCGCGGGCCTTGGCCTTGTGCAGGTGGTCTTCCTTGACGTGGCCGTAGCCGCGGATGTGTTCCGGGATGCCCGCGATCTCGGCAGCCAGGCCGACATTGCTGCGGTCGAGCTTGCCAAGCAGGCCTTCGATCGTCGCGAAGTAGTCGACGATCAGCTGGCGCTCCATCTTGCGCTCATCGGTCTTGCCGAAGATGTCGAAGGCGCCGCCACGCAGGAAGCGCAGCTTGGCCATCCACTTGAACGCGGTGAACACCCAGGGACCGAACTCCTGCTTGATCAGGCGGCCCTGCGCGTCCTTCTTCGCCAGCAGCGGCGGGGCGAGGTGGAACTTGAGCTTGTAGTCGCCGTCGAACTGCTGCTCGAGCTTCTTCTGGAAGTCGCCGCTGGTGTACAGGCGTGCGACTTCGTACTCGTCCTTGTAGGCCATCAGCTTGAAGGCGTAACGGGCGACGGCCTCGGTCAGGTCGGTGGTGCCGGCGACATTGCGCTCGGCCGCGTGCACGCGTGCGACGAAATCGCTGTAGCGCTTGGCGTAGCCGGCGTCCTGGTACTCGGTCAGGAACGCGACGCGGCGCGAGACGACTTCATCGAGCGAACGCGACAGGCGTGCGTCGTCGAGCGGCAGGAACGCGACGTTGTCACCCCCATGAGCAGGCACGTGACGCAGCTCGTCTTCCTTGCGGGTCGTACGCGGCGCGCTGGTCGCGCCCCACTCGTTGCCTTCCCACGCACCCGGCGACAGCATCGGCAGCACGCCTGGCGTGGCTTCGGCGGCGGTCTGGGCATTGCGCACCAGGCCGGCCGATTCGGCCACGGCCTGCGGATCGATCACGGCCAGGCGGCCCCAGGCGAACGCGGTCTTGTTCATCTCGATCGCGGCACCGTTGAGCTCGACCGCACGCATGATCGAATCCAGCGACAACGGCACCAGGCCCTGCTGCCAGGCGTAGCCGAGAATGAAGAGGTTGGAGGCGATCGCGTCGCCCATCAGCGCGGTGGCGAGCTGGGTGGCGTCGACCACGTGTGGATCCTTGCCACCGAGCGCGACCTTGACCGCGGCGATGATGTCGGTCGCCGGGAACTGCATGTCCGGACGCGTCGTGAACGTACCCGGCATCGCCTCGTAGCTGTTGAGCACGACCGCGCTGCGGCCGGCGCGAACCTTCGACAGCGCCCAGTAGTCGTTGACGACGACCATGTCGCAGCCCAGCACCAGGTCGGCTTCGCCGGCGGCGATGCGCACGGCATGGATGTCGGCCGGCGTGCGGGCGATGCGGATGTGGGTGGTGACCGCGCCGCCCTTCTGAGCCAGGCCGGTCTGGTCGAGCACGCTCGCACCCTTGCCTTCGAGGTGGCCGGCCATGCCGAGCAGCGCGCCGATGGTGACCACGCCGGTGCCGCCAACGCCGGTGATCAGGATGTTCCAGGGCTGGTCGAGCGACGGCAGCTGCGGCATCGGCAGGTCGCTCAGGCGGTGCTTCGCGCCACTGCTTTTCTTCTTGCGCAGGCCACCGCCTTCCACCGTCACGAAGCTCGGGCAGAAGCCGTTGACGCAGGAGTAATCCTTGTTGCAGTTCGACTGGTCAATCTCGCGCTTGCGGCCGAACTCGGTTTCCTTCGGCAGCACCGACACGCAGAACGACTTCTTGCCGCAGTCGCCGCAGCCTTCGCAGACCAGCGAGTTGACCATCACGCGCTTCTGCGGGTCGACCATCTTGCCGCGCTTGCGGCGGCGACGCTTTTCGGTCGCGCAGGTCTGGTCGTAGATCAGGACGCTGGTGCCCTTCACTTCGCGCAGGCGCTTCTGGACGTTGTCCAGTTCCTTGCGATCGAAGAACTCGACATCGGACGGGAAGATCTCGCGCTTGTTCCACTTGGCGATGTCGTCCGACACCAGCACGATGGTCTGCACGCCTTCCGAACGCACCTGGTGGGCGATCTGCGGCACCGACAGGGTGCCGTCGACCGGCTGGCCACCGGTCATCGCGACCGCGTCGTTGTAGAGGATCTTGTAGGTGATGTTGACGCCGGTCGCGACCGACTGGCGGATCGCCAGCGAGCCGGAATGGAAGTAGGTGCCGTCGCCGAGGTTCTGGAAGACGTGCTCGGTCTCGGTGAACTGCGCCTGGCCCGACCAGGTCACGCCTTCGCCGCCCATGTGGGTGAAGGTGTCGGTGCTGCGGTCCATCCAGGTCACCATGTAATGGCAACCGATGCCGCCGAGCGCGCGCGAACCTTCCGGCACCACAGTCGATGTGTTATGCGGGCAGCCGGAGCAGTAATGCGGCACGCGCGGGAACTGCGCGCGCGGCAGGGCCAGCTCGGATTCCTTCTCGGCCATCCAGCGCAGCACGTTCTCGATGTGCTCGCTGTTGTGGAATCGCTGGATGCGGCGGCCGATCACGCCGGCGATGGTCGCCGGGGTCAGCTCGCCCGTGGACGGCAGGATCCACTCGCCCTGTTCGTCGTACTTGCCGACGATCGACGGACGCTGGCCGCTCCAGTTGTACATGTACTCCTTCATCTGGCGCTCGATGAAGGCGCGCTTTTCCTCGACGACGACGATGTCCTCGAGTCCCTGCGCGAAGCGGGTGATGCCAACCGGCTCCAGCGGCCAGGTCATGCCGACCTTGTAGACGCGGATGCCGAGGTCGGCGCAGGCGTCCTCGTCCAGGCCCAGGTATTCCAGCGCCTGCAGCACGTCGAGGTAGGACTTGCCGGTGGTGACGATGCCCAGTCGTGCGTGCGGCGAATCAATGATCGTGCGGTCGATGCCGTTGGCGCGGGCGAACGCCTGCGCAGCCTTGACCGCATAGCGGTGCAGGCGCATTTCCTGGTCCATCGGCGGATCGGGCCAGCGGATGTTGAGGCCGCCGACCGGCATCTCGAAATCGTCCGGGGTGACGATCTGGAGCGACAGCGGGTTGACGTCGATGGAGGCTGACGACTCCACCGTCTCGGCGATCGTCTTGAAGCCGACCCAGCGACCGGTGTAGCGCGACATCGCCCAGCCGATCACGCCCATGTCGAGGATGTCCTGGACACCGGCCGGGTTGAGGATCGGCATCATCGCGCTGACGAACTCGTCTTCCGAGCCGTGCGGCAGCGTCGACGAGCGGCAAGCGTGGTCGTCGGCGGCCAGCGCGAGGACGCCACCGAACCTCGAGGTGCCGGCGGCATTGGCGTGCTTGAACACGTCACCGGTGCGGTCCACGCCCGGGCCCTTGCCGTACCACATGCCGTACACGCCTTCGACCTTGGCGCCGGGGAACAGGTTGGTCTGCTGCGTGCCCCAGACCATGGTCGCGCCGAGATCCTCGTTGAGGCCCGGGGTGAACTTCACGCCGGCCGCTTCCAGGTGCTTGCGGGCGCGCCACAGTTCCAGGTCGAAGCCGCCCAGCGGGCTGCCGCGGTAGCCGGAGATGAAACCGGCCGTATTGAGGCCAGCGGCCTGGTCGCGCAGGCGCTGCATCAGCGGCAGGCGCACCAGCGCCTGGACACCGCTCAGATAAATGCGGCCCTGTTCGCGGCTGTACTTGTGCTCGAGCGAGTAGTCGGTATCGAGCACCGAGTTGGTAAGCGCGGTGTTCGCCGAGGACGGCGAGCTGAGTTCGGCGGTGCTGGTCATGCGTGGCTCCGGCGCGCCGGGGGGCGCGGGGGTGGCTGCGGACGCCCGTAACCATGCCTCGCGACGGGTGGTCGCGACGCAAAAGTCCGAGCAAAGACTCGGAATTGTATCAGTCAGACAAGTCTGAGCCGG
>DATDBK010000091.1:0-11971 GCA_036524935.1 Lysobacter sp. | reverse complement strand
CTCCTGCGCCATGGCCTGTGGGCCAAGTGTGTTGACGCAGGTCCCGGCAGGTCGTCGCAGTGACGGCTGCCGGAGGGCTACTCCCCGGAGGAGGGATGGCGCGCATTGTACAGACCCGCCAGCGGCGGGGCACGTCGTTAGACTGAACACCTTGTTCGCGGCCCGGCCCGGGCCGGGCCGAAGGCCGGACCCGCGGCATCGCGCCCGATCAATCGCGCCCGCTAATTCAGGAGTGTCCCCCATGCATTACCGCCGCCTCGGTTCTTCCGGCCTGCAGCTGTCGGCCTTGTCCTTCGGTGCCTGGCTGACGTTCGGCTCGCAGATCGGCCGCTCGACCGCGCGCGATCTGATCGCCGCGGCCTGGGACAACGGCATCAACTTCTTCGACAACGCCGAGGTCTACGCCAACGGCGAGGCCGAGAAGGTGATGGGTGATGTCATCGCCGACCTGCGCCTGCCGCGCGATGGCTTCTGCGTATCGAGCAAGGCCTTCTTCGGTTCCGCCACGGAGGCGCGGCCTACCCAGAAGGGGTTGTCGCGCAAGCACGTGACCGACGCCTGCCACGCCGCGCTCAAGCGCCTGCGCGTGGACTATCTCGATCTCTTCTACTGCCACCGCCCCGACCCGGACACGCCGATCGAGGAAACGGTGCGGGCGATGGATGCGTTGGTCGTCCAGGGCAAGGTCCTGTACTGGGGCACGTCGGAGTGGACCGCGGCGCAGATCCGCGAGGCGCACAAGATCGCCCGCGCGCAGCACCTGACCGCGCCGACGATGGAGCAGCCGCAGTACAACCTGCTCCATCGCGAGCGCGTCGAGCTCGAATACGCGCCGCTCTATGCCGAACTCGGCCTCGGCACGACGATCTGGTCGCCGCTGGCGTCGGGCCTGCTGACCGGCAAGTACAACGACGGCGTGCCGGCCGAAGCGCGACTGGGCCGCGAGGGCCTGGGCTGGCTGCAGCGCAGCGTGCTGGGCGGCGAAGTCGATGGCCGGGTCGAACGGGCCCGCCGCTTCGTCGACCTGGCCCGGGACCTGGGCGTGGCGCCAGCGCCGCTCGCGATCGCGTGGTGCCTGCGCAACCCGCACGTGTCGAGCGTGATCCTCGGTGCGAGCCGGCCGGAGCAGCTGCTGCAGAACCTGGAAGCGCTGGAGCTGGCCGAGCGCGTGCAGGAAGGCGACTGGCAGCGCGTGGAAGCCGCGGTGCGCTGAGCGACAGGCGGGTCGGGCGGGGTGTTGACTCGGTAATGAGAATCATTATCATCGAAGCCGTCACCCCGACCGAGCCACGAACATGTCTCTGCGCCAACCACTGCTGCAGCTGAAGCCACGTTCCGACCACGCCCTGCCGCCGATCGCCTCGCCGATTGCCCCGTCGATCGCGCTTGCCGCGTCGGGCCTGACCTTGTCCACCTCGCTCGTCGAGAGTGACGATCTCCTGCGCGGCGGCCGCGAAGTCCTCATCCGCCATGGCGACGAGGTCTATCGCCTGCGCCATACGCGCAACGACAAGCTGATCCTGACCAAGTAAAGAACCCGCGATCGCCGCGCCCGGGCACCCGGACGCGGCGTCAATCCGCGTTGCCGCCCTGGGGAGGGTGGCACGCGAAGGCGGACTGCCAGGACGGCTGCCGCTCTCTATTCAACGTCTCTCTCCAGGGCCCGCAAGCTCGCCGCTCGAACGGCTGCCAGCACGCCTCGACCATCACCTCGAGTCCGTCCATGCATCCCGTTCCCAGTACCCTCGCCATTGCTCTGATGCTGGCGCTGCCAGCCCATGTCCGTGCCGCTGACAACGCCGCTGCCACTTCCACGGCAGCGACCGGGGCCGCCGCTGCCGCCGGCGCCGCCACCGAGTTCGATCGCATCGTCGTCAGCGCCACCCGCACCGAGCGGGCGCTCGATGACGTCCCGTCGGTGGTCACCGCCATCGATCGCGAGCAGATGGACCGCAAGCTGGTGCGCAACCTCAAGGACCTGTTCCGCTACGAGCCGGGCATCACCGTCACCACCGGCACCGGCCGCTTCGGCCTGGGCGACATCCGCATCCGCGGACTGGGCGGCAATCGCGTGCGCATCGAGACCGACGGCATCGCGGTCCCGGATTCGTTCTCGATCGGCGCCTTCTCCAACGCCAACCGCAACTTCGTCGACCTCGACACGCTCAGGCGCGTGGAAGTCGTACGCGGCCCGGGCAGCGCGCTGTACGGCTCGGACGCGCTCGGCGGCGTGGTCGCCTTCGAGACCAAGGATCCCTCCGATTACCTGGAGGAGGGCAAGGACGCCTACTTTGGTTTCAAGCTTGGTTATGAGGGAGCGGACGATGGCCTGTTCGGTTCCGCGACCGCAGCCTTCGGAGGCGATCGCTGGTCGGGCCTGGTGGTGCTCAACCACCACCAGGGCCAGGAAACGGAGAACATGGGCGAGGACAGCAGCGACGGCGCCAGTCGCACCGCCGCCAATCCGCAGGACTACGACGGCCGCAGCCTGCTGACCAAGCTGGTGTACGCGCCCAGCGAGAACCAGCGCTTCAAGCTCACCGTCGAAGGCAACGAGGACCAGGTCGATACCGACGTGCTGACCTCGCGCGTGCTGGCAGCGCTGCCGCCGGGCTCGCCACCGAACGCATCGCGCACACGCACGACCTCGCTGATCGGCGACGACAAGCAGACGCGGGCCCGTGTTTCGTTCGCGCATGAAATCGATTCGATCGATTCGGCGCTGGTCGACTCGCTGCAGTGGCAGATCTACCGCCAGGACAGCGAGACCACGCAACAGACGCAGGAGCTGCGCGAAACCGTCGCCAGCACCGGCCGCGTGAGCAACCCGACCCGCCGCGAGCGCGAGTTCAACTTCGACCAGCGCCTGGTCGGTGTCGAGGCGGTGCTGCACAAGGATTTCGTCAGTGGCAATGTCGATCACAGCCTGACCTACGGCTTCGAGTACGCCTACACCGACTTCAAGCAGAAGCGCGACGGTCGCTCGACCAACCTGACCACCGGCGTCGTCACCAACGCGATCCTGCCCGACGTTTTCCCGGTCCGTGATTTCCCGACCAGCACCACCACGCTGGCCGCGCTCTACGTGCAGGATGAGATTTCCTTCGCCGACGGTGCATTCCGCCTGATCCCGGCGGTGCGCGTCGACCATTACCAGCTCGACTCCGACTTCGATGCGATCTACGCGGCCGACAATCCGGGCCTGGCGGTCACCGAGCTGACCGAGACCAGCGTCTCGCCAAAGCTCGGCGCGGTCTGGCACTTCACCGCGGACTGGTCGCTGTTCGGTGGTTACCAGCACGGCTTCCGCGCACCACCGTACAACGACGTCAACCTCGGCTTTACCAACCTGCAGTTCGGCTACACCGCGATTCCCAATCCGGACCTCAAGCCGGAAACCAGCGATGGCGTCGAGTTCGGCGTCCGTTTCTCCAATGACGCCGTGTACGCGGAGTTCTCCACTTACTACAACCGTTACGACGACTTCATCGAATCGCTGCGCGACACCGGCATCAATGCGCAGGGGCTGACGGTGTTCCAGTCGCAGAACATCGCCAACGCCGAGATTTACGGCGCGGAGGCGCGCGCCGGTGTCGACCTCGGCGTTTTGTCGGAGGCGATGGCGGGCTGGTCGTTGCGCGGATCGGCAGCATGGTCGAAGGGCGAGGACCGCGACACCGGCACGCCACTGGAGTCGATCGATCCGCTGCGGGCAACGCTGGGCGTGGCCTACGACCGCGACAGCTGGGGTGTCGAGCTGGCGGGTCGCTTCGCCGGTCGCGACGACGAGCTTCCGCAGCCGGGCCGCTTCGAGACGCCGGGCTATGGCGTGTTCGACCTGATGGCGCACTGGGCCTTCGCGCCCGGCGCGGAGTTCAACGCCGGCGTGTTCAACCTCGCCGATCGCAAGTACTGGGAGTCCGGCACGATCGCCGGCATCCAGCCGGCCACCAGCCCCGTGCTCGACCGCTATACCAGCCCGGGCCGCAACGTCGGCGTCAGCCTGAGCGTGAGCTGGTGATGCAGCCGTCCCATGCAGCAACCCTTTCCCGTCGTCACCTCGAGCCAGCCATGACCCTGCGCCCGCACCTTCTTCTGCTATCCCTCCTGTCCATCCTGCCGATGCAGGCGATGGCCGCACCGGCGGCAACCGACACCGCGCGCGACCGCGCCTCGATCCTTGCCATGAAGGGCGAGTACATCGTCGACTTCGCCTTCGACGAAACCGTGCTGCTGCAACCGGGCTACGAGCGCCACCCGGCGATGCGCAGCGGCGGCAACGAAGTGGTGATCGTGGTCGAGGACACGCCGACGAAGGTGGTGCTGCAGCACATCCTGGTCGACGAGAAGAGTGGCCACGTCACCAAGCACTGGCGCCAGGACTGGACCTTCGAAGCCGCGACGCGTTTCGAGTTCAGCGCCGACCAGACCTGGCAGGTGCGGCCGGTTGCGGCTGACCTTACCCGCGGTGCCTGGACCCAGTGCGTGTACGAAGTCAGCGACGCGCCGCGTTACTGTGGAACCGGAGCGTGGAAGTACGACAACGGCGTGGCGACCTGGACCAGCGACCTGAGCTGGCGTCCGCTGCCGCGTCGCGAGTACACCAAGCGCAGTGATTACAACGCGATCAGCGCGATCAACCGCCACACCCTGACGCCGAACGGCTGGACCCACGAGCAGTTCAACACCAAGGTGCTGCGCAAGCCCGATGGCAGCCAGGTCGAACTCGCGCGCGAATTCGGCTTCAACGATTACCAGAAGACCATCGAGGTCGACTTCGCCCCGGCCTACAAGTACTGGGACGCGACCAACGGTTACTGGGCGAGGGTTCGCGCGCGCTGGGACGGATTCCTCGGCAAGGCGCCGGGCGCGCACCTGAAGACGAAGATAGACGGCATGGCGATGATCGTGCCGCTGTTCGAGCAGGCCTCGCAGCTGGAGGAAGGCAAGAAGGTGAGCGACGGCAAGATCGACGCGGTATTCAGCAAGTGGGTCGAGCCGGCGCAACTCTGAGGCGGCTCGCGCACTTGCCCACGTGAAAAGGAGACGGCGCCTCGCGGCGCCGTCTCTCGTTTCTATAGCAGCACCGAGAACGTCGGTGGTGCCGGCGGTGCGGGCGCCACCGGCGGCGCAGGCGGTGCGGGCATCTCCAGCGCCTGTGGCGGTGCCGGTGGTGCGGGCGGAGCAGGCGACTTCGGCGCCGCCGGCGCCTTCGGCGGAGCAGGCGGTGCAGGCGGCACCGGCGGCAGCCGCAGCATGGCGGTCCTGGGCACGGTGATCTGCGCCGTCGTGCTCTTGCGATCGCGCAGGTAGGTCACCCCGACCTTGCTGTCGGCAGGCTTGTCGCGCAGGGCCATCATCGCTTCGCGCGGCGACTTCACTTCCTTGCCGTCGATGCGCTGGATCACGTCACCGGCCTGCAGGCCGGCCAGCTCCGGACCGGTGCTGACCACCAGCACGCCATGGTCGGTGCCGAAGTAGCGACCGAGCTGGCCATCGACGGTGGCCAGGTTCAGGCCGCTCCAGCGGAAGGCCTCGGCCAGCATCGGCAGGCGGCAGTCCTCGTCCCTGCAATCGCCCATCGGGCCCATCCGCACGATCTCGGTGCGCACCTGCGGCGACACCAGCGGTGAAGGCATCGGGCGCGGCTGGCCGCCCTTGCCATCGGGTGTCCACATCAGCGGGCCGTCCATGCCGCCGCGGCCAGCGAACACACCGTTGCCGTCGCTCATCAACCACACACGCTCGCCGATCTGCGGCGTCACCTTCGCCGAAGCGACCTTGCCGTCGCGCTCGTAGCCCAGCGTCACCGCCGAGTCCGTGTCGAGGTCGCGCAACTGCACGCGCGCTGCCGCCAGGCGCTGCTCGCTGTCCTTGCCCGTGATCGGCTTGCTGTTGATGCTGGTCAGCAGGTCGCCACTGCGCACGCCGGCCTTGGCTGCCGCACTGTCGGGCGTTACCGCCGCGATGCGCACACCGGACTTTGCCTCCGGCGCCAGCACCACGCCAATCACCGGACGCCGTTCGAACTGGCGGTCGTAGATCATCTGCCTGGCCATGTCGGACTCGCCCGAGAGCTCGGCCACGCGCTTGGCGGCGCTCCTGAGCTCTTCGCGCGCCGCTGCCAGCTCGCGCGCCTTGGCGGCGTCTGCGCCGGGGGTGGCCGTCTGTGCGACCGCGACGAACGCGAACAGCAGTCCGATCGATGCCGCCAGCAAGGTGGGTTTGAACAGCCTCCCGCGCGTGCGCTTCGTGCGCTTGCCGGACCTGGGTGTTGCGGAATGGATGGACGACGTCATGGTCATGGGTCCTGCAATGGATGGGGAGGTCAGTCGACGCTGACCAGGGCACCGTCGTAGCGCTCGCCCTGGGTAACGAGCAAGCGCTGGGTGGTTTCTATGCCGGCCAGCTCGCGCATGGCCTGGACGCGTTGTTGCCACAGGCCGGCGCGCTCGGCGTCGGACAGGCCCGGCTGGGACAGGGAGGCATCGATGCGGCCGATGCGTCCGTCCAGCTCGACGCCCAGGGCCGCGCCGCTGGCGGACGAGACGCGTTCGTCGCGGGCGAGGGCGACGAGCGCCTCCAACTGCGCGGACTGCGCCTGCAGCGACTGGATCGCGACGGCGCTGTCGGCAATGCCGGTGGTGGAAGGATCGACCGCTGTCTTCGTCGCGGCGGGGGCAGTGTCTGCCGGCGCTGCATCGACGTCGGCGACGCGGGTGCCGTTGTCGCGGCGCATGGGCTGTGGCGTGGCCACCGGTGCCGGCTTGCGTGTCGGCGTTCCGACCGGCTTGCGTCGGGCCGCGGTGCGCTCGCCCGGCTGCGCCGATGCGACGGCAGCCGGTGCGATGGTCGATTGCGGCGCAGAGATCGCAAGGGATGCGTCGCTCGTCGCCGTCGCCGGCACGCCTGTCGGTGCGTGTGTGGCAACGTCCGCAACCCGCGTCGCATCAGGCTGCACGGAGGTTTCGTTCTGGCGCAGCAGCGGAACCAGCGCCACCGCCGACACCGCTGCGGCAGTCGCGAGCCAGAGCGGCCAGCGTGTCCGTCGGCGCATCGGGCGGGCGTCCGCGAGCGATGTCGGACGGGCCGCCGCGCCATCGAGCGCGCGCGTCAGGCGCTGCCATTCATCGTTGCCGGGCGATTCCAGCGGCAGCGCGGCGAAAGCTTCATTCCAGTCGCGAGGGACCGGGACATCGGGGCGGTCAGGCACGTGCCTTCTCCTGGTTCATTCCACTTTGATCGGGTTCGAGCAGTTCGCGCAGGCGGCGTCCGCCGCGCGCAAGCTGTGATTTCGAGAAGCTCGGCGTGCGCTGCATCAGTGCCGCGATCTCCTCGTGCGTGTAGCCCTCGGCGTGATACAGCCACAGCACGCTGCGGGTGGTGGTCGGCAACAGGGCGAGGGCGCGACCCAGTGCCGCGGCATCGGCGGCCGCGCTCGGCATCGGACCCGGGTCCATGACCAGGTCGTCGCCGTCCAGCGGCACGTCGTGGACGTGGCGGCGCCGGCTGCGCAGGCGCATCAGTGCCTCGTTGACCGCGATCTGCCGCAGCCAGCCCCAGAACGGGCTGCCATTGCCGCGAAACTCGCCGAGCTTGCCGTACACCTTGAGCATTGTTTCCTGCAGCACTTCCGCCGCCTCGTCGCGATCGCCGCCGTGGGCGCCACCAAGGATGCGCAGCGCCAGGTTGAACACCGGCCGTTCGAACCAGCGGTAGATCTGTTCGAACGCCGGGCGGTCGCCAGCCCGCGCCCGTGCCAGCAGCGCGTCGGGCACGTCGATGGCGAAACTGCTGCGCGGAGGAGCCGTCGCCAGGGGCGAAGGGGCGGTGGCGGTCGCGCTGGCAGGGATCGGGTTCAGTGGCATGTCACTGGTCTGGATGCGGCTACCGGCCAAACCGTCGCAGCCTGCCGGCGCCCGGCCTTGGCTTGCGGGCTCTGGGCCTATACTCGGCCCATCGACAGGGAGGGGAAAGCATGGGATCGATTCTGGCCTTGGTGCTGTTGCTGGCGGGCGTGGTGGTGCTGTTCAAGACCGTGCGGATGGTGCCGCAGGGGTATCAATGGACGGTCGAGCGTTTCGGCAAGTACACCCATACGATGGATCCCGGCCTGCACTTCCTGATCCCGATCGTCTACGGCGTCGGTCGCAAGATAAACATGATAGAGCAGGTGATGGACGTCCCCAGCCAGGACGTGATCACCAAGGACAACGCCGTCGTCAAGGTCGATGGCGTGGTCTATTTCCAGGTGCTCGATGCCGCCAAGGCGGCCTACGAAGTGGCCACGCTCGAAATCGCCATCCTCAACCTGGTGATGACCAACATCCGCACCGCGATCGGTTCGATGGACCTGGACGAATCGCTGTCCAAGCGCGACGAGATCAACACCAAGGTGCTGGTGGCGGTCGATGCGGCAACCCATCCGTGGGGTCTGAAGGTCAACCGCATCGAGCTCAAGGACATCCAGCCGCCGCGCGACCTGGTCGACTCGATGGCACGGCAGATGAAGGCCGAGCGCGAAAAGCGCGCCAACATCCTCGAGGCCGAGGGCTTCCGCCAGGCCGCGATCCTCAAGGCCGAAGGCGAGAAGCAGTCGGTGATCCTCGAAGCCGAAGGCAACAAGGAAGCCGCGTTCCGCGAAGCCGAGGCGCGCGAGCGCCTGGCCCAGGCCGAAGCCAAGGCGACCGAACTGGTCTCCACCGCGATCGCGCAGGGCAACGTGCAGGCGATCAACTACTTCGTCGCGCAGAAGTACATCGAAGCGTTCAAGGCGCTGGCCGAGGCGCCGAACCAGAAGTTCGTGATGATGCCGATGGAATCGGCGGGCGTGATCGGCTCGCTGGCCGGCATCGCCGAGCTCGCCAAGGAGGCGCTCGATCGCCCGCAACTGCGCGGCCCCGCTGCACCGCCGCCGCCGCGCGTGGGAGGCTGATCGCCATGCAGTGGGGAATGTCCCTCAACTGGCACGTGTTCTCCTGGGCCGTCGTGGCGTTGCTGCTGTTCGCGGCCGAAGCACTGGCGCCGGGAGCATTCATGCTGTGGCTGGGCTTCGCCGCCGCGGTCGTGTTCGCGATCGTGTTGCTGGTGCCGGACATTCCGGTGCTGGCCCAGGTCGCGGCGTTCGTCGTGCTCAGCTTCGCGTCCATCCAGGTCTACCGTGCCTGGTTCCGCGGCCGCGAGCGCAACAGCGACCAGCCCACGCTCAATCGCCGTGCCGAAACCCTGGTCGGCCGCGTGGTGCCGCTCGAGCAGAGCATCGTCAACGGTCACGGTCGCGTGCAGATTGCCGACGCGTACTGGGAGGTGACAGGCCCCGACCTGCCCGCAGGCGCCGCCGTCCGCATCATCGCCAGCCGCGGCATGAGCCTGCAGGTCGAGCCCGCAGGCTGAGCACCGACATGCGCCGATCGTCACTGCTCGCGATGTCGTGCATCACCGCAGCAGCGATCGCCGCGTCGGCGTCGGCGGCCGGGCCGGGCCTGATCGGCTCGATCGTCCCGCCTTTCCCGGATGGCCTGAAGTCGAACACCGGCAGTTGCGTCGGTTCCGGCAGCGAGCCTGGCCAAGTCTGCGCGCGCAGCATCGCCACCCTCGACGATGCCGACGACCGCACGCTGAAATTGCTGGCCGCGGAATTCGTCGACCGCGTCGGCGACGAGCCGCGCTGGCGCATCACCGATGCGGTGCCATACCCCATCCTGCGACGGGACGAGCTGGTGGTCATCGCCACCTGCCAGCGCGACGGCGTCGACGATGCCGGTCTCGTCGCCATCATCGATACCGGCATGGTGCATGCGGCGGAGCTCGAGATGCTGCCGGCCACGCGCTGGTCCATGCGCCTTGACCGCGCCACCGGCAAGTTCCTCCGGGTCAACCCGGGCCGGGTGCGCTGCTACAACGAAGGGTCCACCGAGTAGACCCGCGGGAGGGGGCGGCAAGCCCGCCACCATTCCCTGCAGCATGGTCTGCAGGCGCCCGGCTGCAGTGTGATAATTGCCGGCTCGCCCCCTGACAGACCCCCGCGCCATGACCCAGAAGACGATCCTCAACGACACCCACCGCGCCCTCGGCGCCAAGATGGTCGACTTCGGCGGCTGGGACATGCCGATCCACTACGGGTCGCAGATCGAGGAACACCACCTGGTCCGCAGCGACGCCGGCATGTTCGACGTCAGCCACATGACCGTCGTCGATCTGAACGGCGCGCGCGTGCGCGAGTTCCTGCGCCGCCTGGTCGCCAACTCCGTCGACAAGCTCAAGGTGCCGGGCAAGGCGCTGTACACCTGCATGCTCAACCCGCAGGGTGGCGTCATCGACGACCTGATCATCTATTTCCGCAGCGAGGACTTCTTCCGCCTGGTGGTCAATGCCGCCACGCGCGACAAGGACCTGGCGTGGATCACCGAGCAGGCGAAGGCGTTCGACGTGAAGGTCAGCGAGCGCCCCGAGTTCGGCATGATCGCCGTGCAGGGCCCGACCGCGCGCGAGAAGGTGCTCGGCCTGCTGCGCGAGGAAGATCGTGCCGCCGTCGCGAAGCTTGGCAAGTTCGCCGCCGCTGAAGCGCGCACGCAGGGCGGCACGGATGTGTTCGTCGCCCGCACCGGCTACACCGGTGAGGATGGCTTCGAGGTCGTCGTGCCGGAGGCGCAGACCGTCGCCTTCTGGAATGAGCTGCTCGCCGCAGGCGTGACGCCGGCCGGCCTCGGCGCGCGCGACACGCTGCGCCTGGAGGCCGGCATGAATCTCTACGGTCAGGACATGGACGACGACGTGTCGCCGTACGAAGCCGCGCTGGCCTGGACGGTGGCGCTCGATGAAGGCCGTGACTTCATCGGCCGCAACGTGCTCGAGGCGCAGAAGGCCGCCGGCGCGCCGCGCCAGATGATCGGCCTGGTGATGGACGAGAAGGGCGTGCTGCGCCACGGCCAGAAGGTGCTGACCGACAACGGTGAAGGCGAGATCCTGTCGGGCACGTTCTCGCCGACGCTGGGCAAGGCGATCGCATTCGCCCGCGTCCCGGCCGGCGACATTCCGCTCGGCACCGCCGGCAACGTCCGCGTCGACATCCGCGGCAAGGAAGTGCCGGTGCGGGTGATCAAGTTCCCGTTCGTGCGCGACGGCAAGGCCCAGGACGGCGTGCTCGGCTGAGCCGCCAGGAGGCATGAGCCGATGAGCCCGACCGTCACCTATTACTACAGCCTGATCTCGCCGTATGCCTGGTTCGGGCATGCGGCGGTTCGCCAGGCCGCGCTGGAAACCGGCGCCACGCTGGTGCACCGGCCGATCCGGATCTTCGATCTGTTCGACGCCAACGGCGGCCTGCCGCTGGGCAAGCGCGCACCGGCGCGGCAGCGCTACCGCCTGGTCGAGCTGCAACGCTGGCGCGCAAGGCGCGGCTTGCCACTGAACCTGCAGCCGAAGTTCTGGCCGGTCGACATCGCCCTGGCCGATCGCTGCGCGATCGCGCTGGTGGAAGCCGGGGACGATCCTGCCGACTACGCCGACGCCGCCTTCCGCGCGCTGTGGGCGGAGGATCAGGATCTGGCCGATCCGCAGGTGATTGCACGGCTGCTCGGCGCGCAGGGCTTCGACGCCGGGCAGGTGATGGCGCTGGCGGCGCAGGACGCGGTCGACGCCATCTATGCGCGCAACACCGCCGAGGCGATCGCCGCCGACCTGCCGGGCCTGCCCGGTTACGTGCTCAATGGCGAACCGTTCTGGGGACAGGACCGCATCGACGACCTGCGTGAGGCGCTGCTGAGCCGGCGAGCGCCTTACCGCGTCGACCCGGCATGATTCTGGCCGGGCCGATCCGTTCGTCTCCCACCTCTCGCATGTTCCTTCGGCGTCGGTAAACTAGGCGCCGTCCCCAAGCAGCCCCCGTAGAGTTCGAGGCCAGTCATGAGTGAAATTCCCGGCGATCTGAAGTTCATGAAGTCCCACGAGTGGGCACGCGTCGAAGGTGACG
>DATDBK010000090.1:0-2327 GCA_036524935.1 Lysobacter sp. | reverse complement strand
CGCAGGGCGCCCATCAGCCTGGAAGAAATCCCCTATGACGCAGACCATCACGGTCATCCGTGGCGACGGTATCGGCCCGGAAATCATGGACGCCACCCTGCACGTGCTCGACACGATGGATGTCGGACTGCAGTACGAATTCGCCGACGCCGGCCTGGTCGCGCTCGAAAAGCACGGCGAGCTGCTGCCGCAGGCGACGATGGACTCCATCCGCAAGACCCGCGTCGCGCTCAAGAGCCCGCTGACCACGCCGGTCGGCGAGGGCTTCAGCTCGATCAACGTCGAGCTGCGCAAGCGCTTCGACCTGTACGCCAACGTGCGTCCGGCCAAGTCGTTCCCGAACACGAAGTCGCGCTTCCCGACCGGCGTCGACCTGATCACGGTTCGCGAGAACACCGAAGGCGCCTACATCGGCGAGGGCCAGACGGTCTCGGAAGACGGCGAAGTCGCCATGCTCACGCAGAAGGTCACCCGTCGGGGTTCCGAGCGCATCGTGCGCTACGCCTTCGAGCTGGCCCGCAAGACCGGCCGCAAGAAGGTCACGGTGGTGCACAAGGCCAACATCCTCAAGTCGACGTCGGGCCTGTTCCTCAAGACGGCGCGTGCGGTGGCGGCGGAATACCCGGACATCGAGTGCAACGAGATGATCGTGGACAACACCTGCATGCAGCTGGTGATGCGTCCGGAGCAGTTCGACATCATCGTCACCACCAATCTGTTCGGCGACATCATTTCCGACCTGTGCGCCGGTCTGGTAGGCGGCCTAGGCCTGGCGCCGGGCGCCAACATCGGCACCGACGCGGCGATCTTCGAGGCGGTGCACGGCACCGCTCCCGACATCGCGGGGCAGGGCAAGGCCAATCCGTGCGCGCTGTTGCTCGGCGCGGCGCAGATGCTCGATCACCTCGGCCAGCCGGAGAAGGCGAGCCGCCTGCGCGCGGCGATCATCGCCACGCTCGAGGCGAAGGATTCGCTGACCCCTGACCTGGGTGGCAGCGGCAACACGATGTCGTTTGCCAAGGCGATTGCCAGCCGGGTCTGATCTGCAGTGTTTGTTTTCGGGACGGGGCGCCTATTGGGCGCCCCGTTTTCGTTTGGGGGGGCTGGTTTCGTTTGGGAGGCCGGCTGCGGAAGGGCGTCGTCCGCCGGGCCGGGTATTGCGCAGCCCCTTAATCGGCCATCCATGGCCGATGCGGGGCGCGGGCCATCCATGGCCCGCTGCTGCGCAATCCCCGGCCCGGCGAACGACGCTCCGGTGTTTCATTTCCCGGTCTTCGGTCGCCCACGGTCGAGCTGCCCGGGCTAGCTGGGCGCACGCGGGGTCGGTGATGCACGTATGCGTCGCCACCGTTCCGTCCATGCACTCGACAGGGGGCGTGCTGCACTGCAAAATCCGCAGGCTTATAAATCCATCCGGATAGAAAGATGAACGATTCGGTCCGTCCAAGCGCTGTGGCGCTGGCGCCGCTCCTGCTGTTCCTGGCGCTGTTCTTCGGTGCGGGCCTGTATTACACGACGCACGGCGAGGCGATGGGCTTCTATCAGCTGCGTGCGCCCGTGGCGATCCTGCCCGCGCTGGCGCTGGCGGCGTTCATCGCCTGGCGGCGCGGCCTGAAGCCGCTGGAGACGCTGCTGTCGGGCATGGGCGACCACAACGTGGTGCTGATGTGCCTGATCTTCCTGCTCGCCGGTGGCTTCGTCGAGGTGTCCAAGGCGATCGGGGCCGTCGACGCGATCGTCGCGCTCGGCATCGGCCACGTGCATCCGGCACTGCTGCTGCCGGGCCTGTTCGTCGTCGCCGGCTTCATCTCGCTGTCGCTGGGCACCTCGATGGGCACGATCGCCGCGGTGGCGCCGATCGCGCTGGGCGTGTCCGACGCGTCCGGCCTGGACCGCGCGCTGGTGCTCGGTGCGGTGATCGGTGGTGCGACGTTTGGCGACAACCTGTCGGTCATCTCCGATACCGCCATCGTCGCCAGCCGCACCCAGGGTTGCAGCATGCGCGACAAGTTCCGCGAGAACCTCAAGCTGGCGCTGCCGGCAGCGGTGCTCACCGTGATCGTGCTGGGCCTGGTGGCCGATACGGCGCCGGTGCAGCCGCTGGATCCGGTCTCGCCGTGGCTGATCGTGCCGTACCTGATCGTGCTCGGGCTGGCGCTGGCCGGCGTCGACGTGATCATCGTGCTGAGCCTGGGGCTGGTGATCGCCGGTGTGTTCGGCGCGATCTTCAGCGACGAGTTCGGTGTCGCCTCCTACGCCACCCATATCTGGGAAGGCTTCGAGAGCATGGTCGAGATCACCCTGTTGTCGCTGCTGGTCGGCGGCCT
>DATDBK010000089.1:0-5895 GCA_036524935.1 Lysobacter sp. | reverse complement strand
CCGCAACAAGAAGAAGACGCCCTACCTGATGGATGCCTGGCCCCGCTGCCTCGAACGCCTTGAAGCCGAATTGCCGGCCGAAGATGTCCACACCTGGCTCAAGCCGCTGCAGGCTTCCCAGCGCGACGATGTCACCGTGCTGTACGCGCCCAACGCGTTCGTCGTCGAGCACGTGCGCGAACGTTACCTGGTCCGGATCCGCGAACTGCTGACCTACTTTGCCGGCAGCGGCGAGGTCAGCCTGGAAATCGGCTCATTGCCGCGCGCCGCGATGCCGTCGCCGCAGGTCGAATCCATCACCGTGCAGCGCGCCGTGCCGTCGGAGCCGTTCAACGGCCACCTGGACAACCATTACAGCTTCGAGAACTTCGTCGAGGGCCGCAGCAACCAGCTCGGCCGCGCCGCCGCCTGGCAAGCATCGCTCAAGCCAGGTGACCGCGCCCACAACCCGCTGCTGCTGTACGGCGGCACCGGCCTGGGCAAGACCCACCTGATGTTCGCCGCCGGCAATGCCATGCGCGCCGCCAACCCGAACATGCGCGTGCTGTACCTGCGCAGCGAACAGTTCTTCAGCGCGATGATGAAGTCGCTGCAGGACAAGACCATGGATGCGTTCAAGCGCCAGTTCCAGCAGGTCGACGCGCTGCTGATCGACGACATCCAGTTCTTCGCCGGCAAGGACCGTACCCAGGAGGAGTTCTTCCACACCTTCAACCAGCTCTTCGACGGCAAGCAGCAGATCATCCTGACCTGCGACCGCTACCCGCGCGAAGTCGAGGGCCTGGAGCCGCGCCTGAAGTCACGCCTGGCCTGGGGCCTGAGCGTGGCGATCGAGCCGCCGGACTTCGAGACGCGCGCCCAGATCGTGCTGTCGAAGGCGCGCGAGCGCGGCGCCAACATTCCCGAGGAAGTCGCGTTCCTGCTCGCCAAGAAGATGCGCAGCAACGTCCGCGACCTCGAGGGCGCCCTCAACACCCTGACCGCGCGTGCCAACTTCACCGGCCGCGCCATCACCGTCGAGTTCGCCCAGGAGACGCTGCGCGATCTGCTGCGTGCCCAGCAGCAGGCGATCGGCATCCCCAACATCCAGAAGACCGTCGCCGACTACTACGGCCTGCAGATGAAGGACCTGCTGTCGAAGCGCCGCACGCGCTCGCTGGCGCGTCCGCGGCAGATGGCGATGGCGCTGGCCAAGGAACTCACCGAGCACAGCCTGCCGGAGATCGGCGACGCGTTTGCCGGTCGCGACCACACCACCGTGCTGCATGCCTGCCGGCAGATCCGCACGCTGATGGAGACCGACGGCAAGCTGCGCGAAGACTGGGACAAGCTGATCCGCAAGCTCAGCGAGTAAGTCGCGCACCGGCGGCAGCGCAAAGCTGCTCCGGTCGGGACATACTTATCCTCAAGCACTGCGGGTAAGCCGTGTATGTTGCGGGCACAACTTGTGGACAATTCACCCCCTTCACCGGTGCGCTAGAGTTGTCCACAGTTTGTCCGGGACTTGCAGGGGTAGTTCTACCGAAGTTTCGCAGGCAATAAAAACCTTATAGATCAAATGCTTGGTGCAGTTTTCCCGGGTTTTCGGCGACTCCACCACCACCATGCTTTTGATTTATTCCACATCTTTAGTAATGGCACGGGGACGGGGTCCGCATGCGTTTCAGCCTTCAACGCGAAGTCTTTCTCAAGCCGCTCGCTCAGGTCGTCAACGTTGTCGAGCGCCGCCAGACCTTGCCGGTCCTGGCCAACCTGCTGGTCCAGGTGAAGGACGGACAGCTGTCGCTGACCGGTACCGACCTGGAAGTGGAGATGGTGTCCCGTGTCCTGGTCGATGATGCCCAGGACGGCGAAACCACGATCCCGGCGCGAAAGCTGTTCGAGATCGTTCGCGCTCTGCCCGACGGTAGCAAGGTCACCATTTCGCAGTCGGCGGAAAAGATCACGGTGCAGGCGGGTCGTTCGCGCTTCACCCTGGCGAGCCTGCCGGCGAACGACTTCCCGTCGATCGACGAAGTCGAAGCCACCGAGCGCGTTCGCGTTCCGGAAGCGGCCTTGAAGGAGTTGATCGAACGCACTGCCTTCGCAATGGCGCAGCAGGACGTTCGCTACTACCTCAACGGCCTGCTGTTCGATCTGCGCGAAACCAGCCTGCGCTGCGTGGCCACCGACGGTCACCGCCTCGCGCTGTGCGAATCGCCGCTGGAGAACGGTGCCCAAACCAAGCGCCAGATCATCGTCCCGCGCAAGGGCGTGCAGGAATTGCAGCGTCTGCTCGAAGGCGGCGATCGCGAACTCGAGCTGGAAATGGGCCGTGGCCATCTGCGCGTGAAGCGCGATGACGTGACCTTTACCAGCAAGCTGATCGACGGCCGCTTCCCGGACTACGAGGCTGTGATTCCGATCGGTGCCGATCGCGAGATCCGCATCGACCGCGAGGTCCTGCGTGCTTCGCTGCAGCGTGCTGCGATCCTCTCGAACGAGAAGTACCGCGGCGTCCGCCTCGAGGTTTCCCCGGGCCAGCTGAAGATCAGCGCGCACAACCCGGAGCAGGAAGAGGCTCAGGAAGAAGTCGAAGCGGATACCAAGGTCGACGACCTGGCCGTGGGCTTCAACGTGAACTACCTGCTCGATGCGCTGAGCGCCTTGAGGGACGAGCATGTGGTGATCGCCCTGCGCGACGCCAATTCGTCTGCGCTGGTGCGTGAAGCAGCCAACGATCGCTGCCGCCACGTGGTGATGCCGCTGCGTCTCTGATCAGCGCACTGCAGTCGATTCCAGAAAGCCCGGCCAAGCGCCGGGCTTTTTCGTAGCGGCCGCGTAGCCCGGGTAAGGCCAAGGCCGCACCCGAGGACAACACCCGCATCACCACCACCACGTGTTCCACGTGGAACATGTCTTCACGACCCCGGGTGCGCTGCGCTTACCCGGGCTACGGCAGACCGGTAAACTGATCGCAATGCACGTCACCCGCCTTGAACTGCGCAACCTGCGCCGGTTCGTCGAGTTCCGCCTCGATCCTTCCCCAGGCCTCAACCTGATCACCGGCGACAACGGCGCCGGCAAGACCAGCGTGCTCGAGGCCCTGCACCTGATGGCCTACGGCCGCAGCTTCCGGGGCCGGGTCCGTGATGGGTTGATCCGCGATGGCGATCCAGCGCTGGAAGTCTTCGTGGAATGGCAGGAGCGGATGATTTCCGGGTCTGTGTCAGGCAGCGAACCGCTGCGGACCCGCAGGGCCGGTCTGCGCCACAGCGGCCAGGATTGGACCGGGCGGCTCGACGGTACGACGATCTCGCAATTGGGCGACCTGTGCGCTGCGTTGGCGGTGGTCAGCTTCGAGCCGGGAAGCCATGCCCTGATCACCGGTGGCGGCGAGTCCCGGCGGCGGTACCTGGATTGGGGATTGTTCCACGTGGAACAAGATTTCCTGCCACTGTGGCGTCGATATGCTCGGGCGCTCAAGCAGCGAAACGCCCTGCTCAAGGCGCGGGCCCGGGATGGCCAGCTCGACGCCTGGGATCACGAGCTTGCCGAGGCGGGAGAGCCGCTGAGCCGCCGGCGCGAGCAGTACCTGGAGCAGCTGCAGCCCCGCTTCGCCGCCCTGCTCTCCGAGCTGGCCCCGGCGCTTGGGCCGAGCCGCCTCGAATACGTCCCTGGTTGGCGCCGGGACGAGTTTCCGCTCGCGGATGCACTGCTGTTGGCTCGCGATCGCGACCTGGCCGCCGGATACAGCTCGGTCGGACCGCATCGGGCGGATTGGCGCATCGTCTTTGGCGCGATCCCGGGCCGCGAGGCGCTATCCCGCGGGCAGGCCAAGCTCACGGCGCTGTCGGCTCTGCTGGCGCAGGCAGAGCATCACGCAGCAGCCCGTGGCGAATGGCCCGTGGTCGCCCTGGACGACCTCGCCTCGGAACTGGACAGGCAGCATCAGGGGCGCGTGCTGACACGGCTGCAGGCCTGCGGGGCGCAGGTGTTCATCACTGGCACCGAATCGCCAACGGGTCTCGATGCCTCTGCCGAGGTTCGACGGTTCCACGTGGAACATGGGGCGCTCCTCCCGTAGGAGCGAGCTGCTGGCGATCTCGCCGTCACCAAGCACCCCCGAACTCCGGTCAACCAGTGGTTGGGGTCCGGCTGCTATACTCCTGGAACGTATAGCTAATGTGTCTTGACGCGTCCGGCCCCGCCGCGAGCCGCGTCGACGGAGCCTGTTGCCGCATGACCCATATCGAGCACGACCCCTCGCAAGACCCGACCGTCCCCGTCGCACCTTCCCAGACCTACGATTCCAGCAAGATCACCGTTCTTCGTGGTCTGGAAGCCGTGCGCAAGCGTCCGGGCATGTACATCGGCGACGTGCACGACGGCACGGGCCTGCACCACATGGTGTTCGAAGTGGTCGACAACTCGATCGACGAGGCCCTCGCCGGCCACGCGAACGAAGTCACCGTGACGCTGCAC
This sequence comes from Lysobacter sp., assembly GCA_036524935.1. Taxonomy (GTDB): domain Bacteria; phylum Pseudomonadota; class Gammaproteobacteria; order Xanthomonadales; family Xanthomonadaceae; genus Lysobacter_J. The sequence continues at coordinate 1,431 of DATDBK010000089.1, read as the reverse complement.
AACGACGGCTCCTGCTCGGTGTCCGACAACGGCCGCGGCATTCCCGTCGACATCCACAAGGAAGAAGGCGTTTCCGCGGCCGAGGTGATCCTCACCGTGCTGCACGCCGGTGGCAAGTTCGACGACAACAGCTACAAGGTTTCCGGTGGCCTGCACGGCGTCGGTGTCTCGGTGGTCAACGCCCTGTCCGAGCACCTGTGGCTCGACATCTGGCGCGACGGTCACCACTACCAGCAGGAATACAAGCTGGGCGAGCCGAGCTACCCGCTCAAGCAGCTCGAAGTTTCGGAGCGCCGCGGCACCACCCTGCGCTTCCTGCCGGCGAAGGGGATCTTCACCGACATCGAATTCCACTACGACATCCTGGCGCGCCGTCTGCGCGAGCTGTCGTTCCTGAATTCCGGCGTCAAGATCACCCTCACCGACGAGCGCGGCGAAGGCAAGCGTGACGTCTTCGAGTATGTCGGCGGCATCGCCTCCTTCGTCGAGCACCTGGCGCAGCTGAAGAACCCGCTGCATCCGAACGTGATCTCGGTGTCGGGCGAAATGAACGGCATCACGGTGGACGTCGCCCTGCAGTGGACCGACTCCTACCAGGAAACGATGTTCTGCTTCACCAACAACATCCCGCAGAAGGATGGCGGTACCCACCTGATCGGTTTCCGCGCAGCGCTCACGCGCACGCTGACGAACTACATCGAACAGAACGGCATCGCCAAGCAGGCCAAGATCGCCCTGACCGGCGACGACATGCGTGAAGGCATGATCGCCGTGCTGTCGGTGAAGGTGCCCGACCCGAGCTTCTCCTCGCAGACCAAGGAGAAACTGGTCAGTTCCGAGGTTAGGCCGGTCGTTGAGAGCGCGTTCGGTGCACGTTTGCAGGAGTTCCTGCAGGAACACCCGCACGAGGCCCGTGCCATCACCGGCAAGATCGTCGACGCCGCCCGCGCCCGCGAGGCCGCGCGCAAGGCCCGCGACCTGACCCGCCGCAAGGGCGCGCTCGATATCGCAGGCCTGCCCGGCAAGCTCGCCGACTGCCAGGAGAAGGATCCGGCGCTCAGCGAACTGTTCATCGTCGAGGGTGACTCGGCAGGTGGTTCGGCCAAGCAGGGCCGCAACCGCAAGACGCAGGCGATCCTCCCGCTCAAGGGCAAGATCCTCAACGTCGAGCGCGCGCGCTTCGACCGCATGCTCGGCTCGGCCGAAGTGGGCACGCTGATCACCGCGCTCGGCACCGGCATCGGCAAGGACGAGTACAACCCCGACAAGCTGCGCTACCACCGCATCATTCTGATGACCGACGCCGACGTCGATGGCAGCCACATCCGCACGCTGCTGCTGACGTTCTTCTACCGGCAGATGCCGGAGCTGATCGAGCGCGGCCACATCTACATCGGCCTGCCGCCGCTGTACAAGATCAAGCAGGGCAAG
>DATDBK010000088.1:0-10013 GCA_036524935.1 Lysobacter sp. | reverse complement strand
CGATGGTGTCGGCATCGGCACTGAGCACCGCGCGCACGCCCAACCTCTCTAGCGCGTAACGCACCGAGCCGATGTTCCCCCCACCCCAGTCGATCAGCACGACCTGCGTCACGTGTGTTGCACTCCAGTCACATTGATTGCGGTTGCCGCGATAGCGCCTAGAGGCTGCCCTTGGTGCTCGGCAGCTCGTGGCCCTCGCGCCGGATCGCCTGGCGCAACGCGCGAGCGACCGCCTTGAAGCAGGCCTCCACCTTGTGGTGGTCGTTCTCGCCCTGAACCCGCAGGTTGAGGTTGAGCCCTGCGGCCTCGCAGAGCGAGCGGAAGAAATGCGGCACCAGTTCGGTCGGCAAACCGCCCACGCGCTCGCGGCTGAAAGCACCGTCAAAGACGAAGTACGGCCGCCCGGAGAAATCCAGCGCGGCACTGGCCAGGCTTTCATCCATTGGCAGCGTGAAGCCGTAGCGGCCGATGCCGCGCTTGTCGCCCAGCGCCTCGCGCAATGCCTGCCCCAATGCCAGCGCGCTGTCCTCGACCGTGTGGTGCTCATCGATGTGGAGGTCACCCTCGCAGCGCAGTTCGAGAGCGAAGCCGCCGTGCTTGCCGATCTGCTCGAGCATGTGGTCGAAGAACCCCAGCCCGGTCGTGACCGATGGCTCGGCGCCGCGGTCGAGGTCGATGCCCACCTCGATCCGCGTCTCGCGCGTGGTCCGGGTGACTCGCGCCGTGCGCGGCGCATCGGCCAGCGCGTGGGCAATACCGCTCCAGTCCCACTCGCCGCCGAACTGCACAGTGCGCAACTGGAAGGCACGGATGCCCAGGTTTCGGGCGAAGGCGTTGTCGGTGTCGCGGTCGCCGACCATGGCCGACCGCGTCCAGTCGATGCTGCGGTCCTGCAGGTAGGGCAGCGCCAGGCCGATGCCGGGCTTGCGCGTGGGCGCGTTGTCGGCCGCCAGGCTGGTGTCGATGAGCACATCGCGGAAGGCGATGCCCTGGCTTTCGAACACCTGCATCATCAGCTGATGCGGGCCGTCGAATTGCTCGCGTGGAAATGCCGAGGTGCCCAGACCGTCCTGGTTGGTCACCATCACGAACTGGTAGCCCGCGTCACGCAGTCGCAGCATCGCCGGGATGACACCGGCAACGAAGCGGAGCTTGTCGAAGCGGTCGATCTGGAAGTCGGACGGTTCTTCGATGAGGGTGCCGTCACGATCGACAAACAGGATCGGCGTTGCCGGACTCATCGCGCCACCTCCGCCAGCACCGCCAGCACCTGCCGGTTCTGTTCGGGCGTGCCCAGGCTGATGCGCAACGCATCGCCAAGGCCGGGCGCGGCGCGCATGTCGCGGACCACGACACCGGCGGCAAGGAGGGAGTCGAACGCCACCTGGGCATCGTCGAAGCGCGCGAGCACGAAGTTCGCCGATGAATCACAGGCACTACGCACACCCGGCATCGCGGACAGTGCCGAGCGCAGTTTGTCGCGTTCACTGCGCACGGTCGCGACGTGCTGCCCGGTCAACAGGCGCGCCGCCGGCTCCAGCGCCTGCAATGCCTGCGCCGCGCAGGCGGCGGGCAGCGGATACGGTGCCTGGCAGCGCCGCAGCAGCTCGATCAGTTCGGCATCGCCGATGACGCTGCCGATGCGCGCCGCCGCCAGCGCGTGCGCCTTGGACAGCGTGCGCAGCACGACCACGTTGCGTAGCGCCGGCAGCAGGCTGACCGCGGACGGGGCGTCCGCATACTCCAGGTAGGCCTCGTCGACGACCACCAGAGCCCGACCCTGCAACTCACGCGCCAGCTGCGCGATGTCCTCCAGCGGCAGCAGCGCGCCGGTGGGGTTCCCGGGTGAGCAGAGGAACACCAGCTTCACGCCGTCGCGCCGCACCGTCGCGGTGATCGCGGCGAAGTCGCATCGCCAGCCCTGCGCGTCCTCGCGCAGCGGCACGTCGATCACGCGCGTGCCGTGCAGACGCGCACTTACTGCATACATGCCGAACGTTGGCGTGGTGACGAGGATGGCATCGCCACCCGGCTGGCACACGGCACGCACCAGCAGGTCGATGCCTTCGTCGCTGCCGCGGCCGGCCAGCAGTTGCTCCGGCGCGCAACCGTACAGATCGGCCAGCGACACACGCAATGCTTGCGGCTGCGGATCCGGATAGCGGCGCAACTCACCGTCCGGGTCGGCATCGTTGCGCCACGGCGACTCGTTGGCATTGAGCCAGACCCGCCCCTGCACGCGCTCGCTGCGCGCCGACCGGTAGCCGGCGAAATCGCGCAGGTCTGCCCGGACCAGCGACAGCGGGCCAGCGTCGGATGTCATCGCCTCCACCACCGCGTTCATGCCACCACCGCCTGCAGGCGCAGCGCCACGGCCAGCAGGTGCGCATCGAGACCCTCCGCGCGCGCCAGCTCCACCGCGCACGGCCCGATCGCGGCGATGCCCTGCGGTTGCACTTCCTGCACGGTGATCGCGATCTGGAAGCTGGCGACGTTGAGGCCGCCGCTGAAGCGTGCCGCGCCGCTGGTCGGCAGGACGTGGTTGGTGCCGCTGCAGTAGTCGCCCAGCGCTTCCGGCGCCCAGTCGCCGAGGAACACCGAACCGGCCGCCTGCACCTGCGGTAGCCAGCGCCGCGCGTCGCGCACGGCCAGGATCAGGTGCTCGGGGGCGTAGTCATTGCTGACCTGCAGCGCCTGGTCGATGGATTCGACGCGGATCGCGCACGACGCGGCGAGTGCCTGCCGGGCGATAGCGGCACGCGGAAGGGTTTGCAACTGCTCGATCAACTGCACTGCGACCGCATCGAGCAGTTCGTTGCTGTCGCTGAGCAGGATCACCTGCGAATCCGGGCCGTGCTCGGCCTGCGACAGCAGGTCGGCGGCGACGAACGAAGCATTGGCGCCGGCGTCGGCGATCACCAGTACTTCCGATGGACCTGCCGGCATGTCGATGGCCGGGCCGTCCTGGCCCATCGCAACCTGGCGCTTGGCCTCGGTGACATAGGCATTGCCCGGCCCGAACAGCTTGTCGCAGCGCGGCAGGCTGCCGGTGCCGAATGCCATCGCCGCGATCGCCTGCGCGCCACCGACCTTGAACACCCGATCGATTCCACAACGTTGCGCCGCGTACAGCACCGCCGGATCGGCCGTGCCGTCGCGCCGCGGCGGTGTGCACAGCACGATTTCAGGGCAGCCGGCCAGGTGTGCCGGCACACCCAGCATCAACGCGGTGGAAGGCAGTGGTGCCGATCCGGCCGGCACATACAGCCCGACCCGACGGATCGGGCGGAGCACGCGCTCGCAACGCACGCCCGGCGCGGTGTCGACGGCATAGGCAGTGCTCATGCCCGCCTCGTGGAACAGGGCGATGCGCGCGGCGGCTTCGTCGATGGCCTGGCGCAATGCCGGCGTCAGGCTGGCGCTGGCAGCACGCATTTCATCGGGACCTACCCGCAGGTCGCCGAGTTCGACACCGTCGAAGCGCAGGGCGAAGGCACGCAGCGCGGCATCACCGTTGTCGCGCACTTCGTCGATGATGGCCGCGACTGCGGTGGCAGTGACGGCCGATGCACGCTGCGCAGGTCGGCGAAGCAGTTGCACGCGCTCGGCGTCGCCAAGGCGGCTCCAGTCTTCGCGACGCATCAGTGCTTCGATGGCGGTGGCGCTCATGCCAGCATCCCCTCCACCGGCAACACCATCAGTCCCCGCGCGCCGGCGCGCTTGAGTTCTTCCAGCCGCTGCCAGGTCACCGCGCCGTGGCACAGCGCCTGCAATGCGAGGTCGTCGCCGTCGTCGAGTCGCATCACCGTCGGCGTTTCCGCATCGGGAAGCAGCGTCAGCAGGCTCGGCAGCAGCTTGCGCGGCGCCTGGAACATCAGCAGCTTGCTGTGGCGGATTCGCAATGCACCATCGAGGCGGCGCAGCAGGAGTTCGGCGAGTTCACCGCGGACCGGGTCGAATTCCTCGGCCGGGCCAGCGAGCACGGCTTCGCTTTCCAGCAGCGTCATCACCGGCTTGAGCTGGTTCGCCGACAGCGTCGCGCCGCTCGACACGAGATCGCAGATCGCCTCGGCCTGGCCCAGGCGTGGTGCGATCTCGACCGAACCCGACAGCAGCACGACGTCGGCAGCGATGTCCTGCTCCGCCAGCCAGCGAGACAGCAGTGCCGGGTAGCTGGTGGCGATGCGCTTGCCGGTCAGCTGTTGCGGGCCCTGCCAGTCCCAGGCATCGGGCACCGCCAGCGCCAGCCGGCATGCGCCGAAGCCGAGCGCCCGCCATTCGCGGAACGCCGGTGTGCGGCCGCTGTCGACGCGGCCACCGTCCTGTTCGAGCAGGACGTTGCGGCCAACGATGCCCAGATCGCAGACGCCGTCGGCGATCAGGCCCGGAATGTCGTCGTCGCGCACCAGCAGGAGGTCGATCGGCAGGCTTTCGCCATAGCAGAACAAGCGGTCGCGGCTTTCGCGCCAGCTCAGGCCGCACGAGGCGAGCAGACCGCGCGCCGGCTCGGCCAGGCGGCCGGACTTCTGGATGGCGATGCGCAGGCGATCGCGCACCGGGGTGTTTGCGGGGGGGCTCATCGGCGGGGCTCGTGATTTGGGGCTCGTGATTTAAAGCGGAGCTAATCGCTGCTGCGGGAGGGCGCCGGCCCGGACTCGCCGGCCTGACGCTGATAGGCGATGGCGTAGCCGCCGGCGCCGCGTTCGAGGGTGCGGGCTACGCGCCCGATGGTGGTGACGCTGACCTGGGTACGGTCGTGGATCTCGCGATAAGGGACGTTGTCGAGCAGCAGGGGGACCACGCGCCAGCGATCGTTCATCGCCTCCAGCTCGGCCGGCGTGCAAAGGTCCTCGAGGAATGCGCGCACCTCTTCCGGGCTGCGCAGCCCGAGCAGGGCCGAGGCCAGGCCGGCGAACTCGTCCTCGCCGCGATCGGTTTCCAGGGGGCGCCGCTTCATGTCCGTGCCTTCATGACGTGCCTTCGTAGCCTGTACTAATGTATTAACGTGCTAATACATTAATGCGCGGCCGGGGTAGCCGTCAACCGCCCGCAGGCCTCGCCGCCGACCCTGAAGGCCTGCCGGCGGCGTTCACGCCGTTTGCCTGGCGATACAGATATAGCTGTCAGCCGTACCGACGGGGACGGATGGCGACCAGTTCGCGCATATGCTGCGCGCACGCCATGCCGTCAGCTCCGTGACGGCCGGGCGACTTTGGCAAGGGGGAAACATGGGACGAGTTGCGTCGTGGTTCTGGCTCTGGCTGGCAGGCCTGTGCCTGCTGCTGGCTGCGCCGGTCCAGGCCGCGACCTCCGCCGACACGTCCGTGCAACTGGGACCGGAGGTGCAGCAACTGGCGCTGTCGCCGCACCTTGGCTATTTCCATGACGTCACATCAGAAGACGACGTCGACACCGCCGCACGGAGGCTGGCGCAGGGCCAGTTCGCCCCGCTGCCCGGCGGACGCAGCGCGTTCGGATTCCGCACTGGTGCATTCTGGTTCCACACGCGCATCGTCAACAACGGCAATCCCGAGCAGCGCTGGCTGCTGGTACAGAGCTACGCGCTGAGCGACCACATCGACGTGTATGCGAGCTATCCCGATGGCCACACCGTCTTCCAGGCCGGCGGCGACCACCTCCCCTTCAGCGCTCGCAGCGTGCGTTACCGCCATCCAAATTTCTGGCTGACATTGCCGCCGGGCCAGCCCGTCGACGTCTTCGTCCGCGTCGAGAGCGAAAGCTCGATGCAGGTGCCGCTGAACCTCTACACGACGGTGGCATTCGCCGAACTCTCGCGCGACGCGCAGCTGGTGATCGGGCTGTACTACGGCATCCTGCTGGCGCTGTTCTTCTACAACCTGGCACTCTGGCTGAGCCTGCGCGACGCCAGCTACTTCTGGTACCTGTTCCACCTGTCGGCGTTCGGGCTGGTGCTGTTCACGCTCAATGGATTCGGCTTCGAATACCTGTGGCCGCAGTCGTCGTGGCTCAGCGACCGGATGGTGCCGCTGTCGATCTGCCTGGCGCAGATCGGCATGCAGCAGTTCGCCCGAATCTTCCTCGGCCTGCGCGAGCGCTGGCGCTTCGGCGACCGCATCGGACTGGGCCTGATCGCCTTCTTCGCGCTCCTAGGCATCGCCTCGACCTGGTTGCCGTACCACATCTCCACGCCGATCGCGTCGGCGGCGGTGCTGGTCAGCATCGCCTGGATCGCGGTCGTGTCGGTCACCATCGTTCGCCGCGGCTATGCGCCGGCGCAGCTGTTCCTTCTGGCGTGGGCGATGTTCCTGGTCGGCACCGGCCTGTTCGTCGCGATCGCGTTCGGCGCGATGCCCAAGACCTTCATCACCGAATACGGGGTACAGATCGGATCGGCCCTCGAGATGCTGTTGCTGTCGATCGCGCTGGGCCACCGCTACGCGGCACTGCGCAACGAGAACGAGCGCATCGTGCGCGAAGCCAAGGACCAGCTCGAACACAAGGTCGAACAGCGCACGTCCGAACTGCGGAGCGCCCTGGGCCAGCTTGAGGATGCACACGCGCGGCTGCGCGAGAGCAGCCAGCGCGATGCCCTCACCGGCCTGCACAACCGCAGCCATTTCCGTGATCGCTTCGAGTCATTGCTGCGGCAGGCGCGCGAGCACCACCGGCCGCTGTCGCTGCTGATGATCGACCTCGACAACTTCAAGCTGATCAACGACCAGCATGGGCATCTGATCGGCGACGAGTGCCTGCGCTGGGCGGCGCGAACGCTCGGCCATGGGCTTCGCCCTCACCACGATGCGCTGCTGGCGCGATTCGGCGGTGAGGAGTTCGTCGTGGTGTTGCCGGGCCTGAACCTGTCGGCCGCAACCCAGGTCGCCGAGGACCTGCGCCAGCACCTGCGCGAACAGCCATTCCAGGGCAGTGACGGCCAGATCACCGTCACTGCCAGCATCGGCGTGCACGCGATCGAGACGGTCTCCTTCGGCGGCATCGACCCGCTGCTGCAGTTGGCCGACCAGGCCCTGTACCGGGCCAAGGCCGATGGCCGCGACTGCGTCCGGACCTCGCAGGTGGAGACGGTCTGACCCCGCTCGGGGATTAGCCCCGAGCGGCTGCCAGCACGGTGCCCTCGCGCACCAGCCGCACTGCCGTGGCGACTTCTCCATCGAGCGCGCGGTCGCGGTCCAGGAACGGAATCGCCTCGCGGATCGCGGCGTGTGCAGCTGCCACGGCGCGGCCGGGATGGAACTCGTCGGCTGCGGCCAGTTCGGCGCGCAGGCCTTCGACTTCGGCAAGGAATGCGTCGAACTCGGCGCTGCCTTCTGCCGGAGCGCCCTGCACCTTTGCCGCCAGCGCACGCGCGTCGGCGCGGTCGGCCAGGTCACGGGCGGCGTTGATCATGTCGCGGCGCAGGTCCAGCGCCTGCGCGGCGGTGTAGAGCTCCAGGGCCAGCACCTTGCCCAGGTCGTCGGCCATCGCCAGCACGTGGCGTGCCTCGTTGGCACCCATCGAGACGTGATCCTCGGCATTCGCGCTGGTCGGGATCGAGTACACCGATGCCGGGTGCGCGCGGCTGGCGAGGTCGTTGACGATGGCGGCCGCGGTGTACTGCACGATCATGTGGCCGGACTCGGTCGAGTCTTCGTTGCCGATCAGGAAGCCCGGCAGGCCGTCGTTGGTCGCCGGGTCGACGAGCTTGTTGAGGCGGCGCTCGGAAATGCTGGCCAGGACCGGGATTGCAGCCTTGACGTAGCTCATCGCCAGCGCCAGCGGCATGCCGTGGAAGTGTCCGGCGGAGATGACCTGCTGCTCGACGAACTCGGCCTTGGCGTCGGGGAAGATGATCGGGTTGTCGGTCAGCGCGTTGAGTTCGACTTCGAGCACGCGCGCCGCCTGGGCAACCGCATCGCGCACGGCGCCGTGCACCTGCGGGATGCAGCGCAGCGAATAGCTGTCCTGCGGCTGGTGTTTCTTGCCGCCACGGAACGGGCGGAAGCGCAGGTAAAACTTCTCGCGGCCGTGGCGCTGGCTCAGCGGCACCCAGTCCCAGCCGATGTCGAAACGCAGTGCCTGAGATTCCGGCGTGTCCCAGCTGCGCGGCTGCCAGGCGCGGAACTTCGGTACCAGGTGATACGGGATGTCGGCCAGCGTGGAGCCGCCGAGCAGATCGCGCAGGTGCGCGGCGCTGTGGACCTGGCCCGGATGCGGGCGCAACGCATGCACTTCCTCGGCGAACGCGCCGAGGCGGCCGGCGAAGGCATCGATGGTCATCGCGGCGGCGAGATCGGCGGTGTCGAGAAGATCCTCGAGCTGGGCCAGCGCGAGCACGCCGCAGGCGAGCATCTGCGCGGTGCCGTTGTTCAGCGCCAGGCCTTCCTTGTACGACAGCGTCACGGGTTCCAGGCCAGCACGCTTGAGGGCCTCCGCCCCCGGGACGCGCTCGCCGCCGTAGAAAGCTTCGCCGCCGCCGAGCAGGACGATGGCCAGGTGCGACAGAGGAGCGAGGTCGCCACTGGCGCCAACGGAACCCAGTTGCGGGACCACCGGCACGATGCCGGCGTTGAGCATCGCGGTCAGCGCCTGCAGGGTCTCGACGCGGATGCCGGAGTGACCACGCATCAGCGTGTTGATGCGGATGCACAGCATCGCGCGGACGATCTCCGGCGCGAAGGCTTCGCCGACGCAGACCGCGTGGGTGACGATCAGGTTGCGCTGCAGCTCTTCGTGCAGGGTGACGTGTGAGCGCGCGGCGCCGGGCAGCTCGTCGCGCAGGTGGTGATTGCCGAGCAGTCGGTCGGCGTTGCTGCCGAAGCCGGTCGACACGCCGTAGATCGGTTCCTCGCGGCGGACCTGTTCGGCCAGGAACTCGGCCGCGCGGGTCACCGCCGGCAGTTGATCGGGCGCCAGCTGCACGTGTGCGCCGTAGGCCACGTCCACCAGCTGCGCGCGGGTCAGCGAGCGGCCATCGAGTCGGATCGGTTTCATCGTTTCACCTTGCAGCTGCCTGCCATCTGCGCCGGCCACGCATGGGCGTGCCGGCGTCCCCTGTCATCAACGGCGTGGGCGGACGTCGTCGTCCACCCCGCCTGCGTTTGCTCCGGCCTCAGCGGCCGGCGAGCGCGCGATACTGCTCCAGCTCCACGCGCAGCGTGCTCGCCAGCTCTTCCAGCGGCACTTCGAACTGCTCCTCGCGCAGCATGTCCTTGACGGTCACCACGCCACGCGCCTTCTCGTCGTCACCGATCAGTGCGACGAAGCGGATGCCGGCGCGCGAGGCGTACTGGAACTGCTTGCCGATCTTGCGCGCTTCCATCTGCACTTCGGTGTTGATGCCGGCCGCGCGCAGGCGGCGGGCGATCTCGAGCGCATCGGTCAGCGACTGTCCATCCATCAACGCGACCATCGCCTGCACGGTGCTGCCGGCGGCATTGCCGAGCAGGCCGGCCTCGCGCAGCTGCCAGAACAGGCGGGTCAGGCCGATCGAGATGCCGACGCCGGGCAGCTTCGACTTGGTGTAGTGGCTGGCCAGGTTCTCATAGCGGCCACCCGAGCAGATCGAGCCGATCTGCGGGTAATCGTTGAGCGTGGTCTCGTAGACAGTGCCGGTGTAGTAGTCGAGGCCGCGCGCGATCGAGAAGTTCAGCGCGTAGGCGCTTTCCGGCACACCCAGTGCGCGCACCAGCTCCAGCACCTCGCGCAGCTCGGCGACGCCTTCGCGCAGGGCATCGTTGCCCTCGCCCAGCGCATCGAGCCTGGCCAGCGCATCGGCGTGCGTGGACGAACGCACCTTGACGAACTCGAGGATGCGCGCGACCGCCTCGGCCGACAGGTCGAAGCCTTCGCCGGTGAGAGTCTCGCGGACGTGTTCCTCGCCGCGCTTGTCGAGTTTGTCGACCTCGCGCAGCACCAGCGCCTGCAGCTCGCCGTCGACGATGCCCTGGGCCTCGAAGAAGCCGCGCATCAGTTTGCGGTTGTTGAGCTGGATGGTGAACGCGCCGATGTCGAGCTCGGAGAACACCGCGTGGATC
>DATDBK010000087.1:0-5503 GCA_036524935.1 Lysobacter sp. | reverse complement strand
GGAGATCATCTCCCGCGAGAATTCGGGCTCCAACGTCACTGTCAGCAGCACCGGCCTGCAGAGCGACACCCGCGCATTCGTCGCCAAGTACAAGTCCGGCGAGTGGTACGGCGAAGTCGAAGCGTACCCGGTGACCTCCGGTGGCGTGCAGAGCACGCTCAGCTGGCGCGCAACGACCAGCCTGCCGACCACCCAGCGCAGCAACATCTACACCCTGGGCACGTCCAACGGCGCAGTGGTGGCGACGTTCCCGACCACCGCGCAGGAAACGACGCTGACCACGGCAATTGCCAACTACCTGAAGGGCAACCGCACGGGCGAGGGCACGACCTACCGCCGCCGCACGCACCTGCTGGGTGACATTGTCAACTCGTCGCCAACGTACGTTCGCGAGACCGTTGGCACCACCGTGACTGAAACGGTCTACATCGGTTCCAACGACGGCATGTTGCATGCTTTCAATGCCAGTAACGGCAACGAGCTGTTCAACTACGTGCCCAACCTGATCAACATGACGACGTTGAAGGGGCTGAGCGCGTACACCAACTTCGAGCATCACTACTTCGTCGATGGCCCGGTGGTGGTTTCCAACAGGCGCCAGACGCCTGGCAAGAATTACCTGGTGGGCACCCTCGGCCGCGGCGGCAAGGGCGTCTACGGGCTCGACGTCTCCGATCCCGCCACCTTTGCCAGCACCGGCAAGGCGTGGGAGTTCGCCGGTGACGCCGACATGGGCCTGGTGCTCGGCAAGCCGCTGATCGCCAAGCTCAACAACGGTGACATGGCAGCGATCATCCCGAACGGAATCAACAGCACCAACGAGCATTCCGTGCTGTACGTCCTGAACCTGACGACGGGCGCGCTGATCAAGAAGATCGATACCTTCAAGACCGGCGATGCACTGAACAACGGGCTCTCCGCGCCGACTGGCGTCGACGTAGATGGCAACGGCACCGTCGACTACGTCTATGCCGGTGACCTGAACGGCAACGTCTGGAAGTTCGACCTGGCCGGCACCACGGCCAGCACCTGGGGTGTCGACGGCGCCACGGATTCGCCGATCTTCGTGGCAGTCAACGCCTCTGGTACGCGCCAGCCGATCACCGGCGGAATCACCGTGTCGTTCAACCCCTACACCTTCGAGCCGTGGGTGTTCTTCGGCACCGGTCGCTACATCACGGCCGGCGACAAGGACGATCTGTCACCGCAGACGTGGTACGGCATGGTCGACAGCGGCGCCACGGGTCGCAGCCAGCTGAAGGCACGTGACATCGTGGTGGCGGGTACGATCACCGACACAAGCACAGGCGTCGTTCGTCCGGTGCGGTCGTTCGAAACGGCGACGGCAGGCGACATGGCCGGCAAGAAGGGCTGGTACATCGATCTGCTCTCGCCGCCGAGTGACACGGCCGATGGCGAGCGGATGGTCGGCAACCAGGTGGTCGTGGGCGGTTCGACACTGGTCGCCTCGAGCATCATTCCGCAGAGCAGCGATTGCGATGTGACGGGCAAGGGCTATGTCAACGCGGTCGACCTGTTCACCGGTTCGGCGGTGACCAATCCGTTCTTCGACGCCGACGGCAACGGTTCGTTTGACGCATCCGACATGCTCCAGAATGGCACCGGCACCACCGCGCCGAAGATCCCGGTCGGCTCGATCGACCTGGGCGTGGGAATGCCGACCGATCCGACCGTTCTCGAGAACCTGGTGGTGGTCGGCGGTTCGAAGGGCACCACCGGCAGCGTCAAGATCAAGCGACTGGTCCAGGATGGCCGTATCTCCTGGCGCGAAATCATCAAGGACTGACCAATGACCAACCTGAGCCAGATCCATTCGCGCTCGTTTCACGGCCACGCACGAGGCCAGATGGGCTTCACCCTGATCGAGGTCATGATCGTGGTGTTGATCATCGGCGTCCTGATGGCGATCGCCTATCCGAACTACCAGAACCACGTGATCAAGACCCGACGGGCCGCGGCGGCAGGGTGCCTGATCGAGCAGGCGCATTTCATGGAGCGGTTCTACACGACCAACCTGACCTACACGGGCGCGGCGCTGCCCGCTGGCAGTTGCAGGACGGACCTGGCGAACTTCTACACGTTCAGCATTTCCGCCTCCACCGCCCGGACGTACACGGTGCAGGCGGCGCCGCAAAACCAGCAGCTGGCACGCGACACCAAGTGCGGAACGTTGGGCCTGAACCAGCTCGGCGCGAAGATGGAAGGCGGAACCGCCTCCGCTTACACAGAGTGCTGGTAACGCTTGCTGGCATGTGAGGAACGCGAGGGCCCGCAGCGATGCGGGCCCTTCTTTTTGGCAGGGTCGTGGAAGTTGGCGAGCTGGCGCCGGAAGGACTGTCCGTGGCGCAGTGCCGCCCACAAACAAAAAGGCCCGCGATTCTCATCGCAGGCCTTTTCAAATCTGGCGCCCGAAGTTGGACTCGAACCAACGACCCCCTGATTAACAGTCAAGTGCTCTAACCGGCTGAGCTATTCGGGCGGGGACGGGCATTGTAATGCCTCCGCCGACACGGTCAAGCGTCCGGAGCGACAATCAGGGGCGATCAGTGCAGAAGCCGGCCTGTGGCGGGAGTTCCGATCTGATCCTGCCGCCCCCGTTTACTGCGACGCGGCCCGCCGCAGGGCCGCTGCCGGGAGCGTGAATGCACACACTGGCGTTGCTGCCCTCGCTCAGGCCGTTCGGCTGAAACCGGATGCGAGGCCGGTTACTGCGCAACGCAAGTCCGTGTCCTGGCGATGAAGCGAGAAACAGTATGTCCTCAGCCGATATGGGATGGCGTTGCAGGCGGCCGCTGGCCCGAAACGTGATCCATCCCTGGTCCCAGACGCTGTCCTGGCGGCAAGTGCGCCCGTCCGCGCTCGGGCAGACCAGAACGGTGGCTCCGCCGCTTACCGCGGACATCCTGGCCATGGCCAGCGACGTCGACAGCTCGTGGAAGGCGTTGTGCACCCGCATGGAGTCGATCAATTGCCTGAACGCGGGAACCCCGACGCCCAGCAGGACGCCCAGTATCACCAGGGCGGCCATCAACTCGACCAGGCTGAAACCGCGTTGGTGTCGTTCCATGGCGCCTGTTCCCAATCCCGGGGCAGCCGACTATCCGCGTGCCCGCGGCTGAATCCCGTCGGCCCGGCTCCTCGCGAGAGGGTAGGGAACTGCCGCTTCTGCCCCCATCTCCAGCTCCGACTACACTGAAGGTTTACCCCGGAGCCATCGCCCGATGAACGACAGTCTCCATCCCGCAGGTTTCCAGCTGGTGTCTCCGTACGAGCCGGCGGGCGACCAGCCGCAGGCGATCACACGCCTCGTGGACGGTTTCGAGAGCGGACTCGCCGCGCAGACGATGCTGGGCGTCACCGGCTCGGGCAAGACGTTCACCGTGGCGAACATCGTTCAGGCGGTACAGAAGCCGACGCTCGTGATGGCGCCCAACAAGACCCTGGCCGCGCAGTTGTATGGCGAGTTCAAGGCGTACTTCCCGCACAACGCGGTCGAGTATTTTGTCAGCTATTACGACTACTACCAGCCCGAGGCCTACGTCCCGTCGAGTGACACGTTCATCGAGAAAGACAGCTCGGTCAACGAGCACATCGAACAGATGCGTCTGTCGGCGACAAAGGCGCTGCTGGAGCGCCGCGACACGATCATCGTCTGCACCGTGTCGGCCATCTACGGCCTGGGCGATCCGAATGAATACTTCCGCATGGTCCTGCACATGGTCCGTGGCGAGCGCATCGACCAGCGCGAACTGATCCGCCGCCTGACCGAAATGCAGTACACCCGCAACGACACCGAACTGCGCCGCGCCACCTATCGCGTCCGCGGCGAAGTGGTCGACGTGCATCCGGCTGAAAGCGATTCGGAGGCGTTGCGGATCGAACTGTTCGACGGCGAGATCGAACAGCTCAGCGTGTTCGACCCGCTCACCGGCGAGACCCTGCGCCGCGTGCCGCGCTACACCATCTACCCCGGCTCGCATTACGTGACCACGCGCCGCACCGTGCTCGACGCGATCGAGACGATCAAGGACGAGCTGCGCATGCGCCTGGAGCAGCTGTACGCCGAGAACAAGCTGGTCGAGGCGCAGCGCCTGGCCCAGCGCACCCAGTTCGACCTGGAGATGCTGGCCGAGGTCGGCTACTGCAATGGCATCGAGAACTACTCGCGGCATCTCACCGGGCACATGCCCGACGAGCCGCCGCCGTGCCTGTTCGACTACCTGCCGCCGGACGCGCTGCTGGTGGTCGACGAATCACACGTGACCGTCCCGCAGATCGGCGCGATGTACAAGGGCGACCGTTCGCGCAAGGAGACCCTGGTGCAGTTCGGGTTCCGCCTGCCGTCGGCGCTCGACAACCGGCCGCTGCGATTCGAGGAATGGGAAGGCCGTTCGCCGCGTGCGGTGTACGTGTCAGCGACACCAGGCCCGTATGAGCTGCGCAAGTCCGAAGACCAGATCGTCGAGCTGGTGGTACGCCCGACCGGACTGATCGACCCGGAGGTCGAGATCCGCCCGGTCGGCACCCAGGTCGATGACGTGCTCGGCGAGATCCACGAACGCGTGGCCATGGGCGACCGCGTGCTGATCACCACGCTGACCAAGCGCATGGCCGAAAACCTCACCGAGTACCTCGGCGAGCACGGCGTGCGCGTGCGTTACCTGCACTCGGACATCGAGACGGTCGAACGCGTGGAAATCATCCGTGACCTGCGCCTGGGCAAGTTCGACGTGCTGGTCGGCATCAACCTACTGCGCGAGGGACTGGACATGCCGGAGGTGTCGCTGGTGGCGATCCTCGACGCCGACAAGGAAGGTTTCCTGCGTTCGGCCGGCTCGCTGATCCAGACCATCGGCCGCGCCGCGCGCAACCTGCGTGGCAAGGCGATCCTCTATGCCGACCGCATCACCAACTCGATGCAGAAAGCGATCGACGAGACCGACCGGCGCCGGCAGAAACAGGTCGAGTACAACCTCGAGCACGGCATCACGCCCAAGTCGATTGCGAAGGCGGTGGTCGACGTCATGGAAGGCGCCCGCGCCGAACCCGGTGAGACCGCGAAGGGCAGGGGCAAGGCGCGCAAGGTAGCCGAGGACCTGGCCGAATACGCCAGGCTGAGCCCGAGCCAGTTCGCCGCGCGAATCAAGGCGCTGGAGCAGCAGATGTACCAGCACGCGCGCGACCTCGAATTCGAGCAGGCGGCGGCGGTGCGCGACCAGTTGCGCCAACTCAAGGATGCCGGCTTCGCCGCGTAACAGCGTAGCCCGGGTAAGGCCGACGGCCGCACCCGGGTGCCCGCGCGATTCCCGGGTGCGCTGCGCTTACCCGGGCTACGAGTTGTGTCGCAAGTGTTGCCGCGATCGTGCTGACGGGCTAAACTGCGCGCCCTCGTGAGCCACTTGTGGCGAAACGAAGGGCGGTTAGCTCAGCGGTAGAGCACTACCTTGACATGGTAGGGGTCACAGGTTCGAACCCTGTACCG
>DATDBK010000086.1:0-12449 GCA_036524935.1 Lysobacter sp. | reverse complement strand
GCCGATACCTCCGGCGACGATCAGGAACAGCAGGGTCGGCAGGTATTCGGCCAGCACTAGTTGTTCTCTCGCTTCGTTTAGCTCGGCCGCCAACGCGACCTTGGCTCGGCGTGTTGCCGCCTGGTCATCCCCGCGCGAGATTCGGCCCGCCGTGCGCGCCGCACCCGCGTCGGTGGTGCTGTTTGCTGCAGTACGTGTTTTGCGTCTTTACGTGCAAGTAAAGGTGTGGTGCCCAAGGGGGGACTCGAACCCCCACGACCTAAGTCGCTACCACCTCAAGGTAGTGCGTCTACCAATTCCGCCACCTGGGCAATCAAACCTTCTGTCGTCCTGACGCGACCGCGCCGATGCAGGCCCGGTCGTTTCCGGTCATCGCTGACCGTACCCGGCGTTCCGTGCCGGGCCGATGAAAATCAATGGTACCCCTTCCGACCAGCCGTTCCGCTCAACCGCCAGCCGGGGGCTGCGGCTTTGTCGGCTCTGGCGACTGGGTCGCGGCCGGGGCCGGCGGAGTTGCTGCCGGGGCGGCGTCGGTCGCGGCCGGAGCCTGCGGAACGCTGCTGGAAGGCGCCGGCTGGGCCACCGGGGCCGTCGGAACGGCCGAGTTGCTGGCCGCGCCAGGAGCCGACGGCGCCGACGGAACCTGCTGCGCCATCACGCCGGCGGCCGGAGCCGCAGCGGTGGTGTCGCCGGTCGCCCGGTGCATCGCCTGCCAGGCCATGAACAGGCTGATCGCGAAGAACGAGATCGCCAGCCACTTCGTGGCCTTGGTCAGGAAGTTGGCCGAACCGCGTGAGCCGAACACCGTCGCGGAGGCGCCGCCACCGAAACCGGAGCCGGCCTGCGCACCCGCGCCGCGCTGCATCAGGATCAGCGCAACCATCGCGATCGCGATCAGCACGTAGATGACGTTGAGTAACAACAGCATCGTTGAATTCTGCTAGTTCACTTGAAACCGTGGGAACGATCCGGAACAGGTCGGCAAGGACCGGTTCCGCGTCTCGTCAGGGTGCCGCCGCAACCGCGATGGCGTGGAAATCGGCCGCGACCAGGGAGGCCCCGCCGACCAGGCCGCCATCGACGTCCGGCTGCGAAAACAGCGCGGCGGCATTGTCGGCCTTCACGCTTCCGCCGTACAGGATCGGTAGCGAGCCAGCAATTCTAGCATCGTGTGCGGAGATTTCGCTACGGATGAATGCGTGGACTGCCTGTGCCTGTTCGGGCGTGGCGGTCTTGCCAGTGCCGATGGCCCAGACCGGCTCGTAGGCGAGGATCGCGCCTTCGAGCGCGTCGTGGCCACCGAGCCTGAAGACCGGCTCCAGCTGTTCCTGGATACGCCATTCGGTCTGGCCGTCCTCGCGCTCGTGCAGGCTCTCGCCGACGCACAGGATCGGGGTCAGGCCGGCGGCCTTGCAGGCGAGGAACTTGCGCGCGACCAGCTCGCTGCTCTCGCCGTGGTACTGGCGCCGCTCGGAGTGGCCGACCAGGCCGTAGCCGGCGCCGACATCCTTGAGCATGGCGGCGGAGACCTCGCCGGTATAGGCGCCCTTCTGGTTGACGCTGACGTCCTGCGCACCGAAGGTCAGGCCCTGCTCGCCGTAGCGGGCAACCAGACCGGCGAGGTAAGGCAGTGGCGGCAGGATCAGCTGCTCGACCCCGGCCGGGGCCGGCAGAGCGACCAGCGCATCGAGCAGTTCCAGTGCGAAGCGGCGATCGCCATGCAGCTTCCAGTTTCCGGCGACGATTCTGCGACGCATGGCCACTCCTTTGTATCCTGGCTGGGTCCAGGTGCCGCTGGCACGCTGAACGAAGTGCGCGAAGTTTACCTCACGTCGGCGAGAATCGACCCATGGCCACGCACTCCACCGCCAGTTCGCGCCTGCTGAAGGGCTTTCCGCCGGTCAGTGCAAAGGATGCGCGCGTCCTGATCCTCGGCAGCATGCCCGGCGCTGCATCATTGCAGGCCCATCAGTACTACGCGCATCCGCACAATCGCTTCTGGCACATCATGGGCGAACTGGTCGGCGCCCTGCCCGGCCTGCCCTATGCGCAGCGATTGTTGCGGTTGAAGCAATCCGGCATTGCCCTGTGGGACGTGTTCGATCGCTGCGAGCGCGATGGCAGCCTGGATTCGGCGATTCGTGACGACACCGCGCAGGCGAATGATTTCATCGCGTTCTTCGCCCGACACCGCGCGATCCGGACGGTGCTGTTCAATGGCAGCAAGGCCGAGAGCGGGTTTCGGCGGCTTGCGGGCGTGCAGCCGGACGCACTCGGGTTGCGCTGCGTCCGCCTGCCTTCGACCAGCCCGGCGAATGCGTCGATTGCGCCTGCGGTGAAGCTGGCGGCGTGGCGGCAAGCGCTTGAGGGGGCGGGGATCCTGATGCCACCGCCGGCGTGAGGATGCTCACCGTCATCCCGGCGAAAGCCGGGATCCACCTGGGTGTTGCTCCGTGCGTTCGATCGGCAGACGGCAGGAACAAAGTCAAGGTGGATCCCGGCGTTCGCCGGGATGACGTTTCGCCGGGATGACGGACCGGCAAAGCCGCGCGCGAGCGCGCGGGCAGGCACGTCACTTCAACTTGATTTCGCGCAGGCGCTCTTCGAGGTAGCCGTGGGCGGTGATCGCCTGCGGGTAACGGCTCGGGTTCTCGTCGCTCACGCATGACGGCAGCACGTCGATCAGGAAGTCCGGGTTCGGGTGCAGGAAGAACGGGGTCGAATAACGCGGCTGGCGCGCCTTTGCGCCCGGCGGGTTCACCACGCGGTGCGTGGTCGACGGGTACACGTGGTTGGTCAGGCGCTGCAGCATGTCACCGATGTTGACCACGATCGTGTCGGCGTCGGCGGTGAACGGCACCCACTCGCCCTGGTGCGAACGCACTTCCAGGCCTTCGGCGCTGGCGCCGACCAGCAGGGTGATCAGATTGATGTCCTCGTGTGCGCCGGCGCGCTCGTTGGGGACATCGTCAGACGTGATCGGCGGGTAATGGATCGGGCGCAGGATCGAGTTGCCGGAGTTGGTCTTGTCGGCGAAATACGTTTCCGGCAGACCGATGTGCAGGGCCAGCGCACTCAGCACGCGCGAACCCAGCTGGTCGAGCGACTGGTACAGGCCGTACGCCTGCTCGCGGAACTCCGGGATTTCCTCCGGCCACAGGTTCGGCGGCATCACGTCGGCGTACTTCGAGTCGCGCGGGATCTCGCGGCCGACGTGCCAGAACTCCTTGAGGTCGAAGTGCTTGGAATCCTTCGCCGTCTCCACGCCAAACGGCGTGTAGCCGCGGGCGCCGCCGCTGCCGGCGACGTGGTACTTCAGCTTCACCGCTTCAGGCAGGTCGAAGAAGCGCTTGAACACGTCATAGGACGCATCGATCTGGCCAGTGGCGATGCCGTGGCCGCGGATTCCGGCGAAGCCCCACTCGCGATAGGCCGCGCCCAGCTCGGCCACGAAGGCGTCACGGTCGCCGGCACTGGCGGGCTCGCTGAAACGGCGGATGTCGAGGGTCGGAATACGGTTCACGGGCGTCCCTGTCTGGGTCGATGTTCGAGTCGGAAATGATACGTCCGCCGGGCGGCGGACGTTGCAGTGGGCGTCGCCGCTCAGGCCGCGGCGCGAACCGCTTCGGCGAGACGGTCGAGGGTGTCCTGCATCAGCGTCGCGTCATCGGCTTCCACCGTCACACGCACCACCGGCTCGGTGCCGGACGGACGCAGGAATGCGCGACCGCGACCGGCCACCGCAGCTTCCGCCTGGGCCAGCGCGGCCTGCACGGATGCGGCTTCGACCGGTTTGGAATTGCCTTGGTAGCGCACGTTCACCGTCTTCTGCGGCAGCTTGCTGAAGCCGTCGAGCGCCTGGCCCAGGCTGATGCCGCGACGCTTGAGCACTTCCAGCACCTGCAGCGCGCTGACGATGCCATCGCCGGTGCTGGCGCGGTCCAGGCACAGCAGGTGGCCCGACGCTTCGCCACCGAGCACGGCATTGTTGGCATGCAGTTGCTGGTGGACGTAACGATCGCCGACCTTGGCGCGGACGAAGCCGATGCCACGCTCGGCGAGCGCGCGTTCCAGCGCGTAGTTGGTCATCAGGGTGCCGACCACCGGCCCCCGCAGGCGACCGGTCTGCTGCCAGTCGCAGGCCAGCACGTAGATCAGGTCGTCGCCGTCGCGGACCACGCCGTCGCCGTCGACGAACAGCACGCGATCGCCGTCGCCGTCGAAGGCGATGCCGAGGTCGGCATCGGTGGCCTTGACGTGCGCCGCCAGCGTCTCCGGATGGGTCGAGCCGACGCCGTCGTTGATGTTGATGCCGTTGGGATCGATGCCGATCGCATCGACGCGCGCGCCGAGTTCGCGCAGCACCAGCGGTCCGAGCTGGTAGGTAGCGCCATTGGCGCAGTCCATGGCGATGCGCATGCCGCCCAGGTCGAAGCCCTTCGGCACGGAGCCCTTGCAGGCCTCGATGTAGCGGCCAAGTGCGTCACGCGTGCGCAAGGCCTTGCCGAGCTGCTCGGACGGCACGGTGCGGAACGGCTGCTCCAGCGCGGCCTCGATCGCCAGTTCGGTGGCGTCGTCGAGCTTCTCGCCTTCGGCGGAGAAGAACTTGATGCCGTTGTCGTGGTGCGGATTGTGCGAAGCGGAAATCACGATGCCGCCGTCGGCGCGCATCGAGTGGGTCAGGTGGGCCACGGCCGGGGTCGGCATCGGTCCCATCAGCTGCACGTCGACGCCCGCGGCGACCAGCCCGGCTTCGAGTGCGGCCTCGAACATGTAGTTCGAGATGCGCGTGTCCTTGCCGATGATCACCACCGGGTTGCGCCAGTCGCGGCGCGGCAGCGCGTGGCCGTAGGCATTGCCCAGGCGCATCACGAAGTCGGCCGAGATCGGACCCTCACCGACGCGTCCGCGGATGCCGTCGGTGCCGAAGTACTTGCGGGTCAAGAAGCCACCTCTTCGTCCACCGGTTGCGGTTGCTTCATCATCAACGCGAACAGCGTGGCCAGGCGGTCGCGCATCTCGCGGCGGTCGCAGATCTGGTCGATCGCGCCGTGCTCGAGCAGGAACTCCGAGCGCTGGAAGCCTTCCGGCAGGGTCTCGCGCACGGTCTGCTCGATCACGCGCGGGCCGGCGAAGCCGATCAGGGCCTCCGGCTCGGCGAGGTTGAGGTCGCCCAGCATCGCGAAGGACGCCGAGACGCCACCGGTGGTCGGATGGGTCATCACCGAGATGAAGGGCAGGCCCCTGGAACGCATGCGCCCGAGCGCCGCCGAGGTCTTGGCCATCTGCATCAGCGAGAACAGGCTCTCCTGCATGCGCGCACCGCCGGTGGCGGTGAAGCAGACCATCGGGCAGCCCAGATCGACCGCGGTTTCGGCGGCGCGGGCGAAGCGCTCGCCGACCACCGAGCCCATCGAGCCGCCCATGAAGGCGAAGTCGAAGGCGCAGGCGACCAGCGGACGCTGCTTGAGGGTGCCGCTCATGGCGATCAGCGCGTCACGCTCGCCGGTGGACTTCTGCGCGGCCTTGATGCGGTCGGCGTACTTCTTCTGGTCCTTGAACTTCAGCACGTCGACCGGGCCCAGCTCGGCGGCGATTTCGGTGGTGCTGCCGGCATCGAGCAGCGCGGTCAGGCGCACCCGCGCCCGGATCGCCATGTGGAAGCCGCACTTCGGGCAGACCTCGAGGTTTTCCTCGAGCTCCGGGCGGTAGAGCACGGCGCCGCAGCGGTCGCACTTTTCCCACAGGCCTTCCGGCACGCTGCGGCGCTTGGATGCGCCGGTCTCGGTGCGGATGCCCGAAGGCATGAGTTTCTTGAGCCAGGACATGCGTTGGGTGTTCCCCGTTCAGGCTTGGTGAGTGCCGGAGTGGGGTCCGGCCGAGCGGGCCAGTTTAGCGCAGTGGCGTGCTCAGCCCGGCAGGGCGTCGAGGGCAGCCCGCAAAGGTGAGAGAAAGTCCCGGGCCTGGCCTGCCGGATCGACCGCCTCGGCCAGTGCCGCAACCAGTGCGCTGCCGACGACGACACCTTCGGCCTCGGCGGCCATCGTCGCCGCGCTGGCTGCGTCCTTGATGCCGAACCCGGCCACGACCGGGACCCGGCTGCGGCTGCGGATCTCGTGCAGGCGCGCGCCGGAGGCGCCGGTGTCGAGCCGGTCGGCACCGGTCACGCCGGCGAAGCTGACGTAGTAGAGGTAGCCCTGCGCCTGCTCGCACAGCAGGCCCATGCGGGCATCGGTCGTGGTCGGCGACGCCAGCAGGATCAACGCCAGGCCATGCGCCGAGAACGCCTTGCGGAATTCGCCCGATTCTTCCGGCGGCAGGTCAACGAGCAGTACGCCATCGACCCCGGCCGCCACCGCCTCGGCGGCAAAACGGTCGGCGCCGGGGTTCTCGACCGGGTTGAGGTAACCCATCAGCACCACCGGGGTGTCGTGATCGCGTTCGCGGAACCTGCGCACGCAGTCGAACACGAACGCCCGCCCCGCCCCGCGAGCCAGCGCACGCTCGGAACTGCGCTGGATGATCGGGCCGTCGGCCATCGGATCGGAGAACGGCACCCCCAGCTCGATCACGTCCGCGCCGGCCTCGACCAGGGCATGCATCACCGGCACGGTGGCATCGAGCGAGGGATCACCGGCCGTGATGAACGGAATCAGGGCCTTGCGGCGCCGGGCCTTGAGTGCGGCGAAGCGGGTGTCGATGCGGTTCATGGATTCGTCCAATGAAGTGCCGTGTCAGAACGTGATGCCTTCGCGCGAGGCAATCGTGTGCACATCCTTGTCGCCACGACCGGAGAGGTTGCACAGCACGATCGCGTCCTTCGGCAGGTCCCTGGCCAGCTTTGTTGCCTGTGCGATCGCATGACTGGACTCCAGCGCCGGCAGGATGCCTTCGCAGCGCGCGAGCTGGTGGAAGGCGGCGAGCGCCTCGTCGTCGCTGACGCCGACGTATTCGGCGCGGCCAGCGTCCTTCAGGAATGCGTGTTCCGGGCCGACGCCGGGATAGTCCAGGCCGGCCGACACCGAATGGGTTTCGATGATCTGGCCGTCGTCGTCGCACAGCACGTAGGTGCGGTTGCCGTGCAGCACGCCGGGGCGCCCGGCCGCCAGCGACGCGGCGTGATGACCGGTGGCAATGCCCTCGCCCGCCGCCTCGGCGCCGACCAGGCGCACATCGCGGTCGTTGAGGAAGGCGTGGAAGATGCCGATCGCGTTGCTGCCACCGCCGACGCACGCGGTCACCGCATCGGGCAGGCGGCCATATTCGCCCAGCATCTGCGCGCGCGCTTCGCGGCCGACGATCGCGTTGAAGTCGCGGACCATGCGCGGATACGGGTCCGGGCCGGCGACGGTACCGATGATGTAGAACGTGTCGCGGACGTTGGTGACCCAGTCGCGCATCGCCTCGTTCAACGCGTCCTTGAGCGTGGCCGAACCGCTGGTCACCGGCACCACCGTGGCGCCGAGCAGGCGCATCCGGTAGACGTTTATCTTCTGCCGCTCGATGTCGGTGGCGCCCATGTAGACCACGCACTCCAGGCCCAGGCGCGCGGCCACAGTGGCACTGGCCACGCCGTGCTGGCCGGCGCCGGTCTCGGCAATGATCCGGGTCTTGCCCATGCGGCTGGCGAGCAGCGCCTGGCCGATGGTGTTGTTGATCTTGTGCGCGCCGGTGTGGTTCAGGTCCTCGCGCTTGAGCAGGATCCGTGCGCCGCCGACTTCCTCGCTCAACCGTTGCGCGTGGTAGATCGGACTGGGACGGCCGACGTAATGGGCGAGGTCGCGGTCGAACTCGGCGACGAAGGCCGGATCGACCCGGGCGGCGTCGTAAGCCGCGGCCAGCTCCTCAAGCGGGCCAATCAGGGTCTCGGCGACGAAGCGGCCGCCGTAGCGGCCGAAGTGACCGGAAGCGTCCGGGTAGGCGTGGAAGTCCACGACGCTCATGTCATTTCCTTTGCGCAGCGGCCGGATGAGGAACCGCAGGGAGGCAGGAGTCCAGCTTGCTGGCGACTGGGGAGGGGGGCGCCACCAGCAAGCTGGGCCTGCACCAGCGGTGACCCACACCTTATCGCACCGGCATTCCCGTAAAAACCTATAAGATCGGCACAATCTGTCAGGAAAACTCACACGACATGAGTCGCGACCTGCCCCCACTCAATGCCCTGCGCGCCTTCGAGGCTGTTGCCCGGCTCGACAGCGTCAGCCGCGCCGCCGACGAGCTGCATGTCACCCACGGCGCGGTCAGCCGGCATCTGCGGGCATTGGAGGAAACCCTCGGCGCGGCGTTGTTCGTGCGCCAGGGCCGCGGCCTGGCGCTCACCCCCGCGGGCCGCCGGCTGCACGAAGCGGCCGACGCCGCGTTCGAACCGCTGCGCGGGGCGTGGGCGGAACTGCGTCGCCGGCCATTGCAGGCGCCGCTGGTACTGGGCTGCCCGGGCAGCGTGCTGGCGCGCTGGATGATCCCTCGGCTGGAGCGACTGGAACGGGAACTGCCAGACCTCAAGCTGCACCTGTCGGCGAGCGAAACCATCCCCGATACGCAGCTCAGCGGACTCGACGCCGCACTGCTGATCTCGCAGGCGCCCTGGCCAGTCGACTGGCAGGTGCATGAGCTCGCGCCCGAAAGGATCGGGCCGGTGTTGGGCCCACGCTTCGAAGGCCACGCGCAATTGCTCGGCGCGCCCGCTTCGGCGCTGCTCGACCTGCCACTTCTGCACACGACGTCGCGACCGCAGGCGTGGCGGGACTGGGCGGCACGTTCGGGGCTGGATCCGGACGCCTTGAGGCTCGGCACCGGCTTCGAACACCTCTACTACCTGCTCGAAGCCGCCCACGCGGGACTGGGCGTTGCGATCAGCCCGGAACCGCTGGTGGCCGGTGACATCGCCACAGGCCGGCTGTTCGCGCCCTGGGGATTCGTGCCGACGCAAGGATGCTGGGCGCTGTGCGCACCCAAACGCAGTGGTGACCCGCGCGTTGGCCGATTGGCCACGTGGTTGCGCGCCGAACTGGGAGCCTGATCGAACCGATCTGTCAGGCGGACGCGTCGGCGCGACGCACTCCCTCGACGAAGCGCTGCATGCGCGCGGGATCCTTGATGCCCGGCGCGCTCTCGATGCCGCTCGACACATCCACGCCCCACGGGCGCACGGCGCGGACGGCGTCGAACACGTTGTCGGGAACGATGCCGCCGGCAAGCAGGAAAGGCTTGCCCAGGTGCACGGGGATGCGCGACCAGTCGAAGGTGCGGCCAGTTCCGCCAGCGCCGCCGGCGGCGTGACTGTCGAGCAGCAGCGCGGTCGCGCCCGGGTAGCGCGCAGCCCAGTCCACCCCCTGCCCGCCTTCGCCGCCCATCGCGATCGCCTTGAGATACGGCAGACCGAAGCTGCGGCAGAACGCTTCGTCTTCGTCGCCGTGGAACTGCAGCAGGTCGGGGCGCACCGCGTCCACGACCTCGCGCACTTCTTCCGAAGTGTTGTCCATGAACAACGCGACCGCTTCGATACCTTCGGCGATTTCCGTCCTGAGCGCCGCGGCCCGGGCGATGCCGAGCCGGCGCGCACTGCGCTCGGCGAACACCAGCCCGATCAGGTCGACGCCGAGCCGGCACGCCTCGCCGATGTCTTCGCTGCGGGTCATGCCGCAGAACTTGATCCGCGTGCCCTGGCCGCTCACAGCGTGACCTCGGCAGGCAGGCCCCACTGCACGGGATAGCGCGGCCCGAGGAACACCAGGCCCGCCGATGGCGCGGTCGGACCGGCGACGGTGCGGTCGCGGCCGGCCAGCAGTTCGCCGATCCAGCCTTCGGGTTGTTCACCGCTGCCCACCATCAGCAGGCTCCCGACGATGTTGCGGACCATGTGGTGGAGGAAAGCGTTGGCCTGCACCTCGACCTCGACGGTGTCGCCGTCGCGATGCACGCGGATCGCCTGCATCTCACGCATCGCGTGCGGCGCCTGGCAGTGGACGGTGCGGAAGGCGGAAAAATCGTTCTCGCCCAGCAGCGCCTGCGCGGCGCGGTGCATGGCGTCGGCGTCGAGCGGACGCCGCTCCCAGCTCAGGTACTGGCGGCCGAGCGCGGGACGTACCGGGCGGTTGAGGATGCGATAGCGGTAGCGGCGCGCGCGCGCCGAGAAGCGCGCATGGAAGTCGTCCGGCATCGGCTGCGCCCAGCGAACGCAGATCTGCGGCGGCAGGCGGCTGGTGACGCCGAGCATCCAGCCGCGCGGGTCACGTACCGCGGTGCTGTCGAAGTGCACGACCTGGCAGGCCGCATGCACGCCGGCATCGGTCCGGCCGGCACAGATCACTTCGACCGGATGGCCGGCGACGAACGACAAGGCCTGCTCGAGAGCGGCCTGCAGGGTCTGTTCGCCCTCCCGCTCCGGTTCGCCATGCTTGCTCAGCCGTTGCCAGCCGGAGAACCCGCTGCCGTCGTATTCGACGCCGAGGGCATGGCGCCGCGACGGGGAGGCGCCGACGGCGTTTACGGTTTCAACCACGTTGGGCTTGGTCCGATGGGAATCTCAGTCCAGATCCTGAAGCATCCGCGAGGCGCGCTGGCGCGCTGCCAGGTCACCGTTGATCACCACTTCAGCGAGCAACTGGCGCGCACTTTCGTGGTCGCCCAGGTCGAGGTACGCGCGGGCGAGTTCGAGGCGCTCCTGGCCCGGCTGCTGTGCCATCGACGGCTCGACGCGGCCCTTGGTGTCGGCCGATGCCACGTGCCAGGCCGGTGCCTGTGCGCTGGCTGGCGGCGCGGCGGCCGGAGGCGGCGAGGATGCCCACTGCAGCTCGAGCACCGGCACTGCCGGCTCTTCCTCGTCGCGCAGGTCGGCCTCGGCCTGCTCCGGGACGCGTTGCTGCGCGCGGGACGGCGATTCGGGGAAAGAGGATTCGGTGAAAGCGTCTGCAATTGACGGCGTTGCAGCCGCATCGGTCGGCAACGGCGCACGGAACACCGGCTTGGCCGGACGGCGGCGCCACAACCAGCCACCGGCCACCACCAGCAGCAACATGCCGCCGCCGATCAGCCAGGGCATCGCCGAAGCGGCCTGCATCGACTGGTCCTTCTGGTTGCTCTGCGCCAGACGCTGTTGCGCCGCGGCCAGCTCGCTGTCCTTCATTGCGATCAGTTGCTGCTGCTTGTTCTGGAGCTGTTCGAGTTCGGCAACGCGACCCTTCAGCTCCTGCAGTTCGGCCTCGCGCGCGGCGAGGTTTTCGGTGCTCTGTTGCAGTTCCTGACGCAGCATGTCGCCCTCACCACCGGCATTGATGCCGGATTGTGTCCCCGCCTGGGTAGCGCTGCTGGCGCCCGGCGGAACGATTTCCAGACGCGCATCGGCACTGCGCGGGTTGGTCGCCGCAGTCGCTGCGCTGGCTGCGGGCGCAGCCGCTACCCCGGCAGCGACGCCGCCCTCGAGTGCCGGCTGCGGAACCGCACGGCGTGCATCGCGCCATTGCCGCACCTGGCTGCTGACCAGCTGCCGTGCCTGCGCCGCATCGACGCTGGCCAGCTGCTCGCCTGCCGGCACGTCGAGCACCGCGCCGGCCTTGAGGCGGTTGACGTTGCCGTCGATGAAGGCATCGGGATTGGCGCGCAGCAGCGCGATCATTGCCTGGTCGAGGGTGAAGCCCTCGCCCTGCAGACGACCGGCGATCCCGGACAGGGTGTCGCCACGGCGCACCGAATACTCGTCGGCAAGATCGCCCACGGGCGCCCTGGCCGGCGCAGCGCTGGCAACCTGGGCCGGCTCGGCAGCGGGAGCAGGCGTCGGCGTCGGAGCGATGTCGTTGGCATTGGCGTTGTTGTCGCCATCGGGTCCGGCGGCGACGCCTTCGGCCGCTTGGCCGTCGGCCGGCACGGCTTCGGCAGGTGCTTCGGCCGGAGCGGATGCGATTTCAGGTTCGACGGGGCGTTCGATCGTGTTCGGTGCGGAGACCACGGTCTCCTCGATCTGCGGCTGCAGCGGCGCCGAGACCGTGCGCGGCGTGTCCAGCAGCGCCGAGTATTCGCGCACCAGCCGGCCCTGGCCCCAGTCGACCGAGACCAGGAAGGTCAGCAGCGACTCGTTCACCGGCTGGTCGCTGGTGACGCGGATAACCGGTCGCCCGGCCGAATCGAGCGCCGAAGCGAAGCGCAGTTCGGCGACCACGCCAGCGGGCGGTTGCAGCCCGATGCGGGCGAACACAAGCGGCGAAGCCAGTTCGGCCTGGAGATTCTCCAGCTCCGACGGATCGCTGGAGACGATTGGAATTTCAGCGAGGAACGGCTGACCGATCCGCGACTTGACCTCGATCTGACCCAGACCCAACGCGGACGCGGCGCCGCTGGCAAGCGCCAGCGCCAATGCCAGGACCGTGCGCGCGCCGCGCCTGGTCGAGTGTTTCACTTCACGTTGTTTCACTTCAGATCCCATGCCGTCCCCCGGCGGCGACTCTAGCCGTCGC
>DATDBK010000085.1:0-29641 GCA_036524935.1 Lysobacter sp. | reverse complement strand
CCGGCCAGAACTCGGTCGGTGAAGTCTCGGTTGGCAGCGCCGCCGGCGCACGTCAGGTCACCAACGTCGCCGCCGGCAAGGGCGGCACCGATGCGGTCAACGTCAACCAGCTCAATGCCGCCACGGCGGAACTGGGCCAGGGCCTGGCCGACGTCGGCACCCGCGTCGACGGCGTCGCGCAGGGGCTAGTGGAGGTCGGTGCGCGCATCGACGGCTTCGAGGGTCGGGTCGACCAGATCGTGCAGGGCGTGAGCGACACCAGCGCCCGCATCGATGGCGTCGAGCAGGGCCTGAGCGACACCAACGCCCGCATCGACGATGTCGACGGTCGCCTCACCAGCGTCGAGAGCGATATCGACACGCTGCGCGGTGCGGCGGGCGAGATGGACCTGATGGCGGTCGACGGCAACGGCGACGGCAGCGACAAGGCCACGGTAGTGGCCGGCAGCAAGGCGGTGGCATTGGGTTCGTCGGCGAGCGCGCAGGGCGCCAACGGCATTGCCATCGGCAACAGCGCCTTCGCGGCAGGTCCGAACGACACCGCGCTGGGCGGCAACGCCCGCGTCGAGGCAGATGGCAGCACCGCGGTCGGTGCCAATGCGGTGATCGCGGCGGCGGCGATCAATGCGGTGGCCGTGGGCGAAAGCGCTTCGGTGCAGGCCACGCGCGGCACGGCCGTGGGCCAGGGCGCGGCGGTGGATGCGGCGGCGACCGGCGCAGTCGCGCTGGGCCAGGGCTCGCTGGCCGATCGGGCCAATACCGTTTCGGTCGGCACGGCCGGTGGCGAGCGCCAGGCGGTGAACGTCGCCGCCGGCACTGCCGACACCGACGCGGCCAACGTCGCCCAGGTGCGTGACCTCAACACCCAGACGCCGACCCGGGCCAATGCCTATACCGACTCGCGCTTGCAGGCGCTGGACGACTGGCAGGACACGGTCAACGGCCGCTTCGTCAAACAGGACGAGCGTATCCAGCGTGTTGGTGCGATGGGCGCGGCGATGGCGCAGATGTCGGCCAACACCTCCGGTCTGTCCGGCGTGAATCGCGTCGGTGTCGGCGTCGGTACCTACGGCAGCGAAGCGGCGATCTCGGTCGGCTACCAGCGTGCCTTCAACGACAACCGCGCCAGCGTCTCAGCCGGCGCCGCCTTCACCAGCGACGACTCCAGCGTCGGCGCAGGCGCGGGTTTCAGCTGGTAACCCCTCACGGGCGCCCGCAATCGCGGCGCCCGTTTCGTGCTCGACCTCAACCTTACTCGGGACGCATCCATGCAGCACAAGACACTTTCCATGGCGCTTGCCGCCGCTCTCATCGCCGGCGCGACCGGCACTGCCCTGTCGGCCGCTGCCGGCAAACCCACGGTCGCGCGTGCCGACACCGGCATGGCATCGGGCAACAGCGCCGGATACGACCGCTTCATCGTCAAGTACCGCGACGGTAGCGTCGCGCAGACCGACGCAGCCCAGCTGACGCGTGCGTTCGATGCCGTGGCGGCACGTTCGATCAGCGCGCGCGCCGGTTTGTCCGCGCCGCGTTCCCAGCATCTGCGTCGCCTCGCAGCCGGTGGCGGCCACCTGGTGCGCATGTCGCGCAAGCTCGACCGCGTCGAGGCGGAGAACCTGATGCGTTCGATCGCCGCCGATCCGTCGGTTGAGTACGTGGTGCCGGATCGCCTGCGCCAGGCGACTGCGGCACCGAATGACCCGAACTACGCCGCCTACCAGTGGCACTTCAACCATCCTGTCGGCGGTGCCGGCGTGCAGGCTGCCTGGGATGCTGGCGCGACCGGCGCAGGTGTCGTCGTCGCCGTGCTCGACACTGGCGTCACCGACCATCCGGACCTGGCCGGCAACCTGTTGCCTGGCTACGACTTCATCATCGACCACGAAGTCTCGGGCCGTACCGCCGATGGCCGCGTCCCGGGTGGCGCCGACACCGGTGACTGGGTCACCGCTGGCGAGTGCTACGCCGGCAGCCCGGCGCGCGACAGCTCGTGGCACGGCAGCCACGTGAGCGGCACGATTGCGGAAGTCACCGACAACGGCATCGGCATGGCGGGCGTCGCGCGCGATGCCAAGGTCGTGCCGGTGCGCGTGCTGGGCCACTGCGGTGGCTACGACTCCGACATCAACGACGCGATCGTGTGGGCCTCCGGTGGCCATGTCGACGGCGTGCCGGACAATGTGTACCCGGCCGAAGTGATCAACATGAGCCTCGGCGGCGACGGCGCCTGCGATGCACCGACCCAGGCGGCGATCGACAGCGCGGTCGCGCGCGGCACTACCATCGTGGTTGCAGCCGGCAACAGCAACGGCGACGTCATGGACCATTCGCCGGCGAACTGCCAGAACATCATCACCGTTGGCTCCTCGGGCATCAGCGGCCGTCGTGCCAGCTACTCCAACTACGGCGCGCGCATCGACATCGCCGCTCCCGGTGGCGGCATCAACGACGGTGCCACCCAGAACGAGGGCTACATCTGGTCGACGGTGAACATGGGCACGACCGTTCCGACCGTCGCCGGCTACGGCGGCATGGTCGGTACGTCGATGGCGGCTCCGCACGTCGCCGGTGTCGCCGCGATCGTGCAGAGCGCGCTGGCAACGCCGAAAACGCCGGCCGACCTGGCCGCGCTGCTGAAGCAGACCGCACGGCCGTTCCCGACCACGCCGGATCGTCCGCTGGGTGCGGGCATCGTCGATGCGGGCGCTGCCGTGATCGTGGCCCGGACCGGCGGCCAGCCGCTGGCCAACGGTGTCGCCAAGACCGGCCTGCGTGGCAACGCCGGCGACGGTTACGTCTACGTGTTCCCGGTGGCTGCCGGAACCGCACGACTGAACGTGATCACCTACGGCGGCACCGGTCAGGTCAAGCTGCTGGTGAAGAACGGCAGCGAGCCAACCACCGCCAGCTACGACGCCATTTCGCAGCGTCCGGGCAACAACCAGACCATCACCGTCAACAGCCCAGTCACCGGCGCCTACTACGTGAAGGTGTTGGGCGTTGGCAGCTTCAGCGGTGTGTCGCTGAGGGCATCGTCGATGTAAATGGTGTCGCTTCGCCGCGGCCGGTCGACACGAACGGCCGCGGCGATTCTTTTTCTGCGCCTCGCGGAAGAAGCCGGGGCAAACGCTGTCCGCATCCGTGACGGCTGCGTGAAATCGTGATGCCCTGCGGCATGAAGCGTTGACGATGCCCCGCCACTGGGGTTTGCTCTGCCGCAGCATCCGCCCTGCAGAGGTCATCGAAAGGTGACTTGCAGCGGACCCGTTCGCCGGCCTGGAGCCACGATGTCGCGCATTTCCGCCCTGCTTTCCTGTGTCCTTGCCGTGTCGGCGCTGCTCGCCGCGCCCGCGGCATCGGCCCAGACCGCGCCCACGCTGATCGAGACCAAGGACAAGAAGCCCGCGGCCGTCCCGGTCGCCGACATCCCGACCCGTGCCGACGATGACGAACGCTTCGCCCAGGACGTGATGCTGCGTGCAACCACGCGGGACCTCACCAGGGAGCTGGCACCGCGCCTGGATACCATCGAGCGCTCGGTCAACGAGAAGGCCAGGCTGTTCGTCTCCAAGGACTTGCGTGCGCTCCCGGTGCAGCGTCTGGAAAGCCTGGACCGGCACTGGAAGTTCGATGCCCGCCAGTACGCGCGCTGGCAGTCCGACCTGCGCCAGGCCAGCGCGCCCTTTGGTGAGGACGCCGCCGAACTTTCGCGTCGTCGCGCCGACTGGGATGCCACCAAAGTTGCTGCGCAGGCTGGCAGCCTGGCCACCGCCCTCGACAACCGGATCGAGTCGGTCGTCGCCAACCTCAAGCAGGCCGAGCAGGCGCTGTCGAAGCCGCTGGAGAAGCAGATCGCGCTGGGACGTCGCGGCAATGCCGTCGAGACCCGGATCCAGGCTGGCCAGAAATCGGTCAATGCCGCCATCGATTTCATCGACAGCCGCCTGATCCGCCTGGACGCACCGCCCCTGTGGGCGGCGCAACGCGCGCAGCCGGACAGCGAGTCGGCGCTGAAATCGATCCGCACGGGCCTGGAAATCGAGAGCCGCTTCGTCAGCCAGTACAGCGCCGCCGACCTGGGCAACCAGCGTGCCCTCCACTGGCTGCAACTGCTGTTGCTGCCGGTGCTGATATGGCTGAGCTTCTGGAAGCGCAAGCAGGCTCCGACCGGCCTCGAAAGCGACGCCTCAGATCGCGTCCTGCGACGGCCACTATCGTCGTGGATCCTGCTGTCGATGATCGGTGTGCTGGTGTTCGAGCCCGATGCGCCGTTGCTGGCGCACCAGGTCGCGATGCTGGTGGCGCTGGTGCCGGTGCTGCGCCTGCTGCCACCGCACAGCAAGCGCCTGCTCGGGCCGTGGCCGTTCGTCGCCACAGGGCTGTACCTGCTGGAGCGGTTGAGCTTCGTCTTCCTCGCCAGCGAGCTCATGTACCGCTGGTACTACCTCGGCCTGACCGTCGTGGCGCTGGCACTCATGCTGTGGCTGCTGTGGCGTTCGCGTCGTCCACTGGCCGGGTCCGACCCGGCGGCGCGGGTGAGCCGCATCATCCAGGCGATTGCCTGGGGCGCTGTGGTGCTGTTGCTGGCGTCAGCGGTGTCGAACATCGTCGGCAACGTTTCGCTGGCGGAAATGCTCACCGCCGGCGTGGTCGACAGCGGCTACCTGGGGCTGGTGCTGTACGCCAGCGTCAACGTGTTCAACACGCTGCTGCAGTTGCTGATCGCACGCCGCAGCGCGTCACGTTTCCGCATCGCCCGCGAACACGCCGCGCCGATCCTCGAGGGTTTCAACAAGCTGCTGAAGGTCGCTGCCGTCCTCGGCTGGATCGCCTTCGCGATGAGCCGCTTCCGGATCTTCCGGCCGGTCTACGGCGTGGCCGAGTCGGTGCTGACCTACTCGGTCAGGTTCGGTGAGATCTCGATCAGCCTCGGTCATATCCTGGTGTTCGCGGTCTCGGTGTTCATCGCCTACTGGACCGCGCGCACCGTCCGTTTCCTGCTGCAGGAGCAGGTGCTGCCGAAGATGTCGCTGCCGCGCGGCGTCGGCAACTCGGTGGCCTCGCTGAGTTACTACGCACTGTTGCTGATCGGCTTGGTGGTTGCGCTGGCCGCGGCGGGATTCCAGGTCGGGCAGCTCGCCCTACTGTTCGGCGCACTCGGCGTCGGTATAGGCTTCGGCCTGCAGAACGTGGTCAACAACTTCGTGTCCGGCCTGATCCTGATGTTCGAGCGTCCAATCCAGCCCGGCGACGTCGTCGAGATCACCGGCACCACCGGCCGCGTGCGCGAGATCGGCATGCGCGCCACCACCATCAAGACCTTCGACGGCGCCGACGTGGTGGTGCCCAACGGCACATTGCTATCGGAAAAGCTCACCAACTGGACCCTGCTCGACATGAGCCGGCGCATCGACATCGACCTGGGCGTCGGCTACGGCTCGGAGCCCTCCGACGTCATCGCGCTGCTGACGAAGGTGACCACCGACACGCCGCACGTCGCCAGATCGCCGGCACCGGTGGTGCTGTTCACCGGCTTGGGTTCGAGCTCGCTCAATTTCTCGATCCGCGCCTGGACCTACGACTTCGACAACTGGACCAACATCCGCAGCGAGGTGCTGACGCACGTGCATTCCGCGCTGCGCGAGGCCGGCATCGAGATGCCATTCCCGCAGCAGGACGTGCACCTGCGCAGCATCTCCAGGGAGGTGGGTGCGATGCTCAGGCCGCCGGCCGACGAGGCCACGGAATAGACGGCGTCGCCGCACTCAAGAGGACTTTCAGCGCGGTTGCGTCGACACGGACGTCCTGCGCGCCGGCGCTTGCTTCGCGCGGCGCGGCTGCTGGCTCGACCGTCCGGCGGCCAGCGAGCGGTCGATGTTGGCGTCGATACGCTGCTGCCACTGCGATGTGAACCGCACCGGCGCGGACAGCGCTTGTGGCGCGATCACCGGGGCGATCGCATTGGCCATCGGTAGCGGGCCCGCCGCGGAGACCGCAGGTGCGGCAAACACGTCGGTGGCGTTATTGGGGTCACCACTGGTGGTCCGGACGTAGAACGGCACGAACACATTCCCGCGACTGGCCAGCGCCTGGTAGTCGCCCAGGAAATAGCCGCCCGCGTTCGGCGCCGTATCCAGATCGAACACATTCGCGATCCGGGTCTCGGTCCAGGTCGCACCGGCGTCGCTCGAGCGTGCCAGCCAGTATTCGGTCTGCAGCACGGTGGTGTCCGTGGTGTTGGCGCGCATGTCGTAATAGGTCACGCCGACCATTCCGTCGGCGCGCACATGCACGCTCGGGGTGAAAGCGTGCACGTTGACCGCAGTGTTGTTGACGCGCCGCGGCGCAGACCAGGTCATGCCGTCGTCGACGGACACCGACAGCGCGATTGCGTCGACCGCACCAGCGCTGAAGCGCGAGTCCTGCCAGACGACAAACAGGTCACCGGTGCGGGGCGAGACCGCGATCTGCGCAAGCAGCGAACCATCGCGCACCAGCACGCCCGTGTCCGGATCACGCGCGCCGATCGCAAGCGCATCGGCAATCCTGGTCGGTGTCGACCAGGTCACGCCCTTGTCGAGCGAGCGGATGACTCCCAGCGATGCGCTCTGCTGTCCGTTGACGGTGGTGAGCTGGGTGTACAGATTGACCAGCAAGCCTTCCGGCGTGACCGCGATGACGTTGCCGATCGTCTGGCTGGTGGCTCCCGGATCGAAGATCGACCGGGCAGCCTCCCAGCTGGCGCCGCCGTCGGTGCTGCGGCTGAAGTAGGTCGGGCCGCCCGCGTTGCCGGCGACCAGCCGGTCCCATACCGCGTAGACCAGGTTGGCGTCGCCCGGGTCGGCGGTGATCGTGTTCTTGTCGTTGAAGAATCCCGCACCATCCTGGATCAGCGTGATCGGCGAACTCCAGGTGTTGCCGCCGTCGAGCGAACGGCTGGCCAGCATCGCGTTGACCGAACCCGCTGCGAACGAGGCGCCGGTGGTCGACAAGGCCATCGCATGGGCGACGCCGTTGGGCGAGAACGTCACCCAGGGATCGGTGACGCGGGTATAGTCGCCGCCGTTCAAAACGTTGCCGCCACCGCAACGCGAGAAGGCGACAGCGCGCCGCGACCAGTTGACGCCACCATCGAGCGACACGCCGACGATCACGCCCCGGGCGGAGCCATTCGACCAGCGATCCTGCTGCCAGGCGCCGATCATGTGGTTCGCATCGCGCGGATCGACGGCCAGGTAGGGCTCGACTTCGGCGTTGACGAAGACCGTGCCGTTGACTGGCACGTTGTCGCAATTGACGGCGAACGGCGTCTGCGAGGAGGCGCGGTACTCTGGGTCCACCGTCGGCAACGGCGGTGGCGGCGGGGGCGGTGGAGGTGGGGCCGGGGGAGGTGGCGCAGGCGGCGAGGTGGCCATCGGCGAGCCGCCACCACCCCCACAGGCGATCACGGACAACGCCAGCATCGCGATGAGCACGCGGCCGAACGCCTTCATGACGCGCCTCCTGCGATGGCCCGCATGCACGGACCGCTGCAGTCTAGGGCTGCAAAGGTTGGCCTTGCGTGTAGGGCAGGAAGGCGCGGGTGCGGGTCGACTCAGCCGGGTTCGTGCCACCTGCGCGCGAACAACGCGCAGGGAACGCCGACCAGCAACATGTGCGCGAGCAGGCACGCGATCGACCAGTCGAGCAGGAACCGCCGCGGCGGTGCAGCCGAGAACATCGGCACCGCGATGACGTGGATCGCCACGTAGCAAAGCGCGCCGTAGATCGCGCCGTTGCGCAATGGATGCTGCAGCAGCCATGGACGCCCACTGCTGGCGACGTGATAGATCGCAACGATGGCGGTCATGATGTAGAAGTGCAGCGCGGCACCGAACAGGGCGGTCGCGGCACCGCCGGTAAAGGCGGCATCGCGCCCAATCACCCAAGCCGCGACGGATTGCGGGATGCGGATTGGTGAGGTGCCCAGCGGCGCCCACCAGATCATCGCGAACATCAGGTCGAAGGCGCCGACGGTGAGGCCGCCGATCAGGATCCAGAGCCAGGCCGCGGGGCGCTCCCATGCGGTCGAGGAGGTGACGGAGGCGGGGTCACGGGCGGGCGCTTTCATGGCAGGGTCCATTTCGCACGAGATTGGCCCTATGGAGCCGTGGCAAAGTGGCACTGGCAAGGTCCAATTCATCGGGCTTGAATGGGGCCAATCCGCCACGCCCTCCAAGGAGGCCGGCCATGCACCTGCAACTCGATGGTCGCGGTCCGCTGCATGCGCAGCTGACCCGCGCCCTCAAGAGCGCCGTCTTCGCCGGGCGGGTCAGCCAGGGCGCGCGACTGCCGGCCACCCGCCAGCTGGCGCGCGAACTGGGCGTCTCGCGCAACACCGTGCTGGCCGCCTACGACCAGTTGCGCGCCGAAGGTTTCGTCGACGGTCGGGTCGGGTCCGGCAGTTACGTCACCCCGCCCGTGCAGTCGGCCAGGCCCCTGCATGGCATCGAAGCGCCGCTGCCGGCGCAGTCGCAGTTCGCCAGGCGCGCCCGGATCGTCCACGATCACCTGCGCATCCCCGGCCGCAGCGTCCCGGGCATCCGCTATGCCTTCCAGTACGGCGTGCCGCTGACCAATCCGGCGCTGACCAGTGCGTGGGCACGCGAGCTCGCACACGCGGCGGCGTACACCTCGCCGACTTATCCGCCGTCGCAGGGGATGTTGGCCCTGCGCGAGGCGGTCTGCGATTACCTGGGACGGCGCCGCGGCGTGCAGGCCCAACCCGAGGACGTGGTGATCGTCCATGGCACCCAGCAGGCGGTGGCGCTGACCGCGCGCGTGCTGCTCGATCCGGGCGACGACGTCGTGCTCGAGGAACCGCATTACTCGGCGATGCGCGAAGCGCTGCAGATCCACGGTGCCAACGTGCGCACCGTCGGCGTGGATGCACAGGGCCTGATCTGCGACGAGCTTCCGCTGCCGGCGCCGAAGCTGGTCTGCGTGACGCCGTCGCACCAGTTCCCCAGCGGTGCCGTGCTGTCGCTGCAGCGCCGGCTGGCACTGATCGACTACGCCCGCCGCCACGGCAGCTGGATCCTCGAGGACGACTACGACGGTGAGTTCCGGTACGACGCGCGACCGCTGGCGGCGCTGCGCTCGCTCGACGACACCGCGCGGGTGATCTACGTCGGCACGTTCTCGAAGGTGATGTTTCCGTCGCTGCGCCTGGGCTACCTGGTGGTGCCACCGGGCCTGCGTGGCGACTTCGTCAACGCCAAGTGGCAGGACGACTTCGGCTCGTCCGGCATCGAGCAGGCAGCACTGGCGAGATTCATCGTCGACGGCGGTTTCGAGCGCCACCTGCGCCGCACCTGGAAGACGTTGAAGGAGCGTCGCGCGGCGATGCTCGACGGCCTGCAGCGTTGCAGTCACGGACGCCTGCGGATCAACGACTCGCGCGCCGGCATGCACCTGGTGGTGTGGCTGAAGGGTCGCACCGCCGAGCAGGGCGATGCTTTCATCGCGCGCGCCCGCAGCCTCGGGCTGGGGCTGTATTCGATCCGTCCTTACTACCTCGACCCGCCTGACCGCGCCGGTCTGCTGCTGGGCTACGGCGCGCTGTCGGTGGCGGAGATCAACGAGGCGGTCGCCCTGTTCGAGACCTGCCTCGACGAATCCGTGTAACGGCCGGCGTCAGCGCGACAGCCAGGCGGCGACGATCAGCCCCACGGCAATCCAGACCAGGTCGGCGGCGCCATTGGCCAGCTGCATCAGGATCCAGGCGTGGTGGAGTCCCAGCTTGGTCGCCGACTCCCACGGCGGCAGGCCGAGCATCGCGCCGAGCTGGGTCGCGGTGATCCACCAGTTGGACACGACCACGATTGCCGCCGTCGCCAGGACGCCGGCCAGCATCCGCTTCGGACCCGGGCGCCAGCCGCCCAGGCGCAGCATCAGGGCGATGTCCAGTGCACCCAGCACCGCCATCCAGCCGTTCTGGCGGCCGGTGTACAGGCTCAGCAGCACCCACACCGCGGCAAACCCGCAGGCGCCCAGTAGCAACAACAACCACGAAAACAGCGAGGCGCGGCGGGCGGGCGGGGCCGGTGGGGTCATCGAGTGCTCAGGGGACGGTCAATGCGACAGCATAGCCGGGAGGCCGCGCCATCAGGTGCATCCCCGGGTGGCATGCGGCGCGCGACCGGGGGCCGTGCCAATGGTCCAGCGCTTTGGCCGGCCCATGCCGGTAGAATCGCAGCCCTTGTGCCAGGTCCCGGCACCCCAATCTTTCCGGCATGTATTCCCGCAGCAGCGAACCCGTCCGTTTCGAGCGCGATTGCGCCGTCGTCATGGTCCCCCAGGGGGAAGAGCTGACGTTGCCCGCGGGCAGCATCGGCTACATCACCCAGGGCCTTGGTGGCAGCTACACCGTGTTCGTCGAAGGCAACCTGTTCCGTATCGCCGGCCGCGATGCCGACGCCATCGGCAAGGAACCGCCCGAGCCGCTGGAACTGCCCGAGGGCGCCGACGACGAGGCGGTCGAGCAACTGGTGTGGCGCCAACTGCGCACCTGCTTCGACCCGGAAATCCCGATCAATGTCGTCGATCTGGGCCTGGTCTACGAGGCGACGATCCAGTCGCATCCGGATCAGCCGGGCCAGCGCCGCGTCGAAGTGCGCATGACGCTGACCGCGCCCGCCTGCGGCATGGGCGACATCCTGGTCGCC
This sequence comes from Lysobacter sp., assembly GCA_036524935.1. Lineage (GTDB taxonomy): Bacteria > Pseudomonadota > Gammaproteobacteria > Xanthomonadales > Xanthomonadaceae > Lysobacter_J. Next base: position 18,932 of record DATDBK010000085.1, on the reverse strand, counting down.
GATGTCCGCGACAAGCTCGAGATGATCCCGACCGTGGCCGAGGCCGACGTCGATCTGGTCTTCGACCCGCCGTGGAACCGAAACATGATGTCGGAAGCGGCACGGCTCGAGACCGGGATGTTCTGATTGTTTCCCTTCGCTATGTAAGAGCGAGGGGCGTCGGTTTCAGATGGGCGCAGTCCGCCGGGCCGGGGATTGCTGCGTCCCTCAGTCGGACATCCTGTCCGATTCGGGACGCGGGCCATCCATGGCCCGCTGCTCCGCAATCCCCGGCCCGGCGGACTACGCACCGGCTCGTCAGTGCCCGGTCTTCGGGACCTCACCGCCGAAGCCGAAGCTGCCGAAGCGCAGCTGGCGCCTCGTCCCTGTTTTCACCTGCCTGAACGCGCAGCTCCCGAAGCTGAACGCGATGACGTTCTCATTTCCGCCGCTTTGCCGACCCTGTTCACTCGATTGACGGTAGGGGGTCCCGGTATTGCTGCGTTGAGCTGGTTTGAGAGCGGAGGGGGCTGCTCTCGACTCGCAAACGGTCGCCACCTCGACGTGGCGCGCCGCCGAACGTGCCCGGCCCCCTCGCGTGGTGTTTTCGCGGCGACTTGTTTCGCAGCGACGCCATCCGCATCGGCGGGCCGGACCCGACCATCACGCAGTTTTTTGCTTTGGGGGTTCCATCCGATGTCCGAACGTCAACAGCGTCGCATCCGCATGCATGCGCTTTCCGTCGCAACCGTCATTGCCATTTCGGCAGGCTTCGCCGCCCCGGCACTGGCACAGCAGGCCCGCATCAACCTCTCCGGCCTGCAGGCCGACAGTGGCAACGACCGCTTCATCGTCAAGTACAAGGACGGCAGCGCCGCCCAGACCAACGCCGCGACGATGCGCAGCGCGCTCGGCAGCGCCGGCAAGTCGGTGGGCCTGACCCACGTCCGCCGCATCGCCACTGGTGCCGAAGTGGTTCGCGCCGCGCGCAAGCTCGATCGTGTCGAGGCCGAAACGCTGATGCGCCAGATCGCCGCCGATCCGAGCGTCGAGTACGTGGAAGTCGACAAGCTCAACAAGCCGCTGCTGACTCCCAACGACACGCGCTACAGCGAGCAGTGGGGCTATTCGGGCACCTACGGCATCAAGGCCAACCAGGCCTGGGACGTCACCAATGGCAGCGGCGCGGTGGTCGCGGTGCTCGACACCGGCATCACCAGCCACAGTGACCTGAGCGCGAACATCCTGCCGGGCTACGACTTCATCATCGACACCGCGGTGTCGAACGATGGCAATGGCCGCGACAGCGATCCGAGCGATCCGGGCGACTGGGTCACCGCCAACCAGTGCGGCGGCACCCACGCCGCGCAGAACTCGAGCTGGCACGGCACCCACGTCGCCGGCACGATTGCCGCGGTGACCAACAACGCCAAGGGCGTGGCCGGCGTGGCGTACGGCGCGAGGATCGTGCCGGTGCGCGTGCTCGGCACCTGCGGCGGCTACGACTCCGACATCGCCGATGCGATCATCTGGGCATCCGGCGGCACCGTCAGCGGCGTCCCGGCCAATGCCAACCCGGCCGAAGCGATCAACCTCAGCCTCGGTGGCAGCGGCGCCTGCGGCACTACCACGCAGACCGCGATCAACGGTGCGGTATCGCGCGGCACCACCCTCGTCATCGCCGCCGGCAACGACAACACCAATGTGTCCAATGCCTCGCCGGCGAACTGCAACAACGTCATCGCCGTGGCCTCGATCACCAGCACCGGTGCACGTTCGAGCTTCTCCAACTACGGCACGCTGATCGACATCGCCGCGCCGGGTTCGAACATCCTGTCGACCCTCAACACCGGTGCGACCACCCCGGGTAGCGAGACCTACGCGTCCTACAACGGCACGTCGATGGCGACCCCGCACGTTGCCGGTGTCGTGGCGCTGATCCAGTCGGTGGCAACCACGCCGAAGACGCCGGCGCAAGTCGAGGCCCTGATCAAGGCCAATGTCACGGCGTTCCCCTCGACCCCGTCGCAGCCGATCGGCCCCGGCATTCTCAATGCCAAGGCGGTGGTCGACGCCACCAATGGCACCACGCCGCCGCCGACCGAGACCCCGCTGACCAATGGCGTGGCCGTGACCGGCGTCAGCGGCGCCGCCGGCAGCGACAAGCTGTATTCGCTCGACGTCCCGGCCGGCGCCACTGGCCTGAAGTTCGTCACCACTGGCGGTACCGGTGATGCCGACCTGTACGTCAAGTTCGGCAGTGCGCCGACCACGACCACGTTCGACTGCAAGTCCGAGGGCAGCAGCAACGCCGAGACCTGCAACATCGCCACCGCTCAGACTGGCAAGTACTACGTGCTGGTTCGCGGCTACGCGGCGTACTCGGGCCTGTCGCTGACCGGCAGCTACACCACCGGCGGTGGCGGCACGCAGACCTACAGCAACACCGCCGACTTCACGATCAACGACAACGCCACGGTCGACAGCCCGGTCACGGTGTCGGGCCGCACCGGCAACGCCCCGAGCAACGCCTCGGTGACGGTCGCGATCGTGCACACCTACCAGGGCGACCTGAAGGTGGACCTGGTCGCGCCGGACGGCTCGCTCTACAACATCCACAACCGCACCGGCGGCAGCGCCGACAACGTCAACAAGACGGTGACGCTGAACCTGTCGAGCGAGCCGCTCAACGGCACGTGGAAGTTGCGCGTCAACGACAACGCCGGCGGCGACGTCGGCTACATCAACAGCTGGTCGGTCACCTTCTGATTGATGCCGTCCTTCCACCCCCGGCGCTCGCCGGGGGTGGATTCCAGGGCGTCGCGCGACCCGTTCGCGCACCAGTGATTCATGCCCGCGCGACTCACGTCTGTACGCGCCGCGACGCTCATGCAGGGAAGTTCCCATCAACGCACGAGGAAGCGAACAATGAAACGCAGATTCCCGTCCAGTTTGTTCTGTGCCCGCCTGCTGGCGGTCACCGGCGCCATGCTGCTGTGTGGCGCATCGCTCGCAGGCACGCCGTTGTTTACCGGCCAGGCGCAGGTACAGCCCGCCGCCACCGCCGCCGCCACGCGTCTGGCATCCAAGCCCGACACCCTGACCTTGCGCCCAATGCGCGCCAATGCCGCCGTGGTCAGTGCAGCCACCAGTGAAATCGAACTCGACCTGGGCCTTCGCCGGGTCAATGCCGTGCTCGAACAGGCCAAGGCCGGCGCTGACGGCAGCGTGGTCTGGATCGGCCACGTCCGCGAAACCTCACGCGCACGCACGATGACCGCGCGCGAAGTCCGCCACGACGAACGCAACTCGGTGATCCTGGTCCGCCGCGGCCAGGGCGTGACCGGCAACATCCGCGTCGACGGGCAGCTGTACCGCGTGCGTCCGTTGCCGGACGGCAACCATGCCGTGATCGAGGTCAACGAAGCGGCGATGCCGCCCGATCACCCCAGTGCCTTCGGTGACCTGCCGCAGATCCAGATGGCGGCACCGGCAGCAGGGCAGGTAGGCGCACTGGCGATCGACCCGGGCGCCACCGCCACCATCCGCGTGCTGGTGGTCGCCACCAATGCCGCGGTCACCGCCTACGGCGGCGACATGCAGGCGCTGGTGCAACTGGCCGTGGCCGAGTCCAACCAGGGCTACGTCAACTCCAACGTCGGCATCAACATGGAACTGGCCGGCTACTCGACCGTTGCCTACAGCGAACTGGGCATGAGCAGCGACCTGACCCGCTTCCGCGGCACCAGCGACGGCTACATGGACACCATCCACGCACTGCGCGACTCCAGTGCTGCCGACGTGGCGGTGCTGGTCGGCAATGACAGTTCCGCCTGCGGCCTGGCATCGGGCATCGGTTCCACCGCCAGCACCGCGTTCGCCACCGCCTACTGGGACTGCATCACCGGCTACTACTCCTTCGCCCATGAGATCGGCCATCTGCAGTCGGCGCGCCATGATCCGGCGACCGACCCGACCAACTCACCCTACGTGTATGGACACGGCTACCGCGCGCCCGGCAATGCCTGGCGCACGATCATGGCCTATGCCTGCACCACGGCCTGCGCGCGCCTGAACTACTGGTCCAACCCGGACGTGACCTACGGCGGCGTGGCGATGGGTACCGCAGACCGCAGCCACAACCAGCGCGTGCTGGTGAACACCAAGGCGACAGTGGCGGCATTCCGCGGCGGTGGTGGCGGTGGTGGCACGCAGACCTACAGCAACGGCACCGACTACACGATCAGCGACAACACCACGGTCGACAGCCCGGTTACCGTGTCCGGCCGGACTGGCAATGCCCCGAGCAATGCCTCGGTGACGGTCGCGATCGTGCACACCTACCAGGGCGACCTGAAGGTGGACCTGGTCGCGCCGGACGGCTCGCTCTACAACATCCACAACCGCACTGGCGGCAGCGCCGACAACGTCAACAAGACGGTGACGCTGAACCTGTCGAGCGAACCGCTCAACGGTGCGTGGAAGTTGCGGGTCAACGACAACGCCGGCGGTGACGTCGGTTACATCAACAGCTGGAGCGTGACGTTCTGACACGCATGGGCGTCGCCAGCAAGGCGCGCTTCTCAACGCCCCGGCATTCGCCGGGGCGTTTTTGTTTGCCGTGAGCGAACGGCGAAGCTCGCGTGATTGTGATCGTCAACTGGAAATCACATCGGCAAAGCGGGCGCGAGGAGCGCGAATCTGTCGCGTGGGGCCCGGTGAATTGCCGGCGTTGTGGTGTCTGAGAGCAGGGCGTCCGGTTGCTCTTTCCCACATCCATCTCGCGATTCCATCAAGGGGTTACACCATGTCGAACCGTTTTCCACGTCATATCCGTCTGCATGCGCTCACCGCTGCCGCGGTGCTTGCGCTGTCGTCCACGGTTTCCGCGCCGGCCTTCGCCCAGCAACCGCAGGTCAACGTCTCCGGTCTGCAGGTCGGTGCCGGCAATGATCGCTTCATCGTGAAGTACCGGGCCGGCAGCGCCGCGCAGAACCATGTCGCGGCCGTTCGCGGGCTGCTCGACCGCGCAGGCGCTCAGGGCGTTGGCGGCAAGGCATTGCGACTTGTGCACGTGCGTCGCATCGCCAGCGGTGCGGATGTGATCCGGGCCGACCGCGACCTCGACCGCGTCGAGGCCGCGACCGTGATGCGCCACATCGCGTCCGACCCGGCCGTGGAATATGTCGAGGTCGACAAACTCAACCGGGCGCTGCTGACGCCCGATGACACGCGCTACCGCCAGCAGTGGGGTTTCTCGGGACGCTACGGCATCCGGGCCGACCGGGCGTGGGACACCACCGGCGGCGACGGCGTGGTGGTCGCGGTACTCGACACTGGCATCACGCAGCACAGCGACCTCGACGCCAATGTCCTGGCTGGCTACGACTTCATCACCGACACCGCGGTATCCAACGACGGTGACGGCCGTGACAGCCACGCTGGCGACCCGGGTGACTGGGTTGCCGCCAGTCAGTGCCGCCCCGGTAGCTGGGCGCGAAAGTCCAGCTGGCACGGAACGCACGTCGCCGGCACCATCGCCGCGGTGACCAACAATGGCAGCGGCGTTGCCGGTGCCGCCCATGGCGCCAGGATCCTTCCGGTCCGCGTGCTCGGCACCTGCGGCGGTTACGACTCCGACATCGCCGACGCGATCACGTGGGCGTCGGGCGGCGCGGTCCCGGGCGTGCCTGCAAATCCCAATCCGGCCGAGGTGGTCAATCTCAGCCTCGGCATCATCGGCGGCTGCGGCAGATCCGTGCAGGCGGCGATCAACGGCGCAGTCGGTCGCGGTGCCACGGTGGTCGTCGCTGCCGGCAACGACAGCATCGACGTGTCCAGGGCGTCGCCGGCCAGTTGCAACAACGTGATCGCGGTGGCCTCGACCACCAGCACCGGCGCACGTTCCAGTTTTTCCAACCACGGCTCGCTGATCGACATCGCCGCACCGGGATCGAACATCCTGTCCACCCTCAACACCGGCGCCACGATTCCGGAGGCCGAGACCTACGATGTCGCCAACGGTACCTCGATGGCGGCGCCGCACGTGTCCGCCGTGATTGCACTGATCCAGTCGGTGGCCGCCGTGCCGAAGACGCCGGCGCAGGTGGAGACACTGATCAAGGCCAGCGCCAGTCGATTCCCGTCAGCGCCGTCGCAGCCGATCGGCCCGGGCATCCTCGACGCAGAAGCAGCAGTGAGCGCCGCAACCAGCAGCGGGGGCTGGAGCGTGCAAACCTACAGCAATCCCAGCGACCATGTGATCGACAGTTTCGCCGTTGTCGACAGCCCGATCACGGTCTCCGGCCGGAGTGGCAATGCGCCCGGCAATGCCGAAGTGACAGTCGATATCGTTCACCCCTACAAGGGTGAGCTGGTCGTCGATCTGGTCGCGCCGGATGGCACGCTCTACAACATCCACGACCGCAGCGGCGCCAAGCTTGGCAGCCTCAACAAGACGGTCACCCTGGACCTGTCCGGTGAGCCCGTCGCCGGGACATGGAAACTGCGCGTCAACGACAGCGGCTACTTCGGCGATGGCTACATCAACGGATGGAGCATCACGCTGTAGTCGTTTCTCCAACTGTCTGCATGCCGTAGCGACCATCCCGGCCCGGGATGGTCGCGCGGCGATCCCGTCCTGCGTCCTCGAAGCGGAACGCGGTCGGAACGGCTTGCATGCGTGGGTCGGCAGTCACTGGATGTCGGACGATTGACTATTCCAGAGCGCGCTGACGGGTTTGCGCATTCTGTTCCCGGGGCAAGCACAGACCGCGATGGTGACGTCTCGCGATGACGTTGCCAGGCCAGTCTGCTGGCCTGCCCGTGGGCGTGGCCGGGCAGGCACCACGCTACATTCACTTGGCGGAGCGGGGGGGGCGCGTCATTCCGGTTCGTGTATCGCAGCGGCCGGGACTTTCCGCAGTTCGAACAAGGAGGTTGTCACCATGTCAGTTCGTCGCTCAATCCGCGCCCGTTTGCTGTGCGCGGCAGTTGCAGTCGCGTTGTCCGTCGTCGCCCCGGCGTCGGCGCAGCAGTCACGCCTGAACCTCTCCGGCATGGACGCCGGAGGCAGGTACGACCGTTTCATCGTCAAGTACCGCGACGGCAGCGCCGCGCACGACGACCCCGCCGAGCTGCAGCGCTCACTGCGCGCTGCTTCGTCCACGCAAGGCGGCCAGAAACCCATGGCGGTGCAACGCGTCCACCGGATCAGCAGCGGCGCCGATGTGGTGAGCGTCGAACGCAAGCTGGACCGGGTGGATGCCGAGTCGCTGATGCGCCAGATCGCCAATGATCCTGACGTCGAGTACGTCGAAGTCGACCATCTCAACGTGCCGCAGCTGCGTCCGAACGATCCGCGCTATGGGAAACAGTGGGGTTACAAGGGAGTCAACGGCATCAACGCCGGCAAGGCCTGGGATCACAGCAATGGCAGCGGCACGGTGGTGGCGGTTCTCGATACCGGCATCACACGGCACAGCGATCTCGACGGCAATGTCCTCGCCGGCTACGACTTCATCAGCGACAGCACCGTCGCCAGCGACGGCGGCGGGCGCGACAGCGATCCTTCAGATCCAGGCGACTGGGAGCGGGCCGGGCAGTGCGGAAGCGGCAAGCCGGCGGTGGACTCCTCCTGGCATGGCACGCACGTGGCCGGCACAGTCGCCGCCGTCACCAACAACCGCAAGGGCGTGGCAGGTACCGCTCACGGGGCGCGGATCCTGCCGGTGCGGGTGCTCGGCACCTGCGGTGGCTACGACTCCGACATTGCCGACGCCATCGTCTGGGCCTCAGGCGGAACCGTCTCCGGCGTTCCGGCCAATCCCAACCCGGCCGAAGTGATCAACCTCAGCCTCGGTCATCTTAGTGCCTGCAGCACGACCTCACAGCGTGCGATCAATGCCGCGGTGGGGCGCGGAACCACCGTGGTCGTCGCCGCCGGCAACGACGGCATCGACGTCGCAGGCTTCTCGCCGGCAGGCTGTCAGAACGTGATTGCCGTGGCTGCGACCAACCGCCTGGGCAAGCGCGCCAGCTTCTCCAACCATGGCGCGAAGATCGACGTTGCAGCGCCGGGCGTGGATATTCTTTCGACCTTGAACAGCGGCAGGACGAAGCCTGAAAAAGAGGACTACGGGCGCAAGGACGGCACGTCGATGGCCGCGCCACACGTCGCCGGTGTCGTGGCGCTCATCCAGTCGGCGGCAGGCTCGCCAAAGACGCCAGCGCAGGTCGAGGACATGATCAAGGCGACTGCGTCACGGGCCAACGACAAGCGGTCGAAGCCGTTGGGAGCCGGCATTGTCAACGCCAAGGCGGCAGTCGATGCCGCGGCGCGGAAGTAGCCGGGACTGAAGAAAAAACGCCCCGGCATTGCCGGGGCGTTTCCACATGCGGACGGGCGAACCGGGCGCCGGCCGCCCATCCGCTCAGTCTGCTTCGAAACGATTGGCGGCGACGTTCTTGCGGACCCTGGTCGGGTCCCAGATGCGGCCGTTCATGGCGATGTACACACCCGGCGGCAGCGACTGCACGGCGCCGACCGCGCAGCCGACGTTGAACTCGGCGTCGGATCCGCGGAAGCGCGCCGGGCTCAACGCGCCGGTCAGGACGATGGTCTTGTCGCCCAGGCTCGACAGCACGCGGGCGGTCTCGACCATCGTGTCGGTGCCGTGGGTGAGCAGGATGTGGCGCACCGGCTGGGCCGCGATCGTGGCACGGATCAGCTCGCGGTCCGCGGCGGTGATGTGCAGCGAGTCCTTGCGCAGGATCGGGATCACGTTGAACTGGAAGGCGACGCCCAGCTCGCGCAGGATCCCGCCGATCTGCGGCTCACCGATCTGGTAGTCCGACTTGTCGTCGAAGTAGATCTTGTCGATCGTGCCGCCGGTGGTGACGATGCAGAGCTGATCCATCGTTGATGCGCGCTGGGGGAGGTGGCCGCGATTATACGACCGCCAGCAGCACTGCCACGCGGCGCCCTGCCGCGCGCTCAGCGCTTGCGTGCGAAGCGCGCCCGCAAGCCCGGCAGGTTGCCGGCAACGATGATCACCAGCGCCAGCACGATCTCGGCCATGGCATGGGCGCGTTCGCCGGGCCGGGACCAGGCGACCATCACGCCATGGCTGAACCAGCCCAGCGCGAAGACGCCGGCCCAGAAACTGGCCTTGCGGTTGCCGCGCATCGCCGCCACGGCCAGCAGCACCGGCGGCAGCGCGAACACCACCAGGGCCACCCACGGCGACGGCTGCGGCGCAAACCAGGCCACGAACACGCCCGCCAGCGCCAGCAGCGCGACGATCAGCACCGTGCGCGCGTTCATGCGGCCACCCTGGCGACCAGCGTCGCCAGGCGGCGGCCGAGGGCGCGTGCCAGCTGCGCTTCCTCGTCGCTGGGCTGCGGGTCGTCGCCGCTGCCGGCAACGTGGCTGGCGCCGTACGGCGTGCCGCCAGTGCGCGTGCTCGTCAGCGCCGGCTCGGTGTAGGGGATACCCATGATCACGCAGCCGTGGTGCAGCAGCGGCACCATCATCGTCAGCAGGGTCGATTCCTGGCCGCCGTGCATGGTAGCGGTGGACGTGAATACCGCTGCCGGCTTGTCGACCAGCGTGCCGCTGGCCCATTCCGCGCCCAGTCCGTCCAGCCAGTGCTTGACGGGTGCGGCCATGTTGCCGAAGCGGGTCGGGCTGCCCAGCGCGATGCCGGCGCATTCGACCAGGTCGCGGGCTTCGACGTACGGAGCGCCGTCGTCGGGCACCGGCGGCGCCGCCGTCTGCGTCACCGCTGCGACTTGCGGCACGGTGCGGATGCGCGCGGAGACACCTTCGACCTCGCCGATGCCGCGCGCGATGTGCCGCGCCAGACGCGCCACCGAACCGCCGCGGCTGTAATAGAGCACCAGAATCTCGGTCATCGCTTCCTCCCGTGAGGCGCAAAGGATAGTGGATGTGGCGGGCCGGCGTGACCGGGTGCACACGCGACGCAGGCCAGCCCCCCATGACCGCTCGCACACCGCGTTCCCCGCGCATCGGTTACCCTCCGCCCGATGGAGCCGCTGAATACCTTGAACCGCTGGAGCGACCGTGCGCGCGACCGCGCACGTGCGGGCACCTTCTTCCGCTTCCTCGCCAGGCGCTTCCTCGACGACAACCTGTTCGAGGCCGCCGGCGCGCTCTCGTACACGACCGTGTTCGCGCTGGTGCCGCTGTCGATGGTGGTGTTCGGCGTGCTGTCGGCGTTTCCGGTCTTTGGCGAATGGAGCGATCGCCTCAGCGATTACATCTTCTCCAACTTCGTGCCCAGCGCGGCGCGATCGGTCGAGTCCTACCTCAAGCAGTTTTCGGCCAATGTCGGCCAGCTCACCGCGGCCGGCGTGATCGCCCTGGTGGTGTCGCTGCTGATCACCCTCAGCGGCGTGGAAGCGACGTTCAACCGGATATGGCGGGTCAAGACGGGCCGGCCGAAGGTCGGGCGCTTCCTGGTCTACTGGACCGTGCTGACCCTGGGCGCGCTGATGGCGGCGGCGAGCCTGGCGATCTCGGCGCGCTTCTTCGCCATGTCGATGTTCGAGACCCAGGCCGGGCACATGCTGCAGGGGCTGTTGCTGCGCCTGGCGCCGATCTCGATCGAACTGCTGGCCTTCGCCGCGATCTATCGCGTGGTGCCGCACCGCACGATCCAGTGGCGCCACGCCATCGCCGGCGCGATGCTGGCGACGTTCCTGTTCGAATCGGTGAAGTGGGGCATCGGCCTGTACCTGGGTAACTTCGGTTCGTACTCGAAGATCTACGGCACGCTCGCCTTCGTGCCGATCTTCCTGTTGTGGATCTACCTGAGCTGGATCGCGATCCTGCTGGGCGCGTCATTGGCCTCATCGATGTCGGCGTTCCGCTATCAGCCGGCAAGCATGCGCCTGCCACTGGGCCATGAGATCTATGGCCTGCTGCGATTGCTCGGGCGCTTCAACGAGGCGCGCAGGAAAGGCCGTGGCCTGCATATCGACGACATCGAGCAGCTCGAGCCGATGCTGACCGACGCGCTCGTGCAACAGATGCTGGCCCAGCTCGACGAGATCCACGTCGTGCGCCGCGCCGAGGACGGCGAGTGGCTGCTGACGCGGGATCTCGACGAACTCACCCTGGCCGAGCTCTACGAAGCCTGCAACCTGCGCATTCCGATCGCCGAGGCGGTGCTGCCGTGCCGCGACGATGCGCTGGGCCGCTCCGCCATCGCCGTTCTCGATGAACTGCGCATTCCGTTGCGCGAGCTGCTCAAGCGCCGCGCCTCCACCATCCATTCCGAAGAGGTCTGATCCGATGTCGAGCCGTCCGCTCCTCAAGCCTGTCCCGTCGCCAGCCAAGGCATGCGCGTTGGTGGTCCTGCTGGCAGCTGCACTGGTCGCGGGCTGCCAGAAGCAGGCGCCGGCGCCGGAAGCGCAGGCTCCGGCCAAGCCAGAAGCTGCGCCCGCAGCACCGGCTGCACCGGCCAAGCCAGGGCCATCCGACACACCGGAGCTGAAGCTCACCACCGTGGACGGCAAGCCGTTCGACCTGTCCGGACATCGTGGCAAATGGGTCGTGGTGAACTTCTGGGCGACCTGGTGCAAGCCGTGCCTGAAGGAAATGCCGGAGCTGTCCGCGCTCGACGCGATGCGCGAACACATCGAAGTGCTGGGCCTGGCCTACGAGGAAATCGATCCGGCGGACATGCGCGCCTTCCTTGCGAAACACCCGGTGGCCTATCCGGTCGCGATCGTAGACACGTTCAACCCGCCCGCCGCATTCGAGACGCCGCGTGGCCTGCCGATGACGTACCTCATTGGCCCGGACGGCAAGATCGCCGACACCTTCCTCGGCCCGGTCACCGCGCACGACATCGAGGCGGCGATCGCCAAGGCCGGCGGGCCGAAGGCGCCGGAAGCAGAGGCCGCGAAGTCATGAGCGCCGCGCGCTTCATCGTCAGTGGCCGCGTGCAGGGCGTGTTCTTCCGCGCATCCACCCGCGACCAGGCGCTGGCGCTGGGGTTGCGCGGATTCGCCAGGAACCTGGCCGACGGCAGGGTGGAAGTGCTTGCCGCCGGCGACGAAGTGGCCCTCGATCGTCTTGCCGCCTGGCTGCGGCAAGGCCCGGCGACGGCCCAGGTCGACGATCTCGAGCGACTGGCCGCACGCGACGAAGAAGCCGGCGACAGCTTCGAGACCCGATAGCCGTAGCGACCGTAGCCCGGGTAAGCGCAGCGCACCCGGGGCCTCCCGCAATCCTCGTGCGATTACCCGCCCTTGATGGTCCGGATCGGTTTGATCACACCGTACCGTTCCTTCTTCGCCTTGCCTTTCAGCGGTTCGAACACGATCGGCGTTTCGGCGACCCGCGTGTCGGGGAGCCGGTCGAGCAGATCGCGGATCAGCGTCAGCCGCCCGCGTTTCTGGTCGTTGAAGTCGACCAGCGTCCACGGCGCGTGCTTGCTGTGAGTGGCCTCGAGCATGGCTTCGCGTGCCCGTGTGTAGTCCTCGTAGTGCTTGCGCGCCTCGAAATCGATCGGCGACAGCTTCCAGCGCTTGAGCGGATCGTCGAGCCGTTCCAGGAAGCGCTGCTCCTGCTCGTCCTGGTCGCAGCACAGCCAGTACTTGAACAGCAGGATGCCGTCGTCGACCAACAGCTTCTCGAACGTCGGCGTCTGCTTCAGGAATGCCTTGACCTGCGCGTCCCTGGCGAACCCCATGACCTCCTCGACACCGGCGCGGTTGTACCAGCTGCGGTCGAACAGGGCGATCTCGCCGGCCGCGGGAAGATAGGGCACGTAGCGCTGGAAGTACCACTGCGCGCTTTCGCGTTCACTGGGTTTGGGCAGGGCCACCACCTGGCACTGGCGCGGGTTGAGGTGCTCGGCGATCGCGCTGATCGCGCCGCCCTTGCCGGCGGTGTCGCGACCTTCGAACAGCACCACCAGGCGGCGTCCGGCGTGCTTGAGCCAGCGCGCCATGTTCGCCAGTTCCACCTGCAGCGGTTCCAGCAGGGCTTCGTATTCCTTGCGCTTGAGGTCGGCCATCACTTGCTCCGGCGTCGTCGTTTGGCGGCGTCGGCGCTGCCTGCGCCGGCCATGCTGCGGGCCACTTCCAGCAGGGCTCCCTGCTGGCGCGTGGAAAGGTCGCGGTAGGCGGCGAGCAAGTCGTGCTCGCCCTGGGTGCGCGCCGGGTCGAGGGTGCTGGCAAGTTCCGCCAGCAGCGCGCCGGCGGGCACGCCGAACGCATGTGCCAGTGCGTCAAGCTGTTCCTTGCCCGGCATCTTGTCGCCGCGCAGCCAGGCGCTGACGGTGGCCACGCCGGCGCGGGGTATGGCGGTGGCGATGTCGGCCGCGCTGAGGCCGCGGGCCCTGGCGAGCAATTGCAGGGTGGTGTCCAACGGCATGGTGTCGCTCCGGTGGTTGAACCTTGGGGGCAGGCGTGACGCCCAGCGCGCTGGTGTCACTTCTCTTTCAGTCGCGGCCGCAGCGTCGCCAGGTTGCACGGCCGCGTGCGCGCGTCGAGCTGGTTGCGGATGATCTTTTCCCAGGCGGTGCGGCAGGCCGAGGTCGAGCCGGGCAGGGCGAACACGAACGTGCCGTTGGCGAGGCCGGCGAAGGCGCGCGATTGCACGGTGGACGTTCCGATCTCTTCGAAGCTGATCGCGCGGAACAGTTCGCCGAAGCCTGGCATCTGCTTGTCTAGCAGCGGTAGCAGCGCTTCCGGGGTCGAGTCGCGGCCGGTGAAGCCGGTGCCGCCGGTGACGATGATGCCGTCGATCGCGTCATCGGCGATCCATTGCGACACGACGGCGCGCATTCGGTAGCGGTCGTCGGGCAGCAGCTTGCGGTCGGCCAGGCGATGGCCGTCGCTGGTCAGCGCTTGCACGAGGTAATCGCCGGAGCTGTCGTCGGCCAGGGTGCGCGAGTCCGACACGGTCAGCACGCACAGGTTGAGGGGTATGAGGTCGCGTTCGGCAGTCATGGCGGCGAGCCTAACCGATCGCCTGTGTGACCGCCGTGCTCGCCCGGCGGTTGCCATTGCGTAGCCCGGGTAAGCGAAGCGCACCCGGGCTGATGCGCATGGAACCCCGGGTGCGCTCCGCTTACCCGGGCTACGGGCTACGGGCTACGGGCTACCGGCTACCGGCGAGTCATCGCGTGGACGGCATCGGAAAAATCACGGGCGAATCCGTTCATGTCGAACAGGCCGCTCTCGTCGCGCCGCCGCACCAGTTCGGCCCGGACGGCCGCCAGCGCCTGCGGATCGCGCCCCAGCCTCACCGCCCGCGCCACGAACGCCGCATCATCGTCGACGTTCATGTGTGCCATCCCCAGGTGATGGTTGAGGCTGCCCGCGACCCGCCCGGCAAAAGTGTCACCGGGTCGCGTCAGTACCGGGCAGCCGGCCCAGAGTGCATCGGACGCCGTGGTGTGGGCGTTGTAGGGCTCGGTATCGAGGAACAGGTCGGCATGCTGCAGGCGCGCCAGATATTCGGCGTGCGGTTGCTTTGGCATGAACACCAGGCGTCCCGGGTCCACGCCGTGCATACGTGCGACTTCGCCCAGGCGTGCATCGGCATGGCCGGGTCCGGACAGCAGCCACAGCGCGCTCCCGGGAACTTCGCGCAGCACCGCCAACGCACGCGTCATGCTGCGCGGATTGAGCTTGTAGCTGTTGTTGAAGCAGCAGAACACCACGCCTTCACCCTGCGCGCCGCGTTCGGGCAAGCCGCACTGTGCACGCGACGGTGGCGGCAGGATGGCGCGGGTCGTATCGGAGGGCTGGAAGCAGCGTGGCAGCCAGGCGACCGTCTCGCTGAAATCCGTCGCCATCGCTTCCGGCAGCACGAAGCGATCGGCCAGCACGTGATCGATCCACGGCGCACCGGAGGTGCCCGGGTACGCCAGCCAGTTCACCTGCACCGGCGCCGATCGCATCGCCAGCACTTCCGGTGCGCCACCGCCGCCCCAGCCGCGCAGGTCGAACAGGACGTCGATGGCGGCATCGCGGATGACCTGGGCCACCTGTGCGTGCGGGCGCATCGAGACGTCGTGCAACGCATGTGCCGCCACCCGAAGGCGTTGCCGGATCGGACCGCCATCGTCGCGATTGAGCGCGAACAGATGGATTTCGAGGGTGCCCTGCGACTTGAGTTGCTCGAACAGCGCGACGGTCAGCAAGCCAGTCGGATGTGCGCCGAAACCATTCGACAGGAAGCCAGCGCGGATCGGCGCGTCCGCATGCGCGGGCGGAGCAGGTGGCAGCGGCCGCACGGCCGAGGCAACGGCGGTCGCGCGCAGGCGCGCGCAGCGCAACTGCTCCAGCGCGCTTGCGTCCTCGCTGAGGAAAGCGAACGGCTCCACCGATGCGCGTCCGGCATTGACTGCGTCACGTACCTGGCGCGAAAGCGCGTCGAGGTCGCGCCAGTCACACAGCTTGCGTCGCCATGCCAGCAGATAGGCCGCCAGTTGTGGTTCGTCAGGTGCCAGTGCATGCGCGCGGGCGTACGCCTGCGATGCGGCTTCGGCTTCACCGGTGTCTTCCAGTGCGTGGCCGAGCCAGACCGCGATGCCGGGATGGTCCGGCGCGCCCGCGGCGGCTGCGCGGAGGCTGGCAACGGAGTCGATGCGCTTGCCCTGCAGCCATTGCGCGCGGCCCAGTCTTGCCAGGGCTTCGGGATGTCCCGGTCGCAGCGCGAGCGCTCGGCGCGCGGCCGTTTCGCCAGCAATCGCATCGCCGCGATCGAGCTCATGCTCGGACAACAGGATCCAGGCAAAGGCGTCGCCGGGGTTGTGCTCGACCGCGCGGCGCAGCTCGATGCGTGGGTCGTTGTGCACGGCTCAGGCCAGTTCGAATCGGTAGCGGAACGTGCCGTCGTAGCGCTGCCAGCCGGTCGACTCGTACAAGGCCTGTGCGGTGACGTTGTCCGGCATCGTCTCCAGTTCCAGGCGGGCCGCGCCGGTTTCGCGCGCGAACGCCGTGGCGGCGGCCAGCAGTGCCTGTCCGACGCCGTGGCGGCGCGCGCCTGGCGCGACGAAAAGATCGTTCAGCAGCCAGACCCGCGCCGCTCGCACCGACGAGAATCCCGGATACAGCTGGGTGAAGCCGGCGGCAGCGCCATCCACTGTCGCCAGCAACACCACCGACTCGTCGTTGCCGATGCGCTCTGCCAGGAATGCCCGTGCCAGGCCCGGATCCTGCGGCTGGTCGTAGAACATGCGGTACGCGTCGAACAGCGGTGCCAGCTGGTCGAGGTCGGCAGTCACGGCACGCTTGATCGCGAGGGTCATCGGCATATCCGCAGGTCGGGGTGTGGCCGATTGTAGACAACGCATCGCGTGGACAGCACGCCGCGGAGCGTCATGTCCGGACGGTGTCCGGCTCAGGCGTCGTGCGTCAGCCGTGCCAGTTCGTCGGCCTGGTGTTCGTGCTGCAGGCGGCCGACCAGTTCCTCCAGGTCGCCCTCGATCACGTTGGGCAGGTCATACAGGGTGAGGCCCTCGATGCGGTGATCGGTGATGCGGCCCTGCGGGAAGTTGTAGGTGCGGATGCGCTGGCTGCGGTCGCCGCTGCCGACCTGCAGCTTGCGGATCGACGCCTGCGCGGCCGCCGCCTTGGCCGCCTGCGCTTCGGACAGGATCGCCGCCAGCCGCTTCATCGCCTTGTCGCGGTTGGCGTGCTGACTGCGTTCGGTCTGGCATTCGACGACCACGCCGCTGGGCACGTGGGTGATACGGATCGCCGATTCGGTCTTGTTGACGTGCTGGCCGCCGGCACCGCTGGAACGGAACGTGTCGACTTTCAGGTCGGCCGGGTTGATCTCGATCGGCTCGCCTTCGGCTTCGACCGGGATGATCGCCACCGTCGCCGCCGACGTATGGATGCGTCCCTGCGATTCGGTCGCCGGCACGCGCTGCACGCGATGCGTGCCCGATTCGAACTTCAGCCGCGAATAGGCACCCCGTCCTTCCACGCGCGCGATCACTTCCTTGAAGCCGCCGTGCTCGCCCGCGCTGCTGGATTCGATCTCCACCTTCCAGCCCTGGCGCTCCGCGTAGCGCGCGTACATGCGGAACAGGTCGCCGGCGAAGATCGCCGCTTCGTCGCCACCGGTACCAGCGCGCACTTCGAGGTAGATGTCGCCGTCGTCGCGCGGGTCTTTCGGCACCAGGTGCGCGAGCAACTCGGCGTCGAGCTGCTGCAGGCGCGCGTTGGCGTCGGCGATTTCCTCTTCGGCCAGCTCGGCCATTTCCGGATCGCCGCGCATGCCCTCGGCCGCAGCGAGGTCGCGTTTGGCCTGCGCTTCGGAGTTGAGCGCGTTGGCCACCGGTTCGAGCTGCGAGAACTCGCGCGACAGTTTCCGGAAACGGTCGGCGTCGCCGATGACGCTCGGGTCGGACAACAAACGCTCGAGTTCTTCGCGACGTTCGACGAGGGCTTCGAGCTTGCGGCGCAGGGAAGGGGTCATGGGCGAACCGGCTATGGAGGAAGGGGAAGCGCGTACTGCGGCCGGAACGGTCGCTAGCCTTCGCGCTGCCCGCCTTGCTCGACACCCGGTTCGCTTTCCGGAAACAGCTTCTCCGCGGCACGCGCCAGTTCGACATTGCCGGTCAACGCCGCCTCCCGCAACGCCACGGTCGGTGCGTGCAACAGCCGGTTGGTCAGGGTGTGGGCAAGGAAGTTCAGCACTTCCTGCGGGTCCTGGCCGGCCGCCAGCTGCTGCTGCGCCCTGGCAAGGACATCGGCCCTGGCCGATTCGCCGTGCGCGCGCAGGCGCTTGAGCGGCGCGGTGCGGGTGCTGGCGGCGAAGGATTCGGTGAACCGGGCGACCTGCAACTCGACGATGGCCTCGGCCTCGGTCGCCGCTTCGCGGCGGCTGCGGCGGTTGTCCTCGATCGCGCGCTCGAGGTCGTCGACGGTGTACAGGAACACGTCCTTGAGCTCGGCCACGTCGGCGCCGATGTCGCGCGGCACGGCCAGGTCGAGCAGCAGCATCGGCCGGTGCCGGCGCGTCGCCAGCGCCGCGGCCACGTTGGCCTTGCGCAGGATCGGATCGCGGCTGGCCGTGGCCGAAATCACCACGTCGGCTTCGCCCAGGTGCTTGTCGAGTTCACTCAGCGGCAGGGCGACGCCACCATGCCGGGTGGCCAGCTCCTGGGCGTGGGCGAGGGTGCGGTTGGCCACCAGCAGGCGCTTGGCACGCGCCTGCACGAGGTGGCGCGCGGCCAGTTCGATGGTCTCGCCGGCGCCGATCAGCAGCACGGTCGATTCGTCCAGGCGGGCGAAGGATTCCTGCGCCAGCCGAACCGCGGCCGAAGCGACCGAGACCGGGTTGGCGCCGATGCGCGTATCGGTGCGTGCGCGCTTGGCGGTGGAGAACGCGTGCTGGAACAGCCGGTCGAGCTGGCTGCCCAGGCTGCCGGCATTGCGCGCGCTGGCCCAGGCGTCCTTCACCTGGCCCAGGATCTGCGGCTCGCCGAGCACCAGCGAATCCAGTCCGGTGGCAACGCGGAACAGGTGGCGGACGGCATCGGCATCGCGATGACGATAGAGGTAGGCGTGCAGGTCGCCGACCTCGTCCGGGTGGGTCGCCAGCCAGTCGGCCAGGGCCTGGCCATCGTCGTCGGCCACGGCGTACAACTCGGTGCGGTTGCAGGTCGAAAGCAGCGCGACTTCGCTGACCTGTGGCAAGGCGCGCAGCGCATCGAGCGCTGCCGGCACCGAGTCGGCCGAAAACGCGACGCGCTCGCGCAGGCTGACCGGCGCGGTCTGATGGTTGATGCCTAGTACGAACAAACTCATTTCAGCGGTGCCGGACTTGCCGGCCGGGGCCTCTTCCGTTCAGGTGCTTGCGATAAGCTGCTGGCTACCGCGGAGGCCGACATTCTACCGGCCCCGTCCCGTCCTGGTTGACCTGCAGGCTTGATCGATGCCCGTTGCCTTGCGCA
>DATDBK010000084.1:0-26637 GCA_036524935.1 Lysobacter sp. | reverse complement strand
ACGGCCATGCAACAGATCGAATTCGAACTCGACCGCGACCACGTCGAACTCAACCAGCTGCTCAAGCTGGTCGGACTGTGCGACAGCGGCGGCGCCGGAAAAGCCATCGTCGCCAGCGGTGCGGTCAGCGTCGACGGCACGCTCGAGCTGCGCAAGACGTGCAAGATCCACGCCGGCCAGGTCGTGACGATCGAGGATGTCGAGATCCATGTGATCTCCACAGGCTGAGCGCCTGCTCGGGCCTGCACCGGGAACCTTCGCCGGCAGTCGCGGTCAGCTGTCGCCGGCGTGCGGCGGCGTGGTTTCCTGTGAGACACCATCGGGCTGCTTGCCACCCGGGACCAGTGCCGTGCCCGGATCGAATTCCGACAACGGGCTCTCGGCCGGACAGGCCTGGTCGGGGAATCCGTAATCCTTGCGCAGGTTGAGGCCGCAGGTGTTGAGGGCGTCGAGGTCGGTGTTCGGCGATTTGCAGCGCTTGTCGAACGCGCGCACGAACGAATCGCGGCGGCTGACGAAGTCCTCGCCGCACTTGCGCATCAGGCGCAGGCGGTCGAGATCGTCCTGGGCCGGGTTGACCCCGTCGAGGCCATACAGCTCCAGTTCTTCCACCGTGAGCAGGCGCAGACCGCGGTTGGGCACGGCCATCATCAGATCGGCGACCGCCGTGGCCGCGCCGTTGCGCTCCAGGTAATCGCGAACGCGCTCATAGACCACGCGCAGCTCGGCATTGAGCTCGGCGCGGGTGGTCGCGGTCGAGCTCATGCGGATGATGCGATGGATGCCGACCTGGCCGGCGATCATGCGGGTGTCGCCGGCGCTGAGGATGAACACGCAGGCGCTGTGGCAGATCGCGCCTTCGCGCACCCAGATGGTCCAGCGCGACTCGGCAATGTAATCGCCGGCCTTGATCGCATCCTCGACCTGGCCACCGGCCGAGTCGACGTCGAGCACGCGCTTGTGGATGCCCAGTTCATCGGCGACATGGGTGACGCGCTCGACCAGCGAGCCGAACTCGGCGGTGATCTTGCCCTTGTAGCGCAGGCGGGCAACGCCCCGCTCCACGCACGGTTGCAGCGCTTCGCGGATGCCGTCGCGGTCGAACTTCGCCAGCACGTTGCCATCGCCCAGCGTGGCGTAGTCCAGCTCGCAGCTGATGGATGCCTCGCCCGAAGTCAGCTCCAGCGGCGACCAGTCGATAGGTGCACTGCCGCCTTTGGCCTTGCCCGATTCACGCACGCTGGTCTTGGCCTTGCGTGGCGACTCGGTCTGCGCGGGCGGTAGCTTGACCGGCGCGGTGCTGATCGCGCCGCCGTCCTGGGGGCTGTTCACCTCTTCGATGACCATGGCCTGGGTGACCGGCTCTTCGCGCTGGCAGGCAGCCAGCACAAGGCACAGCAACAACGGCCCGGAGTACTTGAGCATCGGTCGCAAGGAGTTCCCGCTCGTGTCAGTGATGAATGCGCAAAAAAATTCGCGCGCATGCCCAAGGATACGACGCCGGGGCTGACTGTCGGCCTAGTGGGGATGCGTCTGGTCCCGGGTGCGCTGCGCTTACCCGGGCTACGTGGATGTGGGGGTGATGCGTCTGGTCCCGGGTGCGCTGCGCTTACCCGGGCTACACAAACCAGACGAAGACGGGGCCTTGACGGGCTGGAGCGTCGTCCGGTGGGCCGGGGATTGTTCCGCAGCGGGCCATGGATGGCCCGCGCCCCGCATCGGCCAGGATGGCCGACTAAGGGGCGGAGCAATCCCCGGCCCGGCGCACGGCGCCTCTCCGGAATCGGTTGCCTTCACCCTGGAGATCGCCTAGCGCCGATCTCCACTCCTGCGCCCGCCGAAGCGCCTCGAAAGCGCCTCACCCAGCAACTGTTGCGGCGACGCCAGCGATGCCGCCGATGGCGCACCCGACGGCGCCCCCAACAGCACCGCCTCGAGCACGAAGATCTCGCCATCGAAATCGACCAGATAGACCTGGCCCCCAGCATCGGCATTGATGCTGACGATGTTGGTGAGCGCGCCGGCGTCCGGCGTGAAATCGCCATTGCGCAGCGTGAACTCGTTCGCCTGCAGCGTCGTCCCCGGCACCAGCCGCGAGATCGGCAACGACCAGATGTTGGGCCGGACGAAGTCAGCGAATATGTACTCGCCCAGCAACGACTCGACCGTCCCGCGATAGACCACGCCGCCAGTCACCGAACTGCCATTGACCGGCCCCGTGCCATGCGAGTACTGCGCCACGGGCGGGGTCATCCCCGTGGTCGGACCACCACGGAAAGGCACAGTGCCCTCCAGGACCGGCCAGCCAAAATTGGCGCCCGCATCGCCAGGACGCATCAGGTCGATTTCCTCGATCGCACCCTGCCCGACGTCGCCGATCAGCAGGTTTCCGGTCTGCGAATCGAAGTTATTGCGGAACGGATTGCGCAGCCCGTACGCCCACACCTCCGGCGCACCGCCGGAAGTGACGAACGGATTGCCACTCGGAATCGCGTAGTCGCGGGCGGTGTCGGAGGGAAACCCATCGCTGGCCGGATCCACACGCAGGATCTTGCCCAGCAGCGTGTTGGTGTTCTGCCCGTTGTTGTCCGGATCGCCCGAGCCACCACCGTCGCCGATCGCGATGTACAGCATGCGATCCGGGCCGAACGCGATCCAGCCACCGTTGTGGTTGTTGCGCGCATGCGGCACGCGCAGGATCGCATCGCCGCTGGCGGGATCGGCGCGGTTGAGGTCACCGGCCACGGTCTGGTAACGACGCACTTCGATCGTCCCGTCCAGCGCCGTCACGAAGATGTAGAAGCGCCCGCTGGTGAAGAAATCCGGCGCCGTCGCGAACCCGAGCAGACCGCGCTCGCCATCGATCGAAATCGTTCCGCTGATGTCGAGGAACGGCGTCGCCGTCAGCGCACCGTTGGCGGTCATGATGCGGATGCGGCCCTCACGCTCGACCACGAACAGGCGCCCGCTGCTGTCGGGCATCGGCGCGATGAAGATCGGGAAGTTGAGTCCGCTGGCGACCCGACGCACCCGGAACGACGCACCGAGGGAGTTGGTGACCGTGACCGACAACGACTGGGTCACGCTGACGATGCCGTCGCTGGCGGCGATCGTGACCAGGTAGATGTTGTCGCCGTTGGCGTCGACCGGATTCTCGAAGTCCGGCGTGGTGACGAATGACAGTCCTCCAGCCGAAGTGATGCGAAGGCGCGCCTGGTCGGCACCACCGGCAAGCGAGAACGTGATCGGGTTGCCGTCGGGGTCGCTGGCCGTGGCCGTGTAGAACACCGATGCGGTGTCTTCGGGCACGGTCGCGGCGACACCCGAGGTGAAGGCCGGAGGCCGGTTCGCTGGCGCCGGCGGCGGACTCACGCTGGCGCGTGGGCCACCACCACCACCGCCACAGGCGGTCAGGACGACGGCCAGCATCGCGACTCCCAGAATCGCGACTGCCAACTTCGGGGCCACCCATCTCCGCGATGCGCTTCGTCCGGTCTGCACCATGGCGCTGCTCCTTGGCACCCGCGACGGACCGCGATGGTCCGACGACGGGACGGCGCCGACGAGGCTGGCAGAACGCGTGCCGCCCGAATGTGAAGGCGCGCTTCACCGCTGCCGGACGGTCGCACCGCCCGACCTGCGGCAACCGCGGTTGCCGTTGGACCGGACGGGCATTTACCAGATTTGAACCGGGCCCGGCGCAGGCTGCGCCGGTCGCAAGCGATCACACCAATGAGCTCGCGCCAATGAGCGCAGGAGTCCTGCCATGAATTCCCCAGTGTCGCGCCGCCAGTTCCTGGCCCTTCCGGCCGCCGCCGGCGCCATCGCATTGCTGCCCGGCAGCCTGCTCGGCGCACTCGCCCGCGAGACGCCCCGCCTGCCCGACCTGTCGGACTGGACGAAGGTCCGCGGCCAGTTCGCGCTCGATCCGGCCTATGCCCACTTCGCCAGTTTCTTCATCGCCAGTCACCCGGCGCCGGTGCGCGAGGCGATCGAGGCGTACCGTCGCTCGATCGACCAGAATCCGTTCCTGGTGATCGAACGGGGCCTGTTCGAGGACGAGGCGAACAACGTCCCGTTGCGGGTGCAGGAGACCATCGCCGCCTATCTGGGCGGCGAGCGCGATCAGGTCTGCCTGACCCGCAGCACCACCGAAAGCCTCGCGCTGGTCTACCACGGGTTGCCGCTCAAGGCCGGCGACGAGGTCCTCACCACGGTCCACGACCATTACTCGCACCACGAGTCGATCCGCTTGGCATGCGAACGCTCCGGGGCCGGCATGCGCAGAATCAGCTTGTTCGACGATGCGTCCCAGGCCAGCACCGACCAGGTGGTCGAGCGCCTGCTGCAGGGCGTGAAGCCGAACACGCGCGTGGTCGGCCTGACCTGGGTCCATTCGAGTACCGGCATCCGCTTGCCGATCCGGCAGCTCGCGGCCGCACTCAAGGCCAGCCATCCCGATGTGCTGCTGGTCGTCGATGGCGTGCACGGCATCGGTGCTGCCGACGAGACCATCGCCACGATGGGCGCCGATTTCTTCTGCGCCGGTTGCCACAAGTGGATGTTCGCACCGCGCGGTACCGCGCTTGTCTGGGCGAAAGCGGACAACTGGGCGCGTCTGCGCCCGACCATCCCGACCTTTAGCGAATTGGAGTCGTACAACGCCTGGGCCGAGAACCGGCTACCGAAAACACCCGGCAACGCCGCGCGCATGTCTCCGGGCGGCTTCCATGCCTTCGAGCACCAGTGGGCGATGGCGGCGGCGTTCCAGATGCACCAGGCGATGGGACGGCAACGCGTCGCCGCCCGCATCGCCGGTCTCAACGACCAGCTCAAGAAAAATCTCGCCCAGAACCGCCGGATCCGGATCCACACGCCGATGTCGGCCGACCTGTCGGCCGGCCTGGTCGCCTTCGAGATCGACGGCATGAAGACCGGGGATGTGGTCAAACGACTGCTCGAGCGCAGGATCGTCGCCAGCAGCAGCCCCTACGCCGTCAGTTACCCGCGGCTGGCACCGAGCCTGGTCAACTCGCCGGAGGAAGTGGACCGCGCCGCGCGTGCGGTCCACGAACTGGCCTCGTGACATCGCAAGCTGGCACCACGCATCAGACACCCCACAACGCGCGTGCTTCCTCTGCGATCACCTCGGGGAACTCCTCGGGGAAGAACAGCTTCGCGCCTTCGATGCGACGCAGGCCGCGCGAGTTGCCAAAGCTGCGCTGCAGGTGCTCGGCGCCGCGCTCCGAAAAGATGGTGTCACCGGTGCCCCAGACGATCCGCGTCTGGCCCTCGAACCGGGCCAGGGTCGGGCCGATGCCTTGCAGCCAGTTGCGGTCGAGACCGATCGCGTAGGCGTGGGTGCGATCGGCATTGCGGACCAGGGGGCCGAGGTAGGTATCGACCGCCTCGTCGGTCGGATGCGAGGGATAGGTGAACGTCTGTCCGCCCAGCCCTTCGGCCGAACGCGCCAGCGTATTGTCGGCAAGCCATGGCGCCAGCCATTCGCCAACGAACCTGCCCTGCTTCGCCAGCTCCAGCACCGGCAGCAGCGCTGGTGGCGGGCATTCGATTTCCGAATCGCAGTTGGTCAGCAGCAGCGTGCGCACCCGCTGCGGATAGCGCGCGAGGAACAGCTGCGCGGCCTGGCCGCCGCTGTCGTTGGCGATCAGGTCGACGCTGTCGATGCCGAGGCGGTCGAGCAGGTCGGCCAGCATCGCCACCTGCGCATCGGGCGCGACGCTCTGGCCCGGCGCGACTTCGGTGTTGCCCAGGCCGAGGAAGTCGGGTGCGATGCAGCGGCGGTACGGCGACAGGCGCTGCAGCGCGCCGCGCCACTGGTAGCCGTTGAGCGGGAAACCGTGCAGGAACAACGCCGCCTCACCGATGCCGCGTTCGGCGTAGGCGATGTTGCCGAACGGTGTCTTCATGAAGCGGCTGGCGGCGCGGAACGCGGCTGCGGCGATCGCGTCGTCGCCGCCCGCCGTGGCGCCGGCATTGGCGGCCGCTGCCTGCTTGCCCGACGCCGAAGCAAAACCGCCCAGCGCGCTCGCTGCCAGCGTACCCATTGCCGTTCCGAGGAACTGCCTGCGAAGCATGGTCGTCATCTCCACGGGGACAGGCCCCGTCGTTGACGCAAATGATTGGCCCGCCTGGGCATGCGATCAACGAAGTCCCAGGTCATGACGTCATGACCTTCGAGGTCATGGAACTCGCGACATGGCGCCCTTATGCTGCGGCCGTGAACCATCTCGCCCACTCCCCGTCACGGCCCCAGGTGGGCGCCCTGCTGCGCGAATGGCGCGCGGCACGGCGCCTGAGCCAGCTCGACCTCGCCCTGGACGCGGGTATCTCGCCGCGCCACCTCAGCTGCGTCGAAACCGGCAAGGCACAGCCCAGCCGCGACGTGGTCACGCGCCTGGCCGATGCGCTCGACATGCCGTTGCGCGAACGCAATGCATTGCTGGTCGCGGCCGGCTTCGCGCCGCGCTACCCGGAAACCGCGCTGGCGACACCGGAGCTGGCGCAGGTCCGGCGCGCAATCGAATTCATCCTCGCCCAACAGGAGCCCTACCCGGCCTTTGTCCTCAATCGCCGCTGGGATGTGTTGATGGCCAACGAGGCAGCGATGCGGGTCAACGGCTTCGTCATGCGCGGCCGTGCCAGTGCGCACCGCAACATGATCCGGCAAATCTTCGATCCAGCGGACCTGCGCGCGGCGGTGGCGAACTGGGACGAGGTTGCACACGACCTGATCCACCACCTCCACGCCGAAGTCGCCGCGGCGCCGTCGGATGTTTCCGCGCGCGAACTGCTGGACGAGGTGCTGGCCTACCCCGGCGTGCCCGCGCGCTGGCGCATGCGCGATCTCGACACGGCGCCGGCGCCGTTGCTCACCACCGTGCTGCAGCGCGACGACCAGCAGCTGCGCTTCTTCTCGACGATCACCACCTTCGGCACGCCGCGCGACGTGACCCTGGACGAACTGCGGATCGAATGCTGCTTCCCGGTCGACGAGGCCACCACGCAGCTGTGCCGCGAGCTGGCTGCCAACCCACGGGTGTAGGACTCGCTCCTACTGGGTCCCGGCCCGCCGCAACGACCAGAAGCCGATGTCGCGGCGATCACGGTAGCCGCCAAGCTCGTACAGCTGCTTTGCGCGCTGGTTCTCATGGGCGACATGCAGGAACGGCGTGTGCCCGCGATCGAGCACGTCGTTGCTCAGCCACGCCAGCAGGTGACGCGCATAGCCGCGGCCGTTGAAATCCGGATGCGTGCAGACCGCACTGATTTCCTGGAACTCGTCCATGCCCATGCGCTCGCCGATGATCGCGGCGAGGCGGCCGTCCTGGTAGATGCCGAAATAGCGCCCCAGGTCCATCGTGTGCGGCCGGAAGTAGTGCGGATAGACCAGTGCGGTCAGCGCCAGCACGTCCGCGCGGTGCGCCTCGCCCAGCGCCAGGATCGGTGGGCCGTCGACTTCGGCCATGTGCTGCGGGCATTCCATCTGCGCCAGCATTGCCAGCCTGTCCAACCGCCAGCCATCGGGCACCGCCGGCGTCACACCGAGCAGCAGCACCGTGTCTTCGGGCGGGACGAGCTGCGCCAGCGCGGCACCGGCATCGACGCCGTCGGCGGCGACACCGAGGAACGGCGCAACCTGCGCCGGATAGCGGGCGACATCGCCATTGCGCAGTGCCAGAGCGCGATGGCGACTGCGCAGCGATTCCCAGATCGGATTGTCGAGGACGTGATCGGCCATACCCGAATGCAACCAGACTTCAACATCTGCGGCAACCCGTAGCCCGGGTAAGCGCAGCGCCCCCGGGAAACGCGCAACGCCCGTTCACCCACTCACGACGAAATCACCGGCGCCCTCCGCCGCCGATCACCTTCGCGCAGCGCACTCCTGAACTGGGTCGCATTGGTCCCGCTCCTGGCGCGGAAGGCGCGGGCGAAGCTGCAGGCGTTGTCGAAGCCGCAGGACTCGGCGATCTCGGTGATGTCCATCGACGTCGTCTCGAGCAGGTCGCAGGCACGTTCGATGCGCAGGCGCGAGGCGGCGGTCTGCACGCTCTCGCCGTACAGCTCGTGGAACGACTTCGACAGGTACCACAGCGAGTAGTTGCTGATCGCCATGATCTCGCTCATCCGGACCATGCGGTGGGCATTGCCTTCCAGGTACAGGCGCGCCCGCTGCAGGCGGTTGAACAGGCGCCGCTTGCGCGTGCGTGAATGCCCCGGGCAATGGCCAAGCGTGGCGACATGACGCGCCTGCACGGCGGACATGTGCAGGATCAGCGGTCGCAGCGCGCGCACCAGGGTGCGGTCGGGGACGCTCTCGTACGCCTGCAGGACGCGCACCGCGCCGTGCCACAGACGCAGCGCCAGCACCCGGTCGCGTCGCGACATCGTGCCCTTGCCGACGAACAGGTAGGCATCCTGCAGCAGTGGCATCAGGTCCGGCGGCACCAGCAGGGCCAGGGTCAGACCGTTGTGGTCGGCCTGGACCTCCGGAACCGATTCCGCGTCGAGCGCGATCCACGCCCCGGTGCGCAGCCGGAACGCGCCCTCGGCCGCTTCAACCCGGGCACTGCCGCGGATCTGCATCCACAACGAGAACGACGGCCGCGCCAGTTTGACGCTGCCCAGCCTCGACACGCCGGCCCAGCACACCCGCGCCGGATGCTCGGCCCCGATCTCGCGAAACTGGCCGTCATGGGCGCAGACGCGGTGCGGCGACAGCAGCGTGGAAGCCGCAGCGCGCGGAACCTCGACATCGGCATCGGCGGGGACATACATCGACATCCGCGAACTGGCCATGGCACTCCTCCGTGTGTGGGGTGCCTCGATTTGCCGATCTTGCGGTTGCGATGTCCTGCCGTTGTGCGGATTTCCTGCTGAAATCGCGGTATCGGATTCCTGAAGGAGTTCCGAAACCGCTGCGGCGCCTCGCGCGTGTCAGCGCGCTGCCACGTCCGGCAGCCGCGCCCAGCCAATGTCGCTGGCGTCCTGGGTGCTGTACGAGTAATAGAGCCAGCCGTTGCCGGCATCGAAGCTGACTCCGGTCAGTTCGCCCCCGCGCGGGTCCAGGCACGGACCGCTGCGGGTGCCGGCCGGTCCCTCGACGGCGATCCAGCGCACGTTGCAGCCATCACCGGCCCCGACTATCCAGCTGCCGCGATCGGTGGTCACCAGGCGCCGGCTCTGCACATGGAAGCCGGCGTTCGGCATCAGCCGCGGCAGGGTGCCGCCGGCATCGGCGTGCAGGTCGTCGAGCAGACGCGGCCCATCCAGTTTCAGGCCGGCCTGCCACAACCCCCACGAGGCATTGCGGAAGAAAACGACGCGCCGTCCGGCCGGATCGAAGCGAGCGATTGCGACGTCATCGAGGCTCGACAGCGCCTGCAACTCGTCGCCGCGTCGCTGGTAGAGGGTCAGGCCGAGCCGTCCGGCACCGCGGTCGGAGACCACCAGCAGCTGCCCCGGCTCGGCCACATAGGCACCGTAGGTCGGCCGGCCCTGCGGCAGCGCGAGCTTCCGCGCCGCGCCGGTGGCCGGCGTGATTTCGTACAGCGCCTCGTTGTCGCCATCGGCACCGATCATCAGCACGGTCCGGCCATCGGCCGACCACGCCGCGGGGTGGCGCGGGAACGGGACGAAATTCTCGATGGGTCGCAACGAAGAGGCGCGTCCGATTTCGCCCCACCACAGGCGCACGTCGCCGGTGCGGTCGGAGACGAACACGATCTGGCGGCCATCGGGCGATACCGACGGCAGCAGTTCGGTGCCGGAGGACGGGAACACCGGTTCCGGTGCCGCAGCGCCTTCACCCTGCGCCGGAATGCGAACACGGTACAGCGAGGTCGGCGCCTCCTCGATCACGAAGGCGACCGAAGGGTCTTTCAGCGCCACACTCGGAAAACGCGCATTGCCGATGCCCATCTCGGTGATGCGCCGCGACTGCACATCCACGCGCAGCAGCGCTGCCTCCTGGCCGCGGTAGGCGGAAAAGACGATGGCGCTGCTGTCGGGTGACCAGGCCAGGCCAAACAGGTTGGACTCGATCCGGGTCAGCCGTTCGGGTTGGCCACCCGCTGCCGGCATCAGCCACAGATCGCCACGCGAGACATTGCGCTGGAATGCGATCCAGCGACCGTCCGGCGAATACACCGGTGACAGGTCGATGTCGCTGGCGGCGTGCGTGTACTCGAGCTTGCGCGGGGTGCCGCTGGCGATGTCGAACAACTCGATCGCGTTGATGCCTGCCAGTCCCGCGTTGCTGGCGCCGAGGATCAGCTGCTGGCCGTCGGGGCGCCAGCTGAAGCGTCGCAGCCGGTCGGCCTCGCAGTTGCCCAGCGGATGCGGCTCGCCTCCGGCGGACGCCATCAGCATGAGCTGGCAACCGGAATTGCCTGCGGCATCGCGACGCACTCGGTAGAACGCGATCTGGCGGCCATCCGGCGACCACGCCGCCATCACGTCCTGCTCGCCACCTGCCGGATGGGTCAGGGCGCGCGGTTCCACCGGCGCCGTCGTCTGCAGCATCAGTGAGGTCCGTCCGACGCCGGCCTCGTCGATGTAGGCGCTGTACACGACTTGCGAGCCGTCAGGCGACAGGCTCGGCGCGAACTCCATGCCGGTCGCGGAGGTGATCTTCAGGAACGGCGGATCGACGCCGGCCGCACCGCCAGCGACCTTCTGCGCACGCTCGCGGTCGGCGCCGACCGCCAGCCACAGGGCGAATCCCAGCGCCGCCAGCGCGGCGACGGTGCCGGCGATGCGGAGCGCCGGACGCGAACGCGCGCTTGCCGGTACGTCGGCTGCAGGTGCCTGCACCGGGCCGGGCCTTGCGTCGGCGTCGGCGTCGGCGTCGGCGTCGGCGTCGGCGTCGGCGTCGGCGTCGGCGTCGGCGTCGGCGTCATTGGGCACGTCGAGCCATTGCACCGGTGCCAGCAGGCGGTAGCCGTGCTTGGCGATGGTCTCGATATACGGCTCGTCGCTGCCGAATGCCTTGCGCAACTGCGCCACTGCCTGGGTCACGACATCGTCACCCGGCAACGTGTCCGGCCACACGGTCTCCAGCAACGTCTCGCGGCTGACGACCTTGCCGGCATGGTCAATCAAGACCAGCAGCAAATCGATCGCCTTGAGGCTGATGCGTTGCGGCGCGCCGCCTGCCGCAGCGGAGGCAGCCGTGATCTCTCGCGCAGCCACGTCGACGATGCTGTCGCCCACGCGAACGCGCTGGGATGGCAACGACTGCAACATGCTTTGGTGCTGTTTGGGCATTGCGCGCCAGAACCGTAGAGTCCTGGCAGGATTCTAGATCAACTTCGCCTGCACAACGGGGCCGGTCACGGCAACGGGAAGGGCGCTTGCCCTGCCCTGTTGCCACGCCGGCCCGCAGCCGGCCAACCGACGTCCTGCTAGAACTTCTGGTTGTAGGTCATGTAGAAGAACCGTCCTCCGATCTCGTAGGCCGGATCGATGCTGTTGGCGAAGGCGGTGATCGCGATCGGCGGGTCGCGGTCGAAGGCGTTGTTCACACCGAGCGTGACCCGGGCATTCCATGGTGCGTTCCAGAACACGGTCAGGTCGTTGTAGGTGGCGCTCGGGATATTGTTCTCGGGCCGCGCGGCGGGGCCGTCGGGCAGCCGATCCGGATCGTCGCCGTCGAGGTCGGTGAAGCGGTTCGGATCCGAGCACAGTCGCTCGACCTGGGCTGCCGGCACGTTCGGCGTGCCCACGCACAGCTCGTCCTGTGGCGAGTAGTAGCGCACGTACCAGGTCGCGCCGAAATCACCTTTCTCCCAGCGCGCCGACAGGTTCGAGCGGATCCGCCAGTTGTTGGTGAAGGTCGAGCCGAAGTACTCGCCGACATTGTTGCCAGACTCGCCGTTGAGCTGGTCCTGCGAGAACACGCCATCGCCGTTGATGTCGACGAACAGCTCGCTGGTGTAGGCCGTGTCCCAGGTGAAGGCGAACGTGCCCCAGGACGTCTCCCGCAGCCGGTAGCTGACGGTGAAGTCGTAGCCTTCGGTCTTGATCGTGCCGATGTTGCTGGGGATCGACAGCAGGTCGCTGACCTGGCCGGACGATGTCCGGGTGATCAGCGCGCACGCCTCGGCGGTGCCGTTGCGGTAGCAGTTGTCGAGGATCGCCTGGCCGGTCTGCAGGAAGATGGCGTCGTCGATCTCGACCTGCCACCAGTCGAGCGAGATATCCAGGCCCTGCACGTAGCCCGGGCTGTAGACGAAACCGAGCGTCTTCGACGTCGACAGCTCCGGTTGCAGGTCGGGATTGCCACCCACGGTGATGCGGATCTGCGGGTTGTTCTGGTTGTACTGCGGGATGCCGGCGCAACCTCCGGGGATGTCGTTGTTGGGCGTGCCCTGCAGGCTGCCCGCGCACGGGTCGGTAATCGCCGGGAACGAATCGGCCTGGCCGGCGAACAGCTCGGCGATCGACGGCGCGCGGAAGCCTTCCGACCAGTTGCCGCGGACCATCAGGTCCTCGATGGGCTTCCAGCGAAAACCAAACTTGCTGTTGAGGGTGTCGCCGAAATTGCTGTAGTCGGAGTAGCGCGTGGCCAGGCTGAAATCGAGCAGGCGCGCGAACGGCACGTCCACAAGCACCGGTATCGCCAGCTCCAGGTAGGCCTCGTCGAGCGAATAGCCACCGCGGGTCGCCGTGCGCGCGTTGCCGGTGGTGTCGCCGGAGTTGATCAGCCCGTCGGGCTCGTCGTAACCGAACTCGGTGCGGTGCTCCAGTCCGAACGAGAATCCCAACGCGCCGCCAGGCAGGTCGAACAGGTCGCCGCCGACATTGGCGTAGTAGGTCTTCTGCTTGTAGTAGAACTCGTCGTGGGCGGTGAAGGTGGCGTAGTCGATCATGTCCTGGGTCAGCGTGCCGGCGCCGCCGAGCAGGTTCATCGGCACGCAGCCGTCGATGACCGTGGTGGCGTCGCCGGGAACGCTGACGCATATCGGCGCGCCGGTGTCGTCGAACATCGACGGGCCGATCGCGTTGGCCACCTTGCTGATCTGGAACAGGCCGTTGGTGGTGTTGTTGGCCTTGTTGTCGCCGTAGAAGTAGCCGGCTTCCCAGTCGAAGAAGCGCTCGCCGATGTCGAAGGTTCCCTCCAGGGAGCCGTCGAACGCGAACGTGCGCACGTCCTGGTTGAACGAGCGGCCGCCGGTCTCGGCCATGCGCCGGAAGATCTCGTTGACGTCGCGTCCGTAGGGGTTGTAGATGCTGTCGGCGCTGATGAACTCCGGGTCGCCGGAACTGGCGTCGAACGCCAGCGGCACCGCGGCGAGCAGCTGCTCGGACTTGCGCTGGTTGTAGGTGATGGTGGTCTTGAAGCGGAACCGGTCGGTGATCTCCAGCGTGCCGCTGCCGAACAGTGAAACGCGCTCCTGCGGGGTGATCAGGTAGTTGTCCGGGGCGAAGTTGTAGTTGTCGGCCAGGCCCGCGTTCTGGCGATAGCCGGGGCCGACGCCCGGCGTCGGTATGAAGAAACCGTAGTCATCATTGGGCTGGGTGAAGAACGGGCCCGGGTCGTCCGCGTCGACCGGCGGACGGAAGAACGAGAAGTTGCCATCCGGCGGCGAGAAACTGCCGCCGGTGCCGGGGATCGCGCCGAACACCGGCACCGCCGATTGCGGACGGTCGCCGGCCATCACCGGCTCCTCCTTGACGTAGCCGATGCCGAGCATCGTCGACCAGCGCTCGGAGTTGGAACCGATCAGTACGTCGTACGACTGGCGGAAGCCGTCGCCCTTGTCGTACTGGCCGAGATAGGCGTTGGCCTCGGCACCGTCGAAGTCCTTGCGCAGGATCACGTTGACGACGCCGGCGATGGCGTCGGAACCGTAGATCGTCGACGCGCCGTCCTTCAGCACCTCGATGCGTTCGACCGCTGCGGTCGGGATCGTGTTGAGATCGACCGCGCCGCCCAGCCCGGTACCGCCGACCCAGCGCCGGCCGTTGACCAGCACCAGCGTGCGGTTCGATCCCAAGTTGCGCAGCGACACCCGGGTTTCGCCGTTGCCGGCATTGTTGAACGCGGAGTTGAGGGTGGAACCGTTCGCCGTGATGTTCTGGATCACGTCGCCGATCGACGTCAGGCCCTGCGCCTGGATCTCTTCACGGTTGAGGCTGAAGATCGGTTGCGAGGTTTCGATGTCGGCGCGCTTGATGCGTGAGCCGGTGACCTGGATCCGGTCGAGCGTGGTGGTCGTGTCTTCAGTGGCTGCCGTGGCAGGCGCGTCCTGTGCGCCGGCCAGCGCGGGCAGCAGGGCAAGGGCCAAAGCACGGGTGATGTTGGCCGGCAGCGGCGCGCGCCGCAGTGAGGGGCGCGATTGGCAGGGAATCATGGTGGACCTCCGCGTTGCGTTCCGGGCGAATTAACTGCCTGTTAACGCTAAGCGTTGGTGCCATCCGCGCGCCTACCCGCGGTTGGGGAGGGTTTGTACCCGTGTTGGTATCGAGCAGTGCCGTCGTTCCCGCGCATGCGGGAACCATGGACGTTGCTGTCGACGTCAGGACAAATGGATCCCGGCTTTCGCCGGGATGACAAGATCGCGCGACCGGTTACACCATCGGCAGCTTCAGTCCCTGCTCTTTCGCGCACGCCTTGGCGATGTCGTAGCCCGCGTCGGCATGGCGCATCACGCCGGTGGCCGGATCGTTCCAGAGCACGCGCGCGATGCGCTTGTCGGCTTCTTCGCTGCCGTCGCACACGATCACCACGCCCGAATGCTGCGAGTAGCCCATGCCGACACCACCGCCGTGGTGCAGCGACACCCAGGTCGCGCCGCCGGCGACGTTGAGCATCGCGTTGAGCAGCGGCCAGTCGCTGACCGCATCGCTGCCGTCCTTCATCGCCTCGGTCTCGCGGTTGGGCGATGCCACCGATCCGCTGTCGAGATGATCGCGACCGATCACCACCGGCGCCTTCAGCTCGCCGTTGCGCACCATCTCGTTGAACGCCAGCCCAAGCTTGTGGCGCAGCCCCAGGCCGACCCAGCAGATGCGCGCCGGCAGGCCCTGGAAGCTGATGCGCTCGCGCGCCATGTCGAGCCAGCGATGCAGGTGGGCATCGTCCGGGATCAGCTCCTTGACCTTGGCGTCGGTCTTGTAGATGTCCTCCGGATCGCCGCTCAGCGCGACCCAGCGGAACGGGCCGACACCGCGGCAGAACAGCGGACGCACATACGCCGGGACGAAGCCCGGGAAATCGAACGCGTTCTCGCAGCCTTCGTCCTTGGCCATCTGACGGATGTTGTTGCCGTAGTCGAATACCGGGATGCCCATGTCCTCGAAGGCGAGCATTGCCTCCACGTGCACTCGCATCGACTGCTTGGCGGCAGCGCCGACGCGGCCCGGGTCCTCTGTCTGCATGCGCTGCCACTGCTCCACGGTCCAGCCGATCGGCAGGTAGCCATGGATCGGATCGTGCGCGCTGGTCTGGTCGGTGACCGCATCCGGGCGAACGCCGCGGCGCACCAGCTCCGGCAGGATCTCGGCGGCGTTGCCCAGCAGCGCGATCGACTTGGCCTCGCCGGCTTCACAGTACTTCTCGATGCGTGCCAGCGCGTCATCGAGGTCGCTCGCCTGTTCGTCGACGTAGCGGGTGCGCAGGCGCATGTCGATGCGGCTCTGCTGGCATTCGATGTTGAGGCTGCAGGCGCCGGCCAGCGAGGCCGCCAGCGGCTGCGCACCGCCCATGCCACCCAGACCGGCGGTGAGGATCCACTTGCCCTTCAGGCTGCCGCCATAGTGCTGGCGGCCCATCTCGACGAAGGTCTCGTAAGTGCCCTGTACGATGCCCTGGCTGCCGATGTAGATCCAGCTGCCGGCGGTCATCTGCCCGTACATCATCAGGCCCTTTTTATCGAGGTCGTTGAAGTGCTCCCACGTCGCCCAGTGCGGCACCAGGTTGGAGTTGGCCAGCAGCACGCGCGGCGCGTCGGCGTGGGTCGGGAACACGCCGACCGGCTTGCCGGACTGGATCAACAGGGTTTCGTTGTCTTCCAGCTCGCGCAGCGACTTGAGGATCGCGTCGTAGCTTTCCCAGTCGCGCGCGGCGCGGCCGATGCCGCCGTAGACCACCAGCTCGGTCGGACTCTCGGCGACTTCGGCGTCGAGGTTGTTCTGGATCATCCGGTACGCGGCCTCGCTCAGCCATGACTTGCAGCTCAGCTCGGTGCCGCGCGGGGCACGGATGACGCGGGAGGGGTCTTTGCGGGTGGACATCGGGCGACTCCGGCAGCAATGGGTCGGTCATGCGGGGGCATGGCCGCACATGGAAGGTTCGTCGTGAATTATCGCGCCGCCTTCGTCGCGCGACGCCTGCGACGGCGGCCAATCGGTGCTCTTCAGTCCTCGTACGGGCCGTCCGGGACGGTTTTGTATACGCTGTACACATGAGTCCGCCCGCCGACACCGCCACTCGCATCCTGCGCGCCGCGCTGGCGTTGTTCGATCGCGAAGGCGCCGCCGGGGTGAGCATGCGTCGCGTCGCCGCGGCGGTCGGCCTGACGCCGATGGCCATTTACCGCCATTTCCCCAATCGCGAGGCGTTGCTCAAGCGCATGAGCGACGACAGTTTCGACGCGATAGCGCGGCACTGGCATGCGCGTGGTCGCGGAGGCGACGTCGGCGAACGCCTGATCGCCGTGCAACGCATCTACCTGGACTTCGCCCTCGCCCACCCGCATCGCTTCGATCACGCGTTCTCGACGCCACGCAGCGATGCCCGGCGCTTTCCCGAGGACTTCCATGCGCGCTTGTCGCCGACGCTCAACGTCGTCGCCGATGCAGTCGAGGATGCGATGCGCGCCGGCCTGCTGAAGCAGGACGACGTCTGGGACGTGACAATGACGCTGTGGGCGCACACCCACGGCCTGATCGCGCTGTATCGCGCAGGACGCTTCAGTTATGACGAGGCGGCGTTCCGGCGCTATTACGACGCGTCACTGCAGCGATTGCTGACCGGCTTGCAGGCGTAACCAGACTGCCGCTTCAGGGAATCCGCACCCGCGGTTGCACCGGCGGAATCTCGTTCGGCGGCGGCGGCTCCGGCGGCGGGTCGGTTTCGAGTCGTTCCTGCTCGTGCTCCTTGCCGACGCGCCAGGCATCGTGGTCGGCCTGTTTCTGGTCGTACTCCTGGCGCAGCTCGTTGCTGCGCGCCGGATTGGCGGCGCGCTCACGTTCGTAGCGGGCACGATCGGATTGCAGTTGCTGGTCGGAACGGTCGATGTCGTTGCGCACGCCGTCGGCCTGGACACGCCGACTGGCCGCGTCGATGTCGCGGCTCAGTCGGGCGGCATCACTGCCTGCGCGCGTGGGTTTGCTGCTGACCGGCGATGTCGGCGCCGGAATCGGAGCGACCAGCGGCGGTGGCTGCAGCGAGTTCGATTGCGCCAGCGCGCACGAAGACGCCACCAGCAACGTGGCGGAAAAAACAGCAACTGGCAGCGTCCGCTTCACGACCCACGCCACAGTAATTCCTGCGCGTTGTTATTTGATCGACGGATCGAGGTGGCGCAACGCGTCGGCCAGGTCGGTCTGTCCGGTGCGGGCGATGTCGTCGCGGCCGTAGGTGCGTCCCGGCTGCTGATTGCAGGCCGGCTTGCCGGTCTTGCGGTCGGCGCTGCGGATGCGCGACCCGGTGTACTGCAGGCAGTTGAACCGGGGCGGCTGGTCGATGTCGTCGCCCGGGCTCTGGTTGGCGGCGAGGGCATCGGCCTGGCCAAGGTCGGCCTGCGCGGCAATCTGCGGATCGGACGGCGGTTGCGCGGGCTCCGCGACGGTCTGCGCGGACGCTGCAAACGTGGTGGCCATCAGGCCGAAGCATGCGGAGAACAGAATGAGGGGCGTGCACTTCATGGCATCACCTTTGGCCTCTGGGCCGGTGGCATCCGCGGCGTCATTGCCGCCAATCCACGATACGCCCGGGACGTCGCCACCGAGGTAGCCACCCCGTCCGCGTTTACGCCATGGTCAGTCTTGTGGACAGGTCGTCCGGCGGCCTTCACGGAAGGCGACCGCCTCGGCCTCGCCGACCGGACGCGGTTCGACGCCGTCGTCGAACAGGACCCGCCACACGCCGTCGCCACCGCGGCGCCAGACCGAATTGAAGCCGCCGATTCGATAGCGGTGTTGCGCCTTCGGGTCGGGATCCTCGAACAGCGACGGGCCACTCGACCAGGCGATGTCCCCAGCCCCGCCCACCCCGCCAATCGTCGTCCGGGTCGGATACCACTCGAGCCTGAAGCGCTTGCCATCAATGATCCCGCCCCAGCGCCGGGTGATCTGGTCGCGCCCGCGCGTTGGTTCGGGATTGCCGGCGCCGAAGGCCGCGTCCGGTTCGAGGTGCGAGGCGAAGGCCGCGGCGTCGTGGTCGGCCACCGACTGGGCAAAGCTCAGCTCGCGTGCCCAGACCAGGCACTCGTCCGCACTCAGCCGCGCCACCGGTGCTGCCGGCTGCTGCGCGTCGGCGGCGGTCGCGGCGCTGAGCGCCAGCAACAGGGCAACTCCGGTGCAACGGCCTGCATGGGTCATGGCGACGTTCCTCGAAGGACGCGCCACTATCGGCAAGGTCGGCGCCGGCGACCAGCGACGAAAGTCATGCCGCAACACGGGCTGGCTATCATCGCCCGATGCCATCGATACGTTCCGCGGCCGCGGCCGCCTGCCTCGTCCTCACTTCACTCCTCATCCCGGCCCTGTCCGGCTGCTCCACTTCGCCGCCGCAGTCTTCGACGGCGGTGGCGCCCGCGCGCGCGCAGGCGGTGCTGCTGATCTCCATCGACGGCTTCCGCGCCGATTACCTCGACCGGGGCATTACCCCCAATCTGGCGCGGATCGCCGTGCAGGGCGTGCGCGCGCAGTGGATGAATCCGTCCTACCCGTCGCTGACCTTCCCCAACCACTACTCCCTCGTCACCGGGCTGCGTCCGGACCACCATGGCATCGTCCACAACAGCATGTGGGAGGACGGCCTGGGCACGTTCCGCACGTCCGACCGCGGCGCCGTCGGCACGCCGCAGTGGTGGGGCGGCGAGCCGATCTGGGTCGGCGCGGACAAGGTCGGGCTGCGCACCGCGACGATGTACTGGCCCGGCAGTGAAGCCCCGATCCAGGGCCGCCGACCACAACGCTGGCTGCCGTTCGACCACGACGTCAGCGCCGACGCCCGCGTCGACCAGGTCCTGGCCTGGCTGGACGAACCCGCGGCGACGCGACCGCAACTGGCAACGCTGTACTTCGACCAGCTCGACGTCGCCGGCCACGATCACGGCCCCGACTCGGTGCAGGTCCGCCAGACCATCGTCGAACTCGACGCTGCGATCGGGCGCCTGCTCGACCGCCTCGACGCGCGCGGGCAGCTCGATCGCCTCGACCTGATCGTCGTCTCCGACCATGGCATGGCCAAAGTCGGACCCGGACACGCCATCGCGGTGGAGGACATGATCGCGCCCGAGGACGCCGTCGTCGTGTCGATCGGCCAGTCGATCGGCATCGCCCCCAAACCCGGTCGCGAAGCATTCGTGGAAAGGCACCTGCTCGGCGCGCACGCCCGCTACGACTGCTGGCGCAAGGGCGAACTGCCCGAACGCTGGCGCTACGGCGGCAATCCGCGCGTGCCGGCGATCATCTGCCAGATGCACGAAGGCTGGGACGCGCTGCCACGCGAGAAGGTCGCGCAGCGCGCAGCGGGCGTCACCCGCGGTTCGCATGGCTTCGATCCGGCGCTGCCGTCGATGCGTGCGATCTTCCTCGCCCGCGGCCCGTCATTCCGGCGCAACGCGGTGATTCCGCCGTTCGACAATGTCGATGTCTATCCGCTGCTGGCGAAGCTGCTGGCGATTCCGCCGGCGCCCAACGACGGCAGTCCACAGACGCTGCTGCCGGCGTTGCGTGCCGATGCGGAGCACTGAACGCGGACCTGCCGCGCATTCGAACCAAGGGTGAATGCGTGCACCGGCTGGCCCCGACATCGATGTCCGAATCCGGCCAGTCCAGGCCCGCGCGCGGTGCTAGCCTGCACCCATGCCGACGCCCTCCCCCATCCATTCCGACGTGCTTCCCGACTGGCAGGTATGCGAGCAGGCCCGCAAGAGCCGCGACCCGCGCTTCGACGGACTGTTCTTCACCGCGGTGCCGAGCACGCGCATCTATTGCCGCCCGGTATGCCCGGCGCCGATGGCGAAGAAGGTCGCCTACTACCGCCATGCCGCCGCGGCCGAGGCGGCCGGCTACCGCCCGTGCCTGCGCTGCCGGCCCGAGTTGTCGCCGGACGACGGCAGCTGGCGTCGCGGCGATGCGGCACTGGCACGCGCGCTCAAGCTGATCGATGACGGCGCACTGGCCGACCAGCCGCTCGCGGCGCTGGCCAAACGGGTCGGATTGGGCGAACGCCAGCTGCGGCGACTGTTCGTCGAACGCGTCGGTGTCGCACCGATCGGCGTGCATGGCACCCGTCGCCTGTTGTTCGCCAAACAGCTGCTGACAGAAACGACACTGCCGATCACCGAGGTCGCGCTGGCATCCGGCTTCGGCAGCCTGCGGCGGTTCAACGATGCGTTCCGCGCCGCGTACCGCATGGCGCCGCGCGACCTGCGCAAGCAGCGCGATCACGAGCGCCATGACAGCACCCAGGCGCTGACCCTGCGACTGGGCTACCGCCCGCCGTACGACTTCGAGGCGATGCTCGATTTCCTCCGTGGCCGCGCCCTGCCCGGTGTCGAAGTCGTCGATGCACACAGCTATGCGCGCGTGATCGGGCCGATCGAGCAGGCCGGCTGGCTGCGCGTCAGCGCCTGGCCCGGTGGCGAGCACGCGCTGAAGCTCGAGCTGCACGGCCCGGCGTCGACGCGACTGCTGGAAATCGTCCAGCGCCTGCGCCGGATGTTCGACCTCGACGCCGATCCGCAGGCGATCGCCGCAGCCCTGTCGGTCGACCCGCGCCTGGCGCCGCTGCTCGCCAGACGCCCGGGCCTGCGCCTGCCCAGCGGCTGGGACGGTTTCGAGATCGCGGTGCGCGCGATCATCGGCCAGCAGGTCAGCGTGGCCGCTGCGCGCACCGTCGCCGCGCGCCTGGCACAACGCTTCGGCCAGCCACTGCCGAATCCGTTCGCTGCAGGCCTCGAACACCTGTTTCCGACACCGCAAGCGCTGGCCGACGCCGACCTG
Organism: Lysobacter sp.; assembly: GCA_036524935.1. Taxonomy (GTDB): domain Bacteria; phylum Pseudomonadota; class Gammaproteobacteria; order Xanthomonadales; family Xanthomonadaceae; genus Lysobacter_J. The sequence continues at coordinate 5,430 of DATDBK010000084.1, read as the reverse complement.
AGCGAGATCGGCCTGACCCGCGCACGCGCCGAAACGGTGCGGACGGTGGCACGCGCACTGCTCGAGGACCGTGTCGACTTCCGCGCCGAGCGCACGCTCGACGACTTCGCCGCACGCTGGGTGGCGTTGCCCGGAATCGGCCCGTGGACCGCGCAGTACATCGCCTTGCGCGCGCTCGGACATCCCGATGCATTCCCGGCAGAAGACCTGGTGCTGCAGCGCGCGGTCCCCGCCGACGGCTCGCGCCTCAGCGCGAAGGCATTGACCGCGGCCTCGCAGGCGTGGCGACCATGGCGCGGCTATGCGGTAATCCACCTGTGGCGCGACACGATGTCGCATCCGCTGCCGGCCGTGGTCAAAGTGGCGCCGAAAGTGCCGCGCAAGGCCACCGCGAGCAAGCGCCGCAGCAATGCGTCCGCAGGAGCGACGCCGTGATCGTGCACACCACCATTGCCAGCCCGGTCGGCGCGCTGCTGCTGGCGGCCAGCGACGATGGCCTGCACCTGATCGAGTTCCAGCGTCCTCGCCACCCGATGCGACGCGGCATCGACTGGCATGAAGGCGACAACGACCTGCTGCGCACCGCCGCGCGGCAACTGGACGAATACTTCGCCGGCAAGCGCCTCCACTTCGAACTCCCGCTGGCGCCGCGAGGCACACCATTCCAGCGCGAGGTCTGGCAGACGCTTGCAGACATTCCTTACGGCGAGACCATCAGCTACGCGCAGTTGGCGCAACGCGTCGGCAAGCCGTCGGCGGTGCGTGCGGTCGGCGCCGCCAACGGTCGCAATCCGCTGCCGCTGGTGCTGCCCTGCCATCGCGTGATTGGCAGCGACGGCAGCCTGACCGGTTTTGGTGGCGGCCTGCCCACCAAGCAGTTCCTGCTGCAGCTGGAAGGTGCGCTGCCGCAGGGAGACGACCTCTTCAGCGCGGCGCTGTAAGCAGGGCTACGCCAGCAACTGCGCCATGGCCGCGCGATAGCGGGCCGCGATCGCGCCACGTTGCAGGTGATGCCCACCTTCGACCACGCGCCGTCCGCCGACATGCACGTCGCGCACGAGGTTGCGGTTGCCGCTGAAGATCCAGCGGTCGATCGCATCGCCAGGCGTCAGCCCGGACAGCTGCGGCGCATCGGTATCGAGCACGACCGCGTCGGCGAACCCGCCTGCGGCGAGGCGACCGATGGCGTGGCCGGTGGACTGGCGTGCGCTTGCGCACACGTCCGTCAACAGCGTCTCGCCCACGCTCGGCGAGGCCGGCCGCACGGCGATGTTGCGATGGCGCGTGATCAGGCGCTGGCCGTACTCGAGCCAGCGCAGCTCCTCGACCGGCGAAACCGAGATGTGCGAATCCGAACCGATGCCCCAGCGTCCGCCGGCAGCGAGGTAGTCGCGCAGCGGGAACAGGCCGTCGCCCAGGTTGGCTTCGGTGGTCGGGCAGATCGCCACCGTGGCACCGCTGCGGGCGATGCCCTGCACTTCCGCGGGAGTGAGGTGGGTGGCGTGGACCAGGGTCCAGCGCGCATCGACGGCGGCATGATCGAGCAGCCATTCGACCGGGCGTGCGTTGCGGATCGCCAGGCAGTCCTGCACTTCTCCGACCTGCTCGGCGATGTGGATGTGCACCGGCATCGCCGGCGGCAGCGCGGCGAGGACGGCGCTCATCGCGTCGGGCGGAACCGCGCGCAGGCTGTGCAGGGCGCAGCCGATATGGAGGTCCGGCCCGGCGTCCTCGCACAGCGTGTCGATCAGGCGCAGGTAGGCGTCGAGGTCATGGCCGAAGCGACGCTGGCGCTCGCCCAGCGGCCGTCCATCGAAGCCACCGGTCATGTACAGCACCGGCAGCAGGGTCAGGCGGATGCCGGTTTCGCGGGCGGCGGCGATCAGCGCGCGCGACATCGCCGCCGGATCGTCGTAAGGCCGGCCGTCAGGGGCGTGGTGCAGGTAGTGGAACTCGCAGACCGTGGTGTAGCCGGCCTCGAGCATCTCCGCATAGAGCTGCGCGGCCACGGCCTGGAGCAGCTCGGGGGTGAAGCGCGCGGCGAACCGGTACATGGTCTCGCGCCAGGTCCAGAACGAGTCCTCGGGATTGGTCTGGCGCTCGGCCAGTCCGGCCATTGCCCGCTGGAACGCATGCGAGTGCAGGTTGGCGATGCCGGGCACGATCCAGCTGGCGCTGGCGGTGGGTTCGGCGGCGTCGAGCGCGGCAATGCGGCCGTGGTCGTCGATGTCGAACCCGGCATCGGCCTGCCAGCCGTCCGGGGTCCACAGCATCGCGGCGTCCGTGGTCCTCATGGCCGGGTCTTCATGGCGTGGGTATTCATGGCCGGGATTGTCGCCCGGGCGGATGGCATTGGCGAATCGTGGCCGGCAAACGTGGCTAGAATCGCCAGCATGACCGCAAGCACCCACCCGGCCTGGGACGGCATCGTCCTCGGCGTTTCACTGGCCACTCTTGACGCGCCGGCGGGCTATGCCGAGGTCGCCGACGGCGCGCTCGCCTGGAAGGACGACCTGCTCACCTTCGTCGGTGCCCGCGCGGACCTTCCCGACGCGCCGCAACGGCTGGCCCGCGAGGTCATCGAGGCCAAGGGCTGGATCACGCCAGGCCTGGTCGATTGCCATACCCACCTGGTGTTTGCCGGCGACCGCGCCCGTGAGTTCGAGCTGCGCCTCAACGGCGCCAGCTACGAGGACATCGCCCGCGCAGGTGGCGGCATCCTCTCCACCGTCGCCGCGACACGCGCCGCCGACGAGAGCGAACTGTTGCGCCAATCGTTGCCGCGCGCGCACGCGCTGATCACCGATGGCGTGACCACGCTGGAGATCAAGTCCGGCTACGGTCTCGACTTCGAGAACGAACGCAAGATGCTGCGCGTCGCACGCCGGCTCGACCAGCTCGGCATCGGCGTGCGCACCACCTACCTCGCCGCGCATGCGCTGCCGCCCGAGTACGCCGGTCGCAGCGACGACTACATCGACGCCGCGATCGAGTGGCTGCCACGCCTGCACCAGGATGGCCTGGTCGATGCCGTCGATGCGTTCTGCGAAGGCATCGGTTTCAGTCCGGCGCAGACCCGCAAGCTGTTCGAGGTGGCGCGTTCGCTCGGCCTGCCAGTCAAGCTGCACGCCGACCAGCTCAGCGATCTCGGCGGCGCCGCCTTGGCCGCATCGTTCGATGGCCTGTCGGCCGATCACGTCGAGCACACCAGCATCGACAGCGTCCGCCTGATGGCCGCGCACGGTACGGTGGCGGTGCTGCTGCCGGGCGCATTCCATGTGTTGCGCGAAACCCGGCTGCCGCCACTGGCCGCATTCCGCGAACACGGCGTGCCAATGGCGGTGGCCACCGACTGCAACCCGGGCACGTCGCCACTGCAGTCGCTGCGCCAGGCGATGCAGCTGGCCTGCACCCATTTCCGCCTGACGCCCGAGGAAGCATTGCGCGGCGCCACCATCAACGCCGCGCGCGCGCTCGGGCTGCACGACCGCGGCGTCCTGCGCGTCGGTGCGCGCGCCGACTTCGTGCACTGGAACATCAACCACCCCGCCGAGCTGTGCTACTGGCTCGGTGGTCGTCTCGCGCAGGCGGTGCATGCCGGCGGACATCGCGTCATCTGAGTACCGAAATCCACGCGAACGGCATCGTCCGCTCGTTCATCACGCTGTTCACGTTGTTCATGGGGAGAAAGCATGCGTTCCTTGTTCGTATTGGGCCTGGCCCTGTCCGTTGTCGCCGCACCCGCGCTGGCCGCTTCCAATGACGCGGCGCATCGACTGGCCCAGGATGCGGTCATCGTCGACACCCATATCGATGCGCCGGGCGAGCTGATGTCGCACTGGGACGATCTCGGCGTGGCCACCCCCGGCAAGGAGTTCGACTATCCGCGCGCGCGCCAGGGCGGGCTCGACATCGGCTTCATGTCGATCTACACCTCGCCCGACCAGGACGACGCCGGCACTGCCTGGCAGATTGCCAACACGCAGATCGACGCGGTCGAGGCGATGGTCGGCCGGCATCCGGACAAGTTCGCCAAGCTGACCTCGCCGGCCGATGTCGCGCGCCTGCGCAGCGGCGGTCGCGTGCTGCTGGCGCTGGGCATGGAGAACGGTGCGCCGATCGGCGCCGACCTTGCCCAGCTGGCTGCATTCCACAAGCGCGGCGTGCGTTACATCACCCTCGCCCACAGCGCCAACAACCGCATCAGCGATTCGTCGTACGCGCTGGAGAAGAAGTGGGGCGGGCTCAGTCCGTTCGGCGAGAAGGTCGTGGCCGAGATGAATCGCCTTGGCATCATGGTCGATGTCTCGCACCTGTCGGACGATGCGATCCGCGACGTGCTGGCAGCCACCGACGTGCCGGTGATCGCCAGCCATTCGGGCATGCGCCACTTCACGCCGGGCTTCGAGCGCAACATCAGCGATGAGCTGGCCAAGGCGGTCGCGGCCGAAGGTGGCGTGGTGCAGCTGGTGTTCGGCACTGGCTTCATCGATGCCAAGGCGGCGTCGGATCTGCAGGCGTCCTTCCAGGCCGAGGCGGACTTCGATCGCGAGAATGCCGCGCTGGTGGCTGCCGGCAAGCCGGCGCGCTCGAAGGACGATTTCGAGAAGGCGTGGAAGGAGGCGCATCCGATGCCGGTCACGCACATCGCGGCGGTGCTCGACCAGATCGACTATGCGGTCAAGCTGATCGGCGTCGACCACGTCGGCATCGGTTCGGACTTCGACGGCGTCAGTGGCAACCTGCCGGTCGAGCTGAAGTCGGTCGCCGACTATCCCAACCTGGTCGCCGGCCTGCAGGCGCGCGGCCACTCCGACGCCGACATCCGCAAGATCCTCGGCGGCAACCTGCTGCGGGTGTGGACGGCGGTGGAGAAGGCGGCGACGGCGCGCTGAGGGCCAAGCTGGAGCAACGCGCGGGCTTCGAAGGGGCGTGGTCCGCAGGGGCGGGGATTGCTCCGTCCCTTAATCGGACATCCTGCCCGATGCGGGACGCGGGACATCCATGTCCCGCTGCTCCGCAATCCCCGCCCCTGCGGACCACGCTACGGCAATCCATTGCATGGTCTTCGGTCGGTAACTCGTATCCCGGGTAACCCCGGACTTGATCCGGGGGCATCCGGGCCACGCACGCGATCCCGGGTGCGCTGCGCTTACCCGGGCTACACGACTACCGCGCACAAAAACGCGCTCACAAAAAAGCCCCGCCGGAGCGGGGCTTTTTCGTTCGGAACAGCGCCGGGGCGCTTATTCCTTGGAAGCGGCCTTCTTTGCAGCGACCTTCTTGACGGCCGGGGCCTTGGCCACGGTCTTGGTCGCCTTCTTGGCGACCGGCGCAGCGGCGTTGCCGGTGGCCTTGGTCACGGTCGAGCTGCTGCGGGCGTTGCCGTAGCTGGAGTTGTAGCGCTTGCCTTTGGCGGTCTTGCGGTCG
>DATDBK010000083.1:0-2512 GCA_036524935.1 Lysobacter sp. | reverse complement strand
CAGCCGCATCCTCGACATGGGCGACGTGCTGTCGCTGGTCGAGCAGGTCGAGCAGCAGGTCGACAAGGACAAGGCGCAGAAGCTCGCCGAGAAGGTCGCCAAGGGCAAGAAGTTCGACCTCAACGACATGAAGGACCAGCTCGAGCAGATGCAGAACATGGGTGGCCTGCACGGGCTCATGGACAAGCTGCCAGGCATGGGCCAGATCCCGGACTCGGTTAAGAGCCAGGTCACCGGCAAGGAAGTGCCGCGAATGGTGGCGATCATCAATTCGATGACGAAGAAGGAGCGCCGCAACCCGGCGCTGCTGAACGGCTCGCGCCGCGCCCGCATCGCCAAGGGGGCCGGCCTGACCCCGGCCGACGTCAACAAGCTCATGAAGCAGTTCCAGCAGATGGAAAAGATGATGAGCAAGCTGTCCGGCGGCGGCATGAAGGGCCTGATGCGCGGCATGAAGGGCATGATGGGCGCCCGCGGCGGCATGCCGTTCAGGTAAGGAATGGCGCCGCAAGGTCCGGAGAAGGCCTGGCGGATCGCGGCCGGGCTGCCTGAACATCCTGCCCCAGCCGCTTTCCGGGGGTTTCCTCACCCGGATCAATGGCTTATACTTTTTGGCTTACCTCGCCATTCCGGCGACTGGGCAACACAGGAATTACCGAACCATGGTCAAGATTCGTCTCGCACGCGGCGGCGCCAAGAAGCGTCCGTTCTACCACGTCATCGTCACCGACAGCCGCAACGCACGTGACGGCCGCAACATCGAGCGCGTCGGCTTCTACAACCCGGTCGCCCAGGGCGCCGAGAAGAAAGTCGAGCTCAATGTCGAGCGCATTGCTCACTGGGTTGGCAACGGCGCGCAGCTGACCGACAAGGTCGCCGTGCTGTACAAGGAAGCGGCCAAGGCCGCGACCGCAGCCTGATCTGCCGGCCGCGCTTCAACCGCGCGGCCGTGCTGTTAGAGCACCTGCAATGACAGGCTCCTCAGAGGAGCGCCCAGGGCGCCGCATCCTGCTAGGCAGGGTGTCCGGCGCCTTTGGCATTCGTGGCGAAGCGAAACTCGAGTCCTGGACCGAGCCGCGCAGCGCGATCTTCAATTACCAGCCGTGGATCCTGCGCGACGTGCACGGCAACGAGCGCGAACTGCGCGGCGTGCGCGGGAAACAGACCGGCAAGTACACCGTCGCCAGTTTCCCCGACGTCACCGACCGCGACGCCATCGAAGCGATGCGCGGCACCGAGATCTACGTTCCGCGGTCGGCCCTGCCGCCGCCGAGCGAAGGCGAGTACTACTGGGTCGACCTGGAAGGCCTGCGCGTGGTCACCGTCGATGGCGTGTCGCTCGGCGAGGTCTCGCACCTGTTCGCCACCGGCGCCAACGATGTCCTGGTCGCGCGCGACGACGAACGCGAGCGCATGATTCCGTTCGTGACGCCGCAGTACGTGACCTCCGTGGACTTCGACAACGGCGTGGTCACGGTCGACTGGGATCCAGAGTTCTAGTTCCACCCCATGCGCATCGACGTCATCAGCCTGTTCCCCGAGTTTGTCGCCCAGTGCGCCGCGTTCGGCGTGGTCGGCCGTGCGGGCGAGCGCGGCCTGCTGTCGCTGCATGGCTGGAATCCGCGCGACTACGCCGAAGGCAATTACCGCCGCGTCGATGACCGTCCCTGCGGCGGTGGCCCGGGCATGGTGATGCTGATCGACCCGCTGCGGGCGAGCCTGCAGGCCGCGCGCGCGGCCGATCCGGCCCCGGCCAGGGTCGTCTACCTGAGCCCGCAGGGCGTCCCGCTGACCCAGGCCAAGGTCCGTGAGCTGGCCGGCCGCGAGCGCCTGATCCTGCTGTGCGGGCGCTACGAGGGCATCGACGAGCGCCTGATCGCGGCAGAGGTCGACGAGGAGATTTCGATCGGCGACTACGTCCTGTCCGGCGGCGAGCTGGCGGCGGCGGTAGTGGTCGATGCCGTCGCGCGGCTGCGCGAAGGCGTGCTGGGCGACGCCGAGTCGGCGGTCCAGGACAGCTTCGAGGATGGGCTGCTGGATTGCCCGCACTACAGCCGTCCGATCGAGCACGAGCTGGGCAGCGTCCCGGAGGTGCTGCTGTCGGGCAACCACGCCCATATCGCCGCCTGGCGGCGCATGCAGGCGCTGGGTCGGACCTGGCAGCGGCGTCCGGACCTGCTCGACGAGGCCGCCCTGTCCAAGGCCGACCGGAAACTGCTGGCGACCTACCGCGCCGAACTGGCGGCCGGAGACGGGGGCAACGCGGCCACGGAGGCCGCCACGGCCGACGCCGGACCCGACCCGGGCAAGGCCAAGTCCTAGCCACAGCAGGAAAAAAGCCGTTATAATTCGCGGCTTCCATTAGCTCCACCCATGCCAGACGCGGGTCCACGTGCACTCGCGCTATAACGACTCAAACAGGCCAAAGCCATGAACAATCCGTCGATCCACACGCTCCTCCAGAATTTCGAAGCCGAGCAGATCAAGCGTCAGCTGCCCGACTTCAGCCAGG